>DBXN01000072.1:8315-22697 GCA_002309585.1 Verrucomicrobia bacterium UBA1211
GTCGCGCCGTCCGTGAAGGTTACCAGGGAGTGGACGATGCTTTGGGGGTGGACCAGCACGTCAATCCGATCGACCGGGATGTTGAAGAGCCAGTGGGCTTCCAGAATCTCCAGCCCCTTGTTCATCATCGTNNAATTCCACGGCGGAATGCACCACGCTTTCGCGGTGCACCACCACCTCGATCTGATCGGGCCGCACGCCGAACAGCCACACGGCTTCGATCAGCTCCAGCCCCTTGTTCATCATCGTGGCGGAATCGATGGTCACTTTGGGTCCCATCGACCAGCGCGGATGTTTCAACGCCTGTTCCGCCGTCACCTGTTCAAAATCGATCTCCGGCCGGTTCGCGAAGGGGCCACCCGATGCCGTCAACAGCAGTCGGTCGATCCGCGTTTCCGCACCGGCTGTCTCCGGTGCATCCGCGCGCCGCACGCACGCCGGGGTGAAGGCCGCCGATTGGAGCGACTGGAAGATCGCGCTGTGTTCGCTGTCCACCGGCAGGATCGCCATCCCGCGTTCCGCCCGTTTGCGCATCACCAGCTCACCCGCCGAGACCAGCACCTCTTTCGTGGCGAGTGCGATGTCGCGGCCTTTCTCCATCGCCGCCAGAACCGGTTTCAGGCCCGCCAGTCCCACCAACGCGCACAAAACCGTGTCCACGCCGTCCGCAGCCGCCAGTTGGCAGACGCCCGCCTCGCCGTGAAGGACCGCGATGCCGTGAGGCGTGGCCAGCATCTCTGCCCGCCGCGCGGCGGCCTCGTCCGCCACCGCGACAGTCTTGACATCGAACTGAACCGCCTGTTCAATCAGCCGGTCTACCCGGGAATGGGCCGCAAGCCCCATGATCCGGAATACGCCGGGAAGCGCCGCGACCACCCGCAGCGTGCTTTCCCCGATCGATCCCGTACTCCCCAGCAATACCAACGAACGCATCGCCCCGCCTCCGATCAAGCTGTTATGCGAACGATCGCCGTTAAAACCAGATAGAAAACCGCCGGCGCGAAGACAAGGCTATCGAACATATCCAAAAAACCGCCCAACCCCGGCAGCAGCGTCGCCGAGTCCTTGATTTCCACCGCGCGTTTGAAACGGGACTCCACAAGATCGCCCAGCAGCCCGACCACCACCAGGATCGCCGAGAACAGCAGCGCGTATCCGATCGGCAAGGTTTCCAGCGGACCCGCCGCCAGCCAGGCGAAACGTTTCGCCAACAGCACGAACCCCACCGACACGATTCCGGAAACGATGAAACTTCCGGCCAGGCCCTCCCAAGACTTTTTCGGCGAGATTGTCGGGGCCAGCTTATGCTTGCCGAACGGGATACCGAAGGCGAATCCGCCGACATCGCTGAACTTCACCGCTGCCGCCAGGAAGAACGCCATGAAGATGCCCGAGCGGTCCGGCGCGATCCGGCCGATTTCGGTCGAACCCCACTGGGCGATCCGGATCAGGAACGAGAGCATGAAGGGCAGATAGAGAAATCCCGAGATCGTTACCGTCGCATACTCGATCGGCCGCTCCTGCCCGCGCATGAAGAGCACCCGGAGCATGAAGGCGAAAACCAGCGCGGCCAGAACGTCCAACTGGTACGCCGCGCCCGCCGTTTCCGGCGGGAAGAGGTAGGTGTAGACCAGCCAGATGCACCCCAGCGCCATGCCCCACAGGGGACTGGACGGAAGCCGGGTAACCCCTTTCCGCAACATGCCGTAGAATTCCGCCTGACAAAGGCAGGACATGACACACAGGATCACGCACAGCAACCATCCCGGCATAAAGCAGAGGGCGGCGATCCATGCGATTCCGATCAAGAGCCCCGTTATGATTCGTCGTACCATTCCAAATCCCTATCCGTTCCATTCCCATCCCCCGTCTGCCGTTCCGTCCGTCCCGGGGGAAACCTTTACACTTTCACGCCTCCGAATCTGCGGTCCCGCGCGGCATACGCCAGCAACGCGTCGCGGAACGCCCGCTCGTCGAAATCCGGCCAAAGGACCGGCGTCACATAAATCTCGCTGTACGCGCACTGCCACAGCAGAAAGTTGCTGATCCGCATCTCGCCGCTGGTCCGGATGATCAGATCGGGGTCTGGCACATCCGGCGCGTAAAGGTTCGCCGCCACCGCCGCCTCGTCGATCGCCTCGGGGGCCAGCGTTCCCGCCTTCACCTGTTCCGCCAGCCGCCGTGCGGCCCGCGCGATCTCGCTCCGGCCGCTATAACTCAGCCCGATCAGCAGCTGCCGCTCAAAATGCTCCGTCTCCCGCTCCAGCCGGAGGATGTCCGCCTGCAGCGGCTCCGGCAGATCCTCACGCCGTCCGATTACGCGCAGCCGGACCTGCTTTTCCAGCAGTTCCGCTTCGTTCTTCCGGATGAAGTAACCCAGCAGATTCATCAACCCCGCCACCTCGTCCGGCGGCCGGCTCCAGTTCTCCGTGCTGAAGGCGTAGAGCGTCAGGTAGGCGATACCCGCGTCCCGGCAGTATCCAAGCAGGCGGCGCACCGTCTCCGATCCCGCCTCATGCCCCGCCAACCGGGGTTTGCCCTGACGCTTCGCCCACCGCCCGTTGCCATCCATGATGATGGCGATGTGCCGAGGCAGTTTTTCGGGCGGAACCACGTGTGACAAGGGGGGCTGTCCGTTCTCCATCACGCGCACTCCTTCCCGCCGAATGGGTCAAAGGCCCAGCCGCAACGTTGTTTCCCGCGCCGGCCCAACCGACAGGATGCCCAGCCGGACCCCCGTCAGCTCAACCAGCCGCTCGACGTACGCCCGCGCCTTCAGCGGCAGATCCTCATACCGCGTCACCTGGCTGGTCGGCTCCATCCAGCCCGGCATCTCCTCGTAAACGGGGTGACAAAGTTTCAACACATCCAGATCGGCGGGGAAGGTCTCGTACCGCACGCCGTCGTCGCGCTCATACGCCACGCAGATCTTGATCGTCTTCAGCTCATCCAGCACATCGAGCTTGGTCATCGCCCAGAAGTCGAATCCGTTGATCATCGCGGAGTAACGCGCCACCACCGCGTCAAACCAGCCGCACCGGCGCGGCCGGCCCGTCGTGGCTCCGAACTCGCCGCCGCGCTGCCGCAGCATCTCGCCGTCGGCATCGTCCAATTCCGTCGGGAAGGGACCCGCCCCGACCCGCGTCGTATAGCACTTCAAAACGCCCACCACCCGGTCGATCCGGCGCGGCGACAATCCCGATCCCGTGCAGGCGCCGCCCGCCGTCGGGTTGGAGGAGGTCACGAACGGGTAGGTTCCGAAATCGATATCCAGCATGGTTCCCTGCGCGCCTTCCAACAGCAGGCTCTTGCCGGCGCGGTCCGCCTCGTTGACGTAACGGACCGTGTCGGCGACATAGGGACCAAGCCGCTTCGCCAGATCGCCGTAAATGCGCACCATCTCCTCCGCATCCAGCGTCGGGGCACCCCACGCCGCCAGCCGCTCGTTCGCCGCCTCGGTCTGGTCCCGGACCAGCGTCAGGAAATCGGGTTTCAGCAGATCACCCGCGCGCATCCCGGTCCGGCCCACCTTCGCGGCGTATGCCGGTCCAATGCCGCGCCCCGTCGTCCCGATCTTCTTCCCCTCGGGACGGCGCGCCTCGTCCGCCTGATCCAGCGCGCGGTGCCAGCGCATCACCATGTGCGTCCGGTCGCTGATCAAAATCCGGCCCTCCGTCGCGATGCCCTGCCCCTGCAACGTCTCGATCTCGTGCAGCAGGTCAAACGGATCCATCACCACGCCGTTTCCGATCACACAGATTTTACCCTCGTGGAGGATGCCGGAGGGAATCAGATGCAACACATATTTTTTCCCTTCCGCGACAACCGTGTGCCCGGCATTGCTTCCGCCCTGAAAACGGACGATCACATCCGCCTGCGCCGTCAGCACATCGATGACTTTCCCTTTTCCCTCATCGCCCCACTGCGCACCAACCAAAACCGTATTCGGCATACCTGCTCCAGATTCGATAACCCAATTTCCGCGCCAGTTCATCCAACGCAATGACAGAAGTATACCTTATTTGGGGGAGTGAGGGCAAGGGAAGGTTAAGAGAAGGTTAAAAGATTAAAAGGTGAAAAGGTTAAAGGGAACGGGGAAGGGGGAACGGGTTGCCGCCCGGCGCCATTTCTCGCTCGACTCCGATCCCGTGAATCCGATATAGTACGGGGCATGTTTAAATCCTCGTATCAACTCTGTACCGTTTTCGGGATTCCGATCCGGCTGGACAGTTCGCTGATCATTTTGGCGATCATCCTTATCGCCAACTACGGCAACCCTTTTACCGGACTTTGCGCCGGTGTCGCGTTGATGTTCTCGATCGCCCTGCATGAGCTGGGGCACAGCCTGATGGCGATGGCCTTCGGCTGCAAGGTCCGGGACATCACCCTGCTGATCATCGGCGGCCAGGCGACGTTGATGAGCCTCCCGAAGAAACCGTGGCAGGAGTTTTTGGTCGCCTTCGCGGGCCCGCTGGTCAGTCTCCTCCTCGCGTTGCTGAACCTTTTCGTCTTGCCACGTCTGCTGGTTCAGTCCGCTCCCGCTCTCGCCAAATTTCTCTTTGAGAATCTTGGTGTCCTGAATGCGGGACTCTTCATCTTCAACCTCCTGCCGGCTTTCCCGATGGATGGAGGGCGGATTCTGCGGGCCTTTCTCCAGCAGTTCTTCATGGGGCGTGTCAAGGCGACGTGGGTTGCCTCCCGGATCGGGAAGTTCATCGCCATTCTGATGGCGCTCTCGGTCCTCTGGTCCTTCCTGAGCGGGAAATGGGCGATGTGGTATTTCACCCGTCTCCTGATCGCCTGGTTCATCTACCGTGCGGCCGAACAGGAGTATCGCATGGTCCTCTACGAGGAGGGGCGGCAGACCGGACCCGACAACCCGTTCGCCCGTTTCTTCCGGCAGGGGGTTCCCGATGAGCCCCCGGTTGATGATGGTAAGGCTGTCATCAGTCCGCCGCCCTACGACAAATGGGGCGGGAAGACGAGAGTGGATGTCAAGCGGGATGAGTGATGTCTAGAAATCTAGAGAATCTAGGGGGAATCGGACGGGGAAATGGAAGAAGACGAGGAGCTGGAGGAGCTTGAAGGGGGTGAAGCCTCTTGCGGTGAGGTCCGCATCCTGACGCTTCCCGAAGGCGGCATTTCCGAGCGGTTGGATGTCTGGCTGGCGGAGCGCTTCCCCGATCTCTCCCGCGCCCGGCTGCAGGCGCTGTTGAAGGCGGGGGAGATCACGCTCGACGGGCAGCCGGTGAAGCCGACGGCGAAACCCAAGACGGCCGCGACCGTCCGGATCGTCCTGCCCCCGCCTGTCCCCGCCCTCCCGCAGCCGGAGGAGATCCCGCTCGATATCCTGTATGAGGATGGCGATTGCCTGGTCATCAACAAGCCCGCCGGCCTGGTGGTCCATCCCGCGCCCGGCCACGCCTCCGGCACGCTCGTGAACGCGCTCCTTTTCCATTGCCGCGACCTGCGGGGAATCGGCGGTGTGGAACGTCCCGGTATCGTCCATCGGCTGGACAAGGACACCTCCGGTCTGATGGTGGTCGCCAAGAGCGACGCCGCGATGGCGGGATTCGTCCATCTTTTCCAGACCGGCGGCATCCGGAAGGAGTATGTCGCGTGGGTGCACGGCCGTCCGCCGCAGGATGCGGGGACCGTCTCAACCCTTATCGGCCGCCATCCGGAGCATCGGCAGAAGATGGCCGTCGTGACCCGCAACGGCAAACCGGCGATCACCCATTACCGGGTGGAACGCGTCGCGGGACCCATCACCCTTCTGCGTTGCCGGATCGAGACGGGACGGACCCATCAGATCCGCGTCCATACCCGTTATCTCGGGTGTCCCGTGGCCGGGGATCCGGTCTATGGCCGGCCCGCCGCCGATAAACAACTCACCCCGCCGCCCTCCCGGCAACTCCTTCACGCTGAACATCTTACCTTCACCCATCCGGTGACGCATGTCCCGATGGAATTCTCCGCGCCGTTGCCCCCCGATTTCCTGCCGTATGGTTAGGTGGTTGGGTGGTGGAACGTGCTTTCAGCGCGTTTGGCTAAAGTATGACAAGCGACGTGCGACACGCGGACGGCATTCGACGGCCATAACCTTTTAACCCTTTAACCTTTTAATCTTTTAACCTTACAGTGTGACGCCGTCTTTGAAGAGGGCGATGGCGCGCATCGCGGCCTGCTCATTCCGGGCCGGAGCGCCGGAGGCGATGGCGAGGATCCGCTGGGCGAAGGCGTCGGTGTCGGGATTCGCCATCGCGTCCCAGTCGATCCAATAGGGTTTCGCCTGCGCGAGCGCGCTTCGGGAGGCGATTTTGACGGTCGGGACCACGCTTCCGAAGGGTGTCCCCCGTCCGGTCGTGAAGAGGATCAGATGGCACCCCGCCGCCGCCAGCGCGGTCGAGGCGACCAGATCGTTTCCCGGCGCGCTCAGCAGGGTGAGCCCCCGTTTTTTGACCGTCTCGCCGAAAGCCAACACATCCTCCACCGGCATCGTTCCGCCCTTCTGCACGCAGCCGAGCGACTTCTCCTCCAAGGTCGTGATCCCGCCTTCCTTGTTACCGGGGGAGGGGTTCTCGTTGATCTTCTGACCATGGGAGAGGTAGTAGGATTTGAAACCGTTGATCATCGCCACGCACCGGTCGAACACCTCCCGGGTACGGCAACGGCGCATCAGAAGCGTCTCCGCGCCGAACATCTCCGGGACCTCGGTCAGAACCGTCCCGCCGCCGCGGACGATCAGCCAGTCCGAGAAGCGGCCGACGAGCGGATTGGCGGTTAAGCCGGAGAAGCCGTCTGACCCGCCGCATTTCAACCCGACCGTCAATTCCGAAACGGGGATCGGTTCCCTGGCGGTCGGACGGGCCGCATCCAGTTCGCGCAGCAGCGCTTTCCCCCGTTCAAACTCATCACCGGGATCCTGCGCGCGAAGAAAACGGATGTTGGCGTTGGAGCAATCGCCCAGCCGTTCCCGGAAACAGCCGAGGGTGTTGTTTTCGCAGCCGAGCCCGACCACCAACACGCCGCCCGCGTTCGGGTGACGCGCCAAGGCGGCCAGTGTCTCTACGGTCCGCTCATGGTCCTCGCCCAGCTGGGAACAGCCGTAGGGATGGGTCAGGGCGATGCCGCCGCAGAGGGATGCCAGCCGTTCGCAAAGCCCGTTCACACAGCCGACGGTCGGGATCACCCAGATCTCGTTCCGGATGCCGACCCTGCCGTCTGCGCGGCGGTATCCCTGAAAAACGGGAAGATTCTCCGAAACGGTTTCCGGAGGGGTGAACGCCGGTTCGTAGGTGTAGTCCAGAAGCCGGTCCAGATTCGAGGCGAGGTTGTGGGTGTGGACCTTCTCGCCCGCCGCGATCGGGGCGGTCGCGTGGCCGATGGGCATGCCATATTTCACAACGGTATCGCCGGGATTCAGCGGCCCCCGCGCGTATTTATGACCGTCGTCGTGAATTTCGACATTGTCCGCCGGATGGATCACCCGCATCGCGCGCCCACTTTCTCCGTCATACCGGGGAGGGTGGTTAGGTCCATTCCCCAGAAATCCGTCCGCGCCAGAATCGCCTCGACGGCGGGACCGGTTTTGAAGAAGGCGAGGATTTCCGGATTGTCCACCGCCTCCCCGCTCCGGTAAAACCGGATCAGGGCACCCAGCGAAGCGGTCAGTTCGTCCGGCAGGCGACCGAATTGTTCCAGATAGTCGAGGAGGGTCGGCAGAATCCGGACCCGCCATTTGGAGACGCTGTTCAGGGCGATGGAGAGCAGCCGGTGGTGGGCGTAGGGGTTGGCGAACCGCTCCAGCACCGATTCGGCATAGGCCCGTTTCTCGTCATCCGGGAGGGGAACGGTCGGGAAGATCTCATCGAAGAGCAACCGCCGCAGTTTCGCGCCGAAAACCGCATCGCGCGTGAGTTCGTCCACGCAGGTGAATCCCGCCAGATGGCCGGCCATCGCCAGTGCGGTGTGCGCCCCGTTGAGGAAACGGACCTTCCGCGTCCGGTAGGGGGTTAGGTCATCGGGATAGACCACATGGAATCCCGCGCGCTGAAGCGGGCACTCCGCCTCCAAATCCTGTCCGTTCTCGATCGCCCAGAAGTGGAACGGCTCCGCGCAGACCAGTGTGTCGTCGCGTTCGCCCAGCAACTGGGCATACCGCTCGGCCGATTCCGGATCCGGGCGGCCGGAGACGATTTGGTCCACCAGCGTGTTGTGGAAGATGCAGTCGGATTCGATCCAACGCCGTAACGCCGGGTCTTCGACATACCGCAACACGCAATCCCGGAGCGTTTCGCCGTTGCGTTCGATCAACTCGCACGGCAGGAACCGCAGGCCGGGCAACCCCGCCTTGAACCGGACATTCAGCAGTCGCGCGACCTTCGCGGGAAAGGTGTCGGCATCCGGCCGGTAAACGATGCCCGCCTCGGTCGTGTTCGACAGGACGATCCGCAGGTCGGGGTCCCGCGCCACGGTCTCGATCGCCGCCCAGTCCCGCTTGGGATTCAGGACACCGCGCACGCACCGGATCTCCTCGATCCGCTCGACCGCCGTTCCCTGTTCAATGCCGCGCAGAACCACATGGTAGCGTCCGCCGCGCGCATTGAGCAGACGCGCCGCGTCGCTCTCCTTCTCCCTCGGTTGGACAATCTGGACATGACCGTCGAATCCGGATGACCGATTCATCCCCTCGATCATCCGGTCCGCGAATCCGCGCAGAAAATTCCCCTCGCCGAATTGCAGAATGGTCATAGCGGCATTCCGTTCGCTTTGCGGGCGATACCCTCGGTCTCAACCGGGATACCCTATGCGAAATCTTTCATGGAGAAGTCGCCGCGTGACGGGGCCTTCAGGAAGGCGTTCGCCGCGTCGCAGTTGGTGAACCGCTCGGTGGCGGGATCGAAGCGCAGCGTCTGGCCGGGGAAGCGCAGCGCGATGGCTCCGATCAGGAGCGCCTGGGTGAAGGGGGCGGCATACGACATCCGGCTGCCGCAATCTTCCGGCTTGCCGTCCCGGATCGCCTGGATGAACTGCACGTAGTGGTTGTGGTACTTCAATTCGCGCAGTTTCTGGGCCCACTCGGTCTGAACCTCTTTCGATTCCGCGTTCCAGTCGTGCCCGCCATACGAAATGATGGAGGGGTTGTTCTCGTAGATGATCCCGTTGAACGCGCCCTTCTCACCCTCGAACAGAAGACCGTTCTTGTCGAACTGGTAGTTCGGGTGAAGCCCCGCGATTTGCCCGCGGTCCGGGGCCTTGCTGCTGTTGGTCCAAGTCAGGGTCACGCCGTTCGGGCACTTCGGGGTCGGCCCGAAGGTCAATTCGATCTTCCCGTTCAGGGGATAGGCAACCGTCACGGGCGAGTCGGCGGTGGCCGTGACCGCGATCGGCAATCCCAGCTCCAGGGTCTCGAAGGCGGGGTCGGCGTTGTGGATGGCCATGTCGCCGATCGCGCCGCACCCGTAATCCCACCAGCCGCGCCACTTGAACGGCGCCAGCGCGGGGTTGCAGGGATGGAAGGCGGAGGGGCCCACCCAGATGTCCCACGTCTCTTTCGAGTAGCCCGGGATCATCTGTTCGGCGGGATAGGCTTGCATGCCCTGCGGCCACCATCCGGCCGGGCGGTCGGTCCAGCAGTAGACCTTCTTGACGTTTCCGATCACGTTTGCGTCGATCAGCACCTTGTAGGCCTTGCCGCGCGGATGGTGCTGGTTGCCCATCTGGGCGACAACGCCACGCCGTTTCTGCTCGGTCATCAGCATCTTGCACTCCTCGAAGGTGTGCGCCAGCGGTTTCTGGATGTAGACATGCTTGCCGAGACGCATCGCGTTCAGACCGACGATGGCGTGCGTGTGGTCAGGGGTGGCGACCGCCACCGCGTCAAAGTCCTTCTCGTGGCGGAACATTTCCCGCCAGTCGGTGTAGGTCGGGATGCCGGGGAAGTGCTTGGCCTGCTCGCCCAGCCGGTTCCGGTCCACGTCGCAGAGCGCCGCCACCGTCGCGCCGGCCCTCTGCAGCTCGTTCCGCGTCATCACCCCGATACCGCCCGCGCCGACTACCGCCAACCGGATCTGTTTCTTGGGCAGCTCCTGCCCGAACAACTTCGTCGCGGGAATGAAAAACACACCCGCCCCCGCCAACGTTCCCATAAATGCGCGTCTTCTCATCATCTCTCCTCCTTGAAAATCAAGTCAAACCGTCCGCGGAATCCGGCCACGCCGACCCCATCCCTTATCAAATACCCATAGCATAGCATACCGCACGGCTGGATCAAATCCGAAAAGAGCCTAAAATGGGACGGGGCGCAATTCACCGTCGAAGCCTATGATGGTTGAAAACAACTCTAGCCTATAACTTACCGTTCAGCCACGAGACTTCGGACTTCAGACGTCAGACTTCCGTGCTCCGATTCTCAACTCTCAACTGCCCCCGCCCCACGTTATCCTCATTCACTTTCCTGTGTGAGGCGCGGGCGTGGCCGGGCGGATGATTGCGAAACCGGGGAGGCCACGGATGCCGAGCGCGTGGAGCAGTTCACGGGTTTTCGGCTCTTCGGGGTCTTCCGCCTGGACGCGGACCACCTGATAGGCGGAGAGCCGTTCCTTGACCGCCGCGTCCCGGAAGGTGGTCCGTTCCATCACGGTGCAGTTTTTGCACCATGTCGCCCAGCAGTCGATGAAGAGCGGTTTGCCGGCACGGTCCGCTTCCGCCAGTTTTGCGGTCCAGGCGGCCCGGTCATTTGCCGCGATGGCGTTGGGATCGGCGGTTCCCGCCCCCCGTCGTGCCTGGAGACCCGTGACGGCCACATATCCGTAGTACGCCGCCAGCGCCAGCAGCAGGACGCCGAATACCTGCTTGACCCGTTTCATCCAGGCGCCCGGTTTAGGGAGGAAGGAGAGACCCATGCCCGCGAAGGGCCACGGGAGCGCCATACCCACGCCCAACGCGAAGGGCAGCAAACCCGCCCCCGCGATCCCTTCCGCCGCCAGCGCGCCGGCGAGCACGAGAACCGCCAGGCCGACCGGCGCAACACAGGCGCCCGCCAGAATGGCGGAGAAGGCGCCGGCGACAAACGCCGTGACGAGGCTGCCCCGTTTCCGGTTACGTGCGCTGTGGCCGAAACGGGTGAAATCGACCATCAGCCAATCGAACATCGCCAACGCGAAGACGAGAAAGAGCACCGCGACCACCCCGTTGAAGATCGGGGAGGATTGGAAGGAGCCGATGAACATTCCGCTCCTGAGGATCAGCCATCCCGCGCCGCCGTACACCAGCGCGATACCGAGTCCGTAGGCACCGCCCAGAAGGAATCCGCGCTGTTTCCCGCTCGCGGCGCTGCCCGCGCCGATAATCGCCAGATTGATCGGAATCATCGGCAGTACGCAGGGGGTCAGATTCAGCAGCAGACCGCCCAGCAGAACCAGAAAGAGGGTTAGTCCCATACCGTGCCGCCGGAAAAAGGCCATCGGGTCCTGGAGAAATCCTGCATTTCCCTCCTTCCCCGCATCCCCTTTGCCTTCCGCCTGATCCAGGAAGGCCAGAAACGCGCCCGTCTTCATGTAGCCGCCGGCGGTGATCACCTGCCGTCCCGCCAATCCGAGCGGATCCTCCGTGTCCGGCGGCGGGGTGTCCGCTTGGGGTGTTCCGGGTTGGACGGCGGCGAATTTCCCTTTTCCCCAGCGGTAGGTGTGGGTTTCGGGCATGAAACAGGTGGTTGCGTCGCACCCCTGGAACCCGATCGCGAGTGTCGCGCCGTCGGTTGCGGGTGAGAGGGTACCCTCCACCATGAAATCGGCCGTGTAGACCTCAACCTGTTCTCCGGGCTGGGCGGGATCCTCTTTGCGGGCGGCGGGCGGGAGGGGATCCACCGTCACCGTACAACCGTCACTTGCCGTCACCTCCAGGGCGGAACGATAGAGGACATGGTGTTCGGGAACGGTGATCAACGCCCGGAAACGCACACTGTCCCCGCCGGACCGTTCGCCTGCGAGTTTGACGGAGAAGGGCGAAGCCGCCCAAACCGCCATCGCAAACAAAGTCGCACAGATTCCGATTCCTATTCTTCTCGTCATGATTGAGTCTCCGGGTTAAGGTCCGAGGTTGAACGTCCAAAGGGGAAAAACGGCGCCTCACCCCTTTCCCGTTCACCATTCCGCAAAGGGTATCATATTTTTGGTGTTATGCTACCCTTAAATTTGCGGGTCCTTTTCACTTGACAGTGGGGGGGCAGACAGGGAAAAATATAATTTATTAACGATGGATTGCGTTAAATGTGTAAACGAGGTATAGCATGAGCATGAGAAGTCTGGTGTCTGGAGTGGCGGCTGCTGCCGCCGTTTGTGTCTGTTCGGCCGATCCGTGGCCGAGCTATGAGCTTGTCGCGAACGGCGACTTCGAGGCCGGAACGGTGACCGGAGACTATAAGGATAGTGGTGTCACCAGTTCCGATCTTCCAGGTTGGGTCCCGACCTCCTGCGCCAAGGTCAAGGCAACCGGAACGTATATTAAAAGCGGGTTGGCCGTTGGCACCTATGCGATGGGTCTCAAGACGAATAACTCCACATCCACCTGCTATCAGGATGTGACCGTTCCCGAACCCGGTGTCTACAAGATTTCGTTCCAGTGGGTGGCGCGGCCGAAAGGCGGAAATACCGAGTACAACAAGCAGACGGTAACCGTATCGTTCTCGCAGGTTGTGGATGGGGAGGTCCCGACCACAAGCGTGCTGACCACCTTTGTCGGTTCAGAATACAACTCCATCTCCACCTACCATCGCACGATAGACGTGAAGACTGCCGGCACATATCGCCTGCTCTTCTCCGGCACGTCGTCCGTTGACAGCACCACGTGCTTCAACAACGTGAGCGTGCGAAAGATCGACACCCTGCTCGAAAACGGCTTTTTCGACTCTGGATCGGTTACGTTGAACAACGGAACTTGGTCGTATTCAAACGGTTCGGGATTCTCCAATCCCGGCTGGGTTCTCAACGACAAGTGCGGTATCGCCAAGGCAGGCGCCCCCTGGGTGGCAGGTGGACGTCCCGTTGGGGAGTTCGCCATGTTCGTGCAGTCGAACAACGGTTCCGACGGCGTCGCCTACCAGGACGTTACGATTGAAACGCCGGGCCTCTACACGCTCGCGTTCGACTATGCTGCGCGTCCCAGTTATCCAGGCCAGACCGCGAAGGTGTACTTCGGGCAGATCACGGGCGGCAAGACTGACCTCAATGAAGACGATCTACTGGAGACGTTCTCCCCATCGACGGACGTTTACACGTCGTATTCGCGTCCCGTCGCCGTGCTTTCCGCCGGCACCTACCGTCTGAAGTTCGTCGGCACATCTTCCGTCGACAAGGCCACCTCATACGACAACGTGCGGCTTTTCGCCTCAGAAGAGCTGATAACCAACGGCGAATTCGAAGAGGGTTCCTTCGACGTTTCACAGCCATGGGGCGCATACGCCAGTTTCGCGAATTACAGCAATCCGGGCTGGCAAGTCAACAATCCCAACCGGGTCGGTTTGGGATGCCCGTTCGGCACCTGGCTTCAGACCGGGCTTGAGGTGGGCAAGTACGCGATGTTCATCCAAACCCGTGATAGCGAAGGGGATACGACCGCCTACCAGGATGTGGCGGTCTCCGCTCCAGGTACCTACCGGGTGGCACTCAACTATGTGGCGCGGCCCGGCAACTACGCCGGCCAGACCATCAAGATCTCGTTTGGGCCAGTGTCGGACGGTGTGATCACCGACGACCTCATCAACGACCAGTTCACCACGACGACCTACACGGAGCTGACGCCCTACGAGAAGTACATCACCGTGGAGACGGTCGGTACCTACCGGCTGCTCTTCACCGCGCAAAACTCGGCCACAGACTACGCGACGGCGGTCGACTGCGTGAGCATCCGCCGCCAGACGGAGTACTGCTTCTGGACGGGTGGCGGGGATGGCGAGACCATCAGCGATCCTGCCAACTGGGGCCGTACCGTGCTTTCGCCCGTTGACGACCTCTGCTTCACGAACGCGACGGCGCTCGTGCTCTCCATGCCCGCGGACTTCACCGCGAGTTCGCTGAACTTCTTCGGCACGGGCGCGGTGACGGTCAACGGGGTTACGCCCGGTGGCGACGCCTCGACCGAGCGGACCCTCACGATCGGCAAGATCGTCTCGACCTCCGCGGCGGCGAACACCTTCAACTGCCCCGTCGCCTTCACCACGGACTACAACGTCAACTCGGCCGGTCCCGCCGAATTCCCCTACGGTGTGACGGCGGCGGGCTGGGGGACGGTGGACGGTCCTGGCGGCCTTCGCCTGAGCGGCCCCACCTTCACCTTCACGGCCGACACGGTCACGATTGACGGCAATACCACCCTTGCCGC
>DBXN01000072.1:22765-23160 GCA_002309585.1 Verrucomicrobia bacterium UBA1211
CTGACCATCGGCGAGGCCGCCACCGGCAAACTCGCCATCGCGATGGCGGAGGACGCCGAACTCTCCGTCACGAACGGCACGGTTTACGCCTGGTATAACGAATTCACGACCACGCGCAAAAACGGAACGGTCTGGGCGGACGGGATTACGCTCGATGTCCGCAACAACAATCTGGGCCTCTACGCCGGACGCATCAACCTCGGTTCCGGCGGAATCACCTTCAACGGCACGGCCGGTTCGGTACACATGGACATCGGTGGCGGCGGAGCCGTCGGAACGTACCTCTTCGGCGCATACGAGGATTGGAGCTGGGAGGACGGCGGACACGCGAATTTCACGTACTACACCAATGATGTGAAGTTCGATACGCTCGACTGCTTTGACGGCGTGACGCC
>DBXN01000072.1:23370-39952 GCA_002309585.1 Verrucomicrobia bacterium UBA1211
ACGCTGACCTTTGCCGACGGTTCGGGTCTCGCCGGCGCGGTCACGGTGGAAGGCACGGCAACGATGGCTGGCGATGTGAGCTTCCATGCCGGCGCGTTGATCACGGTGGCGGATGGCGGAACCTTCACCTTCGCCGAGGGAACGAAGATCACCGTCGGGGATGATGTCGAGGAGTGCACGCTGATCTCCGGTTTGGAACTGACCGCCGCCCAGTTGGCGGAGCTTTTCGTCACGCCCTACGGCGCGGTCAAATTGAATGACAACGGGGATGTCATCTACGTCAACGCGTTCGAGTGGATCTCCGCCCTGGCCGGCGAGGAGATCTACTTCAAGTACGGCATCGCGGCGGCGGGGAACCTGCTGACCAGTGCGACCTGCGATGATTCGGGAATAACACGCTACTCGGAAAACAACGAAGTCACCAAACCTTCGGCTACGACCGACGTTTCCATCCTGACCGACGGCGACGTGCATCTGATCGGCCAGGCCGTTAACTACGCGAAGATCTACGCGCTGGTCAGCGGTTCCGTCGAATGGACCTTCCCGGCCACTGACATCGCGCAGATCGGGATCTTCTCGCGTTGGGGTGACGGCGGACGCGATGCCGTGGTGGTCGATGCGCTGTACGTCAAATACGACGGGTCCGATGACTGGTCGCAGATTATGGTTAGCCCGTTTTCGCGCGGGTTGGGCGACAATTACTCGACCAAAGGTTCGATCTGCGCCGTTCTGAAACGCGTCGACGGTTCGGCGCTCGTTCAGAACGTGACGGGTCTGAAGGTCGTCTTCCCGACGGGTCAGGACAACAACGGCGCCGGATACGCCGAAGTGGTCGCGTATCCCTCCGTACCTGCGGCGTCACACGCCTACATGTGGAACAACGCCACCGGCAACAAGCGCTTCTCCGACGCCGGCAACTGGCTGGACGGCGCGGCGGCGGTCGGCGAGCCGGGCTCCGTGTTCGCCCCGACCTACTTCGACACGCTGGCGTTCCCGGCGAATGCCGAGGTGATCGTGGACAAGTCGGCGACTGTTTACGCCGTGGCGCTGAACGCCGGGGTCACGTTGGCCAATCCGGACGCGAACACTAAGAACACCCTCTCGTTCTGCAACCTCTCGAACGAGGGCGCCGGAACGGCCACCGTCTCCTGCGCCGCCGTCTTCTGCGGGGCGTATGAGGTTACCCTGCAGGGGCTGGTCGACTTCGCCGGCGGCGCCACGACCTGGTCGCTCGGTACCGCCGAGAATGCCTACGAGCACACGTTCAAAGGCGACATCGTCTTCCAGGACAACCTCGGCATCCCGAGTGATTCTCCCACTTGGACGGTGCCGTCGGGTTCCCGCCTCACCGCGCCCGCGCTCCTGAAGAACTCGAGTGGCCATGTGAACGGCGATCCGGCGTTCCGTATCGAGGAAGGCGGATATGCGCACTTCGGTTCGGTTTCGGCCGGGCGCGATGAGATGTACCTCTCGGTACAGGGCGAGATTGAGGTGGACGGCCTTTACAATGAGCGGTCCATCTACACCAGCACCGGTACCTTCCGGGGTGACTTCGGCTATATGGGCGATGAGGCATACGCGGCCAGCACCATCCGGGCCGGTGGCCTGATGCGGGTTGATGATACAACCTCCTCCCACTACAACAGCTACAATGCCTGCGTTTTCCCCGCGAACCTCTACATCGGCGCACAGGGAATCTGTCAGGCGACGACCCACAACGGTATCGTGTTTACCGGGTGTGCGAAGAACGTTTACGCCACGGCGGACTTCGCCGTTTGCGGACCGGATGCGGCGAGCGGGCTTATCGTCCTTGAGGTGAACGCCACGCTCGACACCCAGACGCACACGGTGACCTGGACCTCCGGCATCTCCGGAACGGGCATCCTTACGAAGACGGGTGACGGCGAGCTCGTGATGGCCCCGGCCGCGGTGAGCGACTTTACCGGTTCCATCGCGGTGACCGGCGGCAAGCTGGCGATTCAGAACAACGCCCTCACGGCCACCCCGGTCGCGCTTGCGGCGGGAACGACGATCGCCGTCGGGGCGAACCGTACCGTCCCGGCCGCTGGAACGGTGACGGCCGCCGGCGCGGCGACGGTCTCGGTGACCGGTGATATGTCCGAGGCAAAGGTCGGCGACAGCTTCCCGCTGTTCGCGAATTGCACGGCCGAGTCGTTCGCCAACCTGCGGCTGGATGCCTCGGGTCTGCAAAACCTGCCCCTGAAGTTCGGCGCCTACCTGAAGCGCAATGCCGACGGGTCGGTTTCCTTGGGTATCAACGAACGCGGTACCGTCATCACCATTATGTAAGGTCATCGCGTAAGCCGTATGGTTCAATCGCGCCCCTTCCGTAAATGACGCCTTGGGCGTTCTGCGGGAGGGGCCGCTTGATTATGGAAACAATGGGAGGATGGAGATGGCTCTTTCACGCAGGATGTTTCTGGTCGGGGCGGCATCGGCCGCAGGGATTCCGTTAACGGGCGCGGCGGCGCCGATAGCGCCATCCGGGCGGCCCAACGTCGCATTCGGGGTTTTGAGCGACGTACATTTGAACAACCCCGGCGATGAGGACACCTTCCTCAAGGCGCTCGCCTTTTTCCGCGACAACGGGGCGGATGGCGTTTTGGTGGCGGGGGATATCGCGGACCGGGGGCGTGTCGAACAGCTTCAGCGCGCGGCGGACTGCTGGTTCCGTATCTTTCCGGACGGCAAGGCGCCGGACGGCCGCAAGGTTGAGCAGCTTTTCGTCTACGGCAACCACGATGTTGACGGTTGGAAGTGGGGCGGGATGGGGCAGTATCCGGACGAGGCGGCCAAATGGGCGCACGCCATTGGATATGCCGACAACCGCGCCAAGGTCTGGGAACGGATCTTCAAAGAGCCGTATCAACCGATCTGGGCGAAGACGGTCAAGGGATATACCTTCATCGGATCGCACTGGGGAAACGAGAAGGATCTGGA
This sequence comes from Verrucomicrobia bacterium UBA1211, assembly GCA_002309585.1. Taxonomy (GTDB): domain Bacteria; phylum Verrucomicrobiota; class Kiritimatiellia; order RFP12; family UBA1067; genus UBA1211. The sequence continues at coordinate 26,332 of DBXN01000072.1, forward strand.
TACCTTCCTGCAAACCCACGCGCAACAACTCAACCTCGCCGGGAACCGTCCTTTCTTTTACACCCAGCATCCCCATCCGGGAAACACCGTGCAGGGGCCGTGGGCGTGGGGGAACGACGGGGGCGTGGCGACGCGCGCGCTGGAGAAGTTCCCGAATGCGGTCGCCTTCTCCGGCCATTCGCACTACTCCCTGACCGATGAGCGTTCCATCTGGCAGGGGGCGTTTACCTCGGTCGGTACCAGTTCGCTTCGGTACATCTTTTCGCAGTACTGGCGCGACAACGGCGAGAACCACAACAACATCGTCAAGCAAATGGGGATGCTGCCCGAGCACACGGGGCGCCAGGGGATGCTGGTGAAGGTGTATGACGACCGGATGGTGATTGAGCGGCGCGAGTTCGTTTACGGCGAGAGCCTGGGCGGGGACTGGGTGGTGCCCCTTGACGGGTCACGGCCCTTCACCTTCGAGGCCCGCCGACCGAAGCGGATCGCGCCCGCCTTCGCGCCGGATGCCAAGGTGACGGTGTCGCGTGCGCTGGGCAAGGACCGCAAAGGAAAAGAGACCGACCAGATCACAGTGGGTTTCCCGGCGGCGAGACCGACCGCGACTTCGCGTGTCCATGACTACGAAGTGACGGCACTTGCCTATCACGAGGATGTCGATTATCCCGTGGCGACCAAGCGGGTGCTTTCCGAAAGTTATTTTCTGCCCCCGACGCGTGAGTCGGCGAGTGGAAAGATCGTCTTTGCCGTTTCGGAACTCAAAGGCGTGAAAGAGGTCCGTTTCGCGGTTCGTCCGTTGGAGTGCTTTGGCCACAAGGGTCCGGAGATCTTTTCGGAAATGGTGTCGCTTGAGCCCCCGACCGCGTGAGCCCAGGGGGCCATTTTCATTGTGGAATGATGACATTAAGCCATTATGGAATTGAACACTGCCACACTGCCATAATGCCATAATCACCCGATCCGGATCATGACGGGCGTCCTCCGCGCAGGTTCAGGACGGCGATCCATCCGGCGATGCCAAACATCACCGCCGCCGAGATGAGTTGGAGGCAGAGGGATGCGGAGGGGAACTTGGCGAGCCATACCGAAAGCGCCCCACCGCCGATCGCCACAAGGTTGAAGACCAACAGGGTGGCGAGGATGAAGAGGCATCCGAGAAAGAGGAACTGGAGCGCGATCCGTCCCCGCTCGGGCACGATGAAGCGCGGCATCAGGGCGATGAAGAAGAGCATCACCTTCGGGTTGCAGAGGTTCATGATGATACCCCGCAGGTAAAGTATCGCCATCGGTTGCGTCATCGTCCCTGTATCGGTGGCCGCCACTACCTGCGTCCGCGCGTGAAACAGGGTCAGGATGCCGAGATAGAGCAGGTAGGCGGCGCCACACCAGGTCAAGGCGGTGAAGAATTTCGGATACTGCTTCAGGATCGCTGCGACGCCGAACGCCGCGAGCGCGATGTGGACGGTCAGGCCCGTGCAGAGTCCCAGCGTGACCCATGTGCCCGCCATCGCGCCGTGGCTCAACGCCTGCGCGAACACAAAGAGCACGTCGGGTCCCGGCGCGATCCCCAACGCCAGCGCCAGCAGAAAAAACGTTACGTACTTCTTCATTTCCCGGCCATCCGTCCGATTCCCCATCATCACATGTCGGCTTGGCTGATTGACCGTCCGCGTTACGGCAGGGCCAACCTGTTAAGCGAATCAAAATACCATATCATAATTCAAAGCGGATGGGTCTTCAAAGGTTTTTGTGGAATGCATCTGAACTGGGGCGCATCTCCTATGAAAACAACCGAAACAACGGGTAAAAAAACGTGAAGGGGAACGCGGGCGAGTTAGCCCGCGCGGACAAGAAAAGTTGTTTAAAAGAGTTGTTTTCAACCATCATGGACGGTGAATTGCGCAGGTGCTCCCGGATAACATTTTGATGGAAACTTTGTGTTGCGAATAAAAAGGAATTTAAGGATAATATGATTACGGTTTTAAAAGGTGCAAAACGGCGACAGAAGGAAACGGAGTGTTTGGTTATGAAGCGGTTGATCATTTCGGGTTTGGCGGCGACGGCACTGATGGGTTATGCGGAGACGATCACCTTGACGAAAGGCGATAGCAACGCGAACGTCACCTCGTTTAACGGTGCGGGCGGTTGGTCGGACGCGTTGGCTCCGCATGAGGACGCGGATTATCTCGTCGCGTTGGGAACGGGTTCGGTGATCCGGACGCCGAACTCGGATTCCGCCACTTACTCCTGTACTTTCCAGGGAAACTCTTTGCAGTTGGGCGAGATCGGCGGCGCGAAAGGCAAGCTAAACCACAAGAGCAAGGGGAATTGCGTCATTACCCACAACAACCTGATCCTCGCGAATGGGCAGTACGCGCATGGCGACGGAGCCAAAACCTGTACCGTGAAGGGAACCGGCACCGTCACCTCTCCCGAATCGGCCCCCTTCCAGATGCAGGGATCGGGCAACGGCGGTGATCGGAAGATGCTGTGGAACGTCGCGATGACCGGCGAGGTTGGGACGATGTTCGAGGTGTCGCGCACGTCAGGCGAGAACGACGGGCGGTACCTCTTCTTCCTCGGCGGCGACAACACCGGGTATTTAGGTAAAATGCAGGCGAACGGCGCCAACATGTACCTCGGTTTCAGCAACACCAAGGCGGTCGGTGGCCCGCTTGAGACCTTCACCCCCGACGCGATCAACCTCATCAACAAGGGCGTGTTGAGCGCGGCGGACACCGACGGGGTGGTGATCGCCCGCGAGAATGGCGGCATCACGGCCGACGATTCGGGATGCGTTCTTTTTGTCGGAAACGCCGCCACCTTCAAAGCCACTTTCCAGATGCCGATCGTCGGTGGCGCGATGACGAAGCAGGGTGTGGGTATCGCGATCTATGACGCCGCCTGGAATGCGGGGGATCTCACGGTCTCCCAGGGTTCGTTCAGTTTCACGCAGGGCACGGAGATCGGTGCGGATTGCACCACCTTCACCACCCTTGCCGGTGCCACCTTCAGCGCGGACCAGGCTCAGCTGAACGGGCGTACCATGATGAACAACGGTTCCTTCAATCCCGCCGGAATCGGAACGGTCGGCGCCGTCACCCTCGGAGCTGGACATACGGTTTCCACCTTGATGTTCGATGTTTCCGGATCGGATGCCGATTGCGTGACGCTCACCGATGCGGATAATGTCATGATGTGGCCGATGCCGATCGGCCTGACCGGTTACGGTTCGGCGACCCGGTATCCGGTTTTGCAGATTCCAACCTCGATCCGGACGCTGACGGTGGATGACTTCACCGATGTCTCGGTTGCCGATTCGAGGGGGCAGGTGACCACTTCCATCGCTATCGAGACCGATGACGGTACCGGTATCCAGACGGTTTACCTCTGCCAGAGCCTTCCGGTGATCAACCAGATCACCAATGACAAATACTTCACCGACGCCGCCGCGTGGGAGGACGGTCTGGCCGCCCATGCCGGCGCGGCATACGTCACCTACGCGAAACTGCTCCGGACCAGCGCCGGAACGGCGAACGATGTTACCTTCCCGGGCGAGAGCCTCTACATCTACGGCAATTCGGGAACCCGCGCCGATCTTCGTATCAAGGACAAGTCCCTGACGGTCAACGATCTGCGGATGGGCCAGAAAACCATCATCACCGCCGGCATGGGTTCGTCGGGCGTGACGTCGCAGACCCTCTACGGGAATGTCACCATCATGGCGCCGAACGACATGAAGGCCAATTTTGCGACAGAGGCGAACCGGACCTTCACGGTCGCGGCTAACCTGCACGGCACGGGGTGCGCCTGCGCGACCGACTACAGCACGACCACGCTGTCCCATGTCTATGTGACGGGCGACAACACCGACTTCACCGGTACCTGGCAGATCGGCGACAACGAGCGTACGGCCAATGGTTATCCCATTATGTACATCAGTTCCAAGGCCAATATCGGCGGGAATCCCGCCACGCGGCAGGCGCAGGGCCTGTATATCTATAACTACGGCGTCCTGTCGATTCAGGAGTCGCTCACGCTGGATGACGAAAACCGCGTGGTCTGTTTCAACAACGGTTTTGTTGAAGTGCCCGAGGGGAAGACCCTGACCATCACTTCCGAGACGGTCTGGAGCGGCATCGCCACCAAGACCGGTGAGGGTATTCTGGCGATGGGCAACGCCAAACGTACCTCCAACAGCAAGACGATGCATATCAAGGCGGGTTTCTTCAAGCCGCTGACGGCCGAGACGGTCGGCACGCTTCAGCTCACCTTCTACGAGGGGAGCGGTTATCTGCTCGATAAGGATCCGGCGGATGAGCTGTTGGGCGAATTTGGATTGGTGGATGTCAACGATTCCGCGATCACGCTCGCCGAAGGGCTGGAGAGCCTGCCGGTCACCATTGATTTCGGCGAAGGGAAGCCGCACGGTTGTTTCGCCGTGCCGCTCTTCACGATCAATGACGCGGCGGCGGAGAAGATTCGCGGCCACATCACCGTCACCAACTGCCCGAAGAATTACGCGGTCGCCATCACCGAAGAGACGGCGACCTTTACAAACGGCAGCGATTATCAGCGCTTCTCCGCCGTCTTCACCGATCTCGGCGGGACGGTGATCATGATCAAGTGATCCTCCCCCGATGTGGCAAGGCCGCCTCGGCCTTGCCGCAAGGGCGAGGGCAGTTGAGCGTTGAGAAGCGGAGTCCGGAAGTCTGATGTCTGAAGTCCGAAGTCTTGTGGCTGAATGGCAAGTTATAGGTGAGGGAGAGACGATGAAAGAGACGGCATGCGGAAGGAGAGCGTTTTTGAAGGGGACGGCATTTGCGGGGGCGGCGTTGGCCTTCCCGACGATCATCCCGGCGCGGGTGTTGGGGGCGGATTCTCCCAGCCATCAGATCCATCTCGCCCAGATCGGGTGCGGGCGGATCGCGCGGGACATGGATGTCGCGGGCTTCCTGAAGGTGAAGGGCGCGCGGTATGTCGCGGTGTGCGATCTTGACTCGAAACGGCTGACGGCGATGCGGGACCGGATTGAGAAGGCGTACGCGGGGAACGGCGCGGCGGGGAAGATCGACACGGCCGGCGATTTCCATGCGTTGTTGGAGCGCAAGGATATCGACGCCATCTCCATCTCGACGCCGGACCACTGGCACGCGCAGATCGCGGTCGAGGCGGCGTTCGCCGGCAAGGATGTCTACATGCAGAAGCCCACTTCCCTGACGATCCGGGAGGGCCGCATCTTCAGCGACGCCCTGCGCGAGAACAACCGCATTTTCCTGCTCGGTTCGCAGCAGCGTTCATGGGACCACTTCATCACGGGGTGTGAGTTTGTGCGCGAGGGACGGATCGGCAAGGTGAAACACATCGAGATCGGTCTTCCGGGCGATCCTCCCGGTGGCTCCCTGAAGGAGATGCCGGTTCCCGAAAACCTCAACTATGACTTCTGGCTGGGCTCGACCCCGAAAGTCTTCTATACCGAGGACCGCGTCCACTCCCAGCGGGATGTCGGATCGCGGCCGGGCTGGCTCCGGTGCGAGCAGTTCGGCGCGGGGATGATCACCGGGTGGGGTTCGCATCACCTCGACATCGCCCATTGGGGGATGGATTGGGAATCGATCGGCCCGAAGTATATCGAGGGTAAGGCCACCTTCCTGACCGGCGGGCTTTGGGATGTGCATGGCGAGTATGACATCACCCTCACTTATCCCGACGGGGTCACGATGCGTGTCTGGGATAAGTTCCCGAACGGGATCCGCTTTATCGGCGAGAAGGGGTGGATCTTCGTGAGCCGGGGCGCCGCCAAGATGACGGCGAGCGATCCGGTCGCACCGGGCCGTCCGTTGAAGGCGCTCGACGCGAGCGATCCCAAGCTGATCGAAGGCAAACCGGCCGTAACGCTCTATCGCCATCCCGGTTCGCATCATCAGCACTTCATCGATTGCATCAAGTCCCGTACGCCGTCGGTGGTGCCGGCGGAGACCGCGCATCGTTCCTGCAGCGCCTGCCTGCTCGCCTGGATCGGCATGAAGCTCGGGCGGAAACTGGAGTGGGACTGGAAGGCGGAGCGGTTCGTGAATGACGCCGAGGCCGATGCGCTGCTGGCCCGTCCGGAGCGCGCGCCCTACGGCGCGCAACGCGCGTATGACCGGCTGAAGAAAGGAGTCGCGGCGAAATGAGGAATGTCCGACTGTTGACCGCGGCGGCGCTCTGCGCCCTCTCCCTTCCGCTTCTGGCGGCGGATGCGCCCGCGAAGGTGCTGGTCTATACCCGCTGGAAGTGGGTGAAGAACCAGCAGACCGGCGCGGTGGTTGACAAGGGCGCGTTTCACCACACCTCGACCGAGGCGGCGGCGGATGAGATATCCAAATACTTCAACGCCAACGGGTATCCCTGTCTGGTGACGGATGATCCCGCCGTCTTCCTCTCCGATGCCTTCAAAAGCATCAAGTGCGTGGTCTTCGCGGTGACCAACCACGAGCAGTTCCAGACCGATGCCCAGCGCGAGGCCTTCTATTCCTTCGTCGAAAACGGCGGCGGGGTGGTCGCGATCCACTCCGCGAGCGCGAACGAGCGGGGATCCAAGCGGTGGCGCGACTTTCTGGGCGGCGCGTTCGAGCGGCACTACGTGAAACACCAGTCCGTTCCGTTCAAGCATGCGGACCGGTCGCATCCCGCGATCGCCTGTCTGCCTCCCGATTACGTCTGGGCGGATGACGAGATCTATCTCAACCATCCGGATGAGAAGGTTCGGCCCTTGCTGACGCTGGATTGGGAAGATGTGTTGGAGGAGTCGCGCAAAACCGACAAGAACGGAAAGCCCGCCTGCGGCGGCCATGTGCTGGAGTGGTGCAAAACCTACGGCAAAGGACGTATCTTCTACACGGCGCTGGGGCACAATCCGGCCGACTTCGGGAAGATGGAGTTCCAGCTGCATCTGCTCAACGCGGCGAAGTGGGCGATGGGGGAGTTGCCGGACCGGCTGGCGGTCTCGGCGGACGCCAAGATCGAGAAGGTGATCGACGGTGTCCGGTTGGTGAGAAACGGGAAAGAGATCTGGCGGTTCAATCTGGCGACCCGCGAGAACAAGCCGTTCGTCCATCCGCTCTGTCTGCCGGACGGCCGGTGCGTCACCGACGCTCGGACCTCGGATCACCCCTGGCATCTCGGACTCTGGTTCTGCTGGAAGTACATCAACGGCCTCAACTACTGGGAGCCGCGCAATCCCGCCGCGGGTAACCTCTTCCCGGACGGTATGACCGTGATCCGCGATTTCGACATCCAGCCCTCCGGTGCCGCCTGCGACGTGAAGCTCAAGCTTTGGTACGGCCCGCGCAACGAGCCGGGACGGGTTCTGCTGGACGAGGAGCGTACCGTCTCCTTCTCCGCACCGGATGGGAAGGGCGGTTACCGCATCACCGCGACGCACCGTTTCACGGCGCGGGAGAAGGTCACCTTCGACTGCCGCCGCCCGATCGGCTATGGTGGCTTTTCCCTCCGGATGGCGTCGCTCATGCGGGAATTCACCCTGACGGGCGAGGGCGGAACGCCCGACGCGGCGAAGAATGTCGCGGGACCGAAGGAGATGACTGCCGTGACCTACACCTGCCCCAAGACCGGACACGGGGTGACGGTCCGGATGCTGGCGCCGCTCCCGGCCGAACGGATCTACACCTGGGCGGATCACCGTTTCGCGAATCCCGTTCCGATGTATGCCGAGCCGCTGGTGCTGGAGCCGGGCGGAAAGATGGAACTGCGGTATGAGGTAACGGTGTTTTAAGGTTAAAAGATGAAAAGGTTAAAGGGTTAAAAGGTTATGGGGGCGCGGTTTTTCGGTCATCTGGATTGTCCACGCCCTAACCCCTTCGACTTTTGATCGGTTTCGGGTGGAAGATGAAGGATAAGGTTGTCGCGGTGACGGGTGCCGCAGGGGTGCTTTGCAGCACGATGGTGGAGGATTTTCTCGAACACGGCGCAAAGGTCGCCTTGATCGGACGGCACAAGGCGAACGTGAGCGCACTGGCGAGGGCGATGAAGCGGAAGGGCTTCGCTGAGACGCTGGTGGTCGAGGCGGATGTGTTGGACCGCGCGGCGCTCGAACGGGGCGTGAAAAAGATCCTCCGTAAATGGGGACGGATCGACGTGTTGCTGAACGGCGCGGGCGGCCATCACCCCAAAGGCGTCGCGAAGGCGGAGCAGATGACCCCCGATACGCCGAAGGAGGAGACCTTCCTGGGGATGGAGATGGAGGCGTTCGCGTTTGTGAACCGTTTGAACTTCCTCGGGACGGTCCAGCCCTGCCAGGTCTTTCTGCCGGCGTTGATCGCTTCGCGCGGGTCAATCGTGAACATCTCCTCGATGGCGGCGTGGCAGCCGATGACCAAAGGCGCGGCCTACGCCGCCGCGAAGGCGGCCGTCTCCAACTTCACCTACTGGCTGGCAAACCACCTCGCCCCGATGGGGGTGCGGGTGAACGCCATCGCGCCGGGATTCTTCATCACCAACCAGAATCGGTTTCTGCTGCTGGAGGCCGACGGGGAGACCCCGACCGCTCGCGGGCGGAAGGTGATCGGCCATACGCCGATGGGCCGCTTCGGCGACCCAAAGGAGTTGTGCGGCCCGGTGCGTTTTCTCGTTTCCGACGACGCGCGGTTTGTCACGGGCGTGGTCCTACCGGTCGACGGCGGGTTTATGGCGTCATCGGGCGTGTAGGAAAGATGAAAAGGTTAAAGAGGGTAACTGGGCGGGAGCCGTTGAGGGTTGAGAAGTGGAGTACGGAAGTCTGATGTCTGAAGTCCGAAGTCTTGTGACTGAACGGCAAGCGATAGGTGAGGAAGAGGATAACGGGCCGGAGGGCCGTGTTTCAGAAAGGATGAGGAAGGCATGAAAGTGACTCGTCGTTGGTTTATCGGCGGAATGGCTTCAATGGGTGCGTTGGCGGGTTGCAAGGCGGTTTCGGTACCGGCTGGCACGTTCGCGGGCGGGAAGACGCGGTTGCGGTTGGGGATCATCAGCGACATCCATGTTGACGCGGCATTGGGCGACTTTGGCAAGTTCGGCGATACGGTCACCCTGGAGCATACCCTCGCCTGGTTCGGCAAGCAGGGGGTGGACGGCGTGATCATCGCGGGCGACATGGCCGATAACGGGATGCTCAACCAGCTCCAGTGCGTCGCCGACGCCTGGTACCGGGTCTTCCCGAATGAAAAGGGACCCGATGGCCGGCATGTCGAGAAGCTTTTCGTCTACGGTAACCATGACCTGGAGGGACATCAATACGACAAGTTCGATGTCCGTTATTTCGAACGGGATTCGTTCGAGAAGGCGAAGATCTCGCGCGATCCAAAAGCGGCCTGGGAAACGATCTTCCATGAGGAGTATAAACCCATCTACATGAAGCAGGTGAAGGGCTACACCTTCATCGGTGCCCATTGGCGCACCTGGGACGGCATTCCCGAGCTGGAGGCGTACATGAAGGAGAACGGCGGGAAGATCGATCCCGGCAAACCCTTCTTCTTTGCCCAGCACCCCCATCCGCAGAACACCTGCTACGGACCGGACGCCTGGGGCCATGACAAAGGTTTCGCCACGCGCGCCCTCTCGCCCTTCCCGAACGCGATCGCGTTTTCAGGGCATTCGCACATGTCGCTGACCGAGGAGGGGTGTATCTGGCAGGGTGCCTTCACCTCGATCGGAACCAGCTCCCTCCGCTACGCCGACAACTATCCGTACAAACCCAACAGCAAGCCGGGATGGGTGAACACAACTCCTCCGCGCAAATGGGATGTCCGGCAGGGTTTGCTGATGACCGTGACGGATGATTCGGTGACGGTGTCCCGCCGCGATTTCATGAATGACGCGTCGCTGGGGGATGACTGGGTCTTTCCGCTGCCCTCCGCCGAGCCGCGCCCGTTCGCGTTTGCGGGCCGCGCCGCCAAGGCGATCCCGCCGCAATTCGCCGCTGATGCGGCGCTGACCGTGAAACCGGGCAAGGAGAAGGTTGAGAAGGGGAAGGATAAAGACGGGAAGCCGACTGAGACAAAGCTTCCGACGCTGGAGGTGACCGTTCCCGCGGCGACGGCGGCCGCCGGGACTCGGGCTTCCGAGTATGAGATCGTCATCGAGAAGCGCGAGGGTGGCGTTCATGCGACACGTTTCGCGGCGGATATCGGTTTCAATCTTCCGCGCGCGATGGCGATCCAACCGACATCGTGCCTCTTTCTGGTCCGGGATCTGCCGAAGGGAACGGCGTTTCGGTTCGTCGTCTCCCCGAAGGAGTCTTTTGGGAAGAAGGGCAAATCCATCGCCTCGGATTGGATGACGGTTTAATCCCGTCCAGCCACAAGACTTCGGACTTCAGACATCAGACTTCCTCAACTCTCAACGGCCCCCGCCCCACGTTATCCTCATTCACATTCCCGTGTGAAGCGCGGGCGGTGGGCTTTTTGGTAAGTCTCCCATGGATTTCGCCAAATTACCTAACGGAAAGTCCCCAAATTACCTAATGGAGTAATTTCCGTTTACCAGTACGGTCAGAATGTGGTACGATTCGGACGTTCTTGACCGCGTGATATCATTTGGGTCGGGAATGACAGCGTCCTCGGCTGGATTGTCGGGTAGGATTCGTCCGAATGATATTGGGAGCGTCTATATGAACAGGGAAAAAAAGTGTTACGGCAGATCGGTTTTGATCATATTGCTGTCGCTTTTAGCGGATCCATTGTTCGGTTACTATACCCAGGTCGTTAACGGAATCAGCTGGAACTATACGGTTTCCGGGAAAACGGCGAGTGTCGGTACGGGATCCGTATCAGATCCTCTGGCGATTCCGATCTCCACAACGGGGATGATAACCGTTCCTTCACGTCTTGGTGGCCGTTCAGTGACGAGTATCGCGGTTTCCGCGTTCAAGGGTTGTGTCGGGCTGACGGGTGTTACGATTCCCGAGGGCGTGACGAGCATCGGAGAAGATGCGTTCTCCGGATGCAGCGGGCTGACGGACGTGACGATTCCAGACAGCGTGACGAACATCAGGTATGGCGCGTTCGACGGCTGCGACGGAGTGATGAATGTCACCGTGCCGCAATATGTCTGTAGCGTGACATTGGAGAACGTATTTTGGACGGCGTATGAATCGATTACAAACGTGGTTATTTCGGATAGCGTGACGGAAATCGGAGATTGCGCGTTCTGGGGTTGCGTTGGACTGACGGGTGTGACGATTCCCGGCAATGTGACGAGCATCGGAGATCATGCGTTCTACGGTTGCGTCGGGCTGACGAGCGTGACAATCCCCGGTAGCGTGACGAGTATCAAAGATTTTGCGTTCAAGGGTTGTAGCGGGCTGACGGACGTGATAATCTCCGATGGCGTGACGGGCATCGGGAAGTGGGTGTTTTCCGAGTGCAGCGGGCTGAAGTCAATATCGGTTGCGGACGGGAATGCCACCTATTCGTCTGCAAATGGTCTGTTGTTAAGTAAAGACGGCAAGACATTGATTCAAGGTGTGAATGGCGATGTGACGATTCCCGATAGCGTGACGAGCATCGGGGAGTGGGCGTTCTCCAGTTACGTCGGGCTGACGAGCGTGACGATTCCCGACAGCGTGACGAGCATCAGAGATCACGCATTCTCCGGTTGTGGCCGGCTGACGGATGTGACGATTCCCGGCAGCGTGACGAGTATCGGAGATCATGCGTTCTCCGGCTGTAGCGGACTGACAGACGTAACGATTCCCGACAGCGTGACGGACATCGGGCCTTCTGCTTTCTACGGTTGCGCCGGGCTGACGGGGGTGACAATTCCCGAGGGCGTGACGAGCATCGGATTTGAGGCGTTCACCAACTGTAGAGAGCTGATGTCAATATCGGTTGCGGACGGAAATGCCAACTATAAGTCTATAGCTGGTCTGCTATTAAGTAAAGACGGCAAGACTTTGATTCAAGGTGTGAATGGCGATGTAACGATCCCTGAAGGTGTAACGAGCATCGGGCCTTCCGCATTCTACTGTTATGTTGGGCTGACAGGCGTGACGATTCCCGATGGCGTGACGAGTATCGGGTATTCCGCATTCAGGAACTGCATCGGATTGACGGAGGTGGTGATTCCCGACAGCGTGACGAGTATCGGGTCTAGTGCGTTCTATGGCTGTGTTGGGCTGACAGGCTTGACGATTCCCGACAGCGTGACGAGCATCGAAGATCACGCATTCTACGGTTGCGGCGGGCTGACGAACGTGACTTTTTTGGGGAATGCGCCGCCGGTCGGCAGCGTCGCGTTTTATGGCCTTTCGACTTGTGCCGCTTCGGTTTCGCCGAGATCCACTGGTTGGGGTGTTGAGATAGGCGGGTACTGGAATGGCCTGAAGCTCACGTATTGGCCGGAACCATTAACGGCGGTTACAAGCGATGTGGAGATCGGCGATATTATGGCGACTTTCGCGGACAAGCGGCTTGCGGCGCAGGTTTCCACTGTGGCCGAATATGATGCGTTTCGAGCGTGGGTCAACGGCAATAATCTCTATCAGCCAAATGTTATTGCGAACACCAACGTGGTGATCGCTTATCTCCTGGGTGCGGAACGTCTTTTCTTGAAGCGGCCCATAATCGAGATCGGGGATGTGGAGATGGGGACGGGTGTCGAGGAACCGTTGAACGGGCAGGCTGCCCGCCTTACGCTTACGGTGTCGGTCAAAGATGGAAAGGACACCGTGAGGTGTGCGGCGGAGAAGGTCAAGGAATGGTTCGAGGCGACACGTGAGCTTGATGACTGGGATGGCGCGGCGAAACTGGAGCCGAATGTGAGTGTGGAGACCTCTAGGGATGATTTGCCCAAGATGTGGTTCACCGTCTCTCCCAAGAATGACGCTGTGCCCAAGTTTTTCCTGCGCGTGAAGGTTAGGGATTTCTGATTCAGAAGAACAGGAAGAGCGTATCTGTGTTTTTCACCCATGCCGACAGGGATCGGAAAACAACCAAAACAACTGTTAATAACAACTCCTAGAAGAAGAACGACAGGCTTGCGCGGGCGAGTTAGCCCGCGCGAACAGGAAAAGTTGTTTAAACGAGTTGTTTTCAACCATCATGAACGGTGAACTGCGTAGATGCGCCCGAACGGGAAGTGTCCGATTGAAACCGTTAACGGGATAGGGTATCATGATTCCGTTTTCCGTATGGTGAAGGACTTGAAACTTTGGCGTTTTCAGAAAAGGGACGGGGGATTTCATGAAATGCGGTTGGCGGTGGTTCGGTGAGGGTGATCCGATCTCCCTGCGGGAGATCCGGCAGGCGGGGGTGACGGATGTCGTCACCTCGCTCTACACGCAGCCGGTCGGGGCGGTTTGGCCGCTGGGCGCGATCCGCGCCGTCGCCCGCGCGGTGAAGGCGGCGGGGATGGTCTGGAGCGTGGTTGAATCGGTTCCGGTTCATGAGGAGATCAAAAAACGGACGGGCGGTTTCGGGCGGTATATCGAAAACTACAAGACCAACCTGCGGCGGCTTGCCCGGTACGGGATCAGGACGGTCTGCACCAACTTCATGCCGGTACATGATTGGGCGCGGACCGATCTCCATCTGACCTTGCCGGACGGTTCCGTGACGCTTGCCTATGACCGTTACGAGGT
>DBXN01000072.1:39994-44144 GCA_002309585.1 Verrucomicrobia bacterium UBA1211
CGGGCGCGGGCGAAACGGATGTGGCGCGCCGCCTCGCCGGCGAAGCGGGAACGGATCACGAAGGCACTGCTGACGGGGCTTCCCGGCACGACGGAGGACGCGACGCCGGAAGGATTGCTTCGGGCGCTGAAGGAATACGAGGGGATCGACGGCGCGACGCTGAAAGCCCATTTCTACGCCTTTCTGAATGCGATCACACCGGTACTGGAGGAGACCGGCATCAATCTGGCGATCCATCCGGACGATCCGCCCTTCCCGATCTTCGGGTTGCCGCGCATCGTCTCTTGCGCGGCGGACATCCGGGCGATGGTCAAGGCGTGTCCCTCGCGCCGCGTCGGGCTTGCCCTCTGCACCGGTTCGCTCGGCGCGAATCCCCAAAACGATGCCGTCAAACTCTTCCGTGAATTCCACGACCGGATCCACTTCTGCCACTTCCGCAACCTGATCCATTCGGAACCGGGCGTCTTCCGGGAGTCGGACTCGCATCTCCTCGGCAACACCGACATGCCCGCGCTGATGGCGGAATTGGTGAAGGAGGAGCGGCGGCGCGGGGAGGGGATCGTGGTCCGGCCCGATCATGGGCGGACGCTCGACATCGACCGGGGCCGTACCTGCTACTACGGTTACGCCTACGGCGGACGGCTCATCGGCCTCTCCGAACTGCGCGGATTGGAGATGGGGATCAGGTGGCGCGCTCACGCGGGCGGCGGTATTCTGCTCGACAACACGGACGGTTTTTGATTTCATACTTCCATTATGAGTGAACTGATTGTTGCTTTGGATGTTTCGTCTACCGCCGCTGTGGAAGAGGCGGTGGATCGGTTGGGGGATGCGGTCTCGTTTTATAAAATCGGGCTGGAGCTCTTCAGCGCCGAGGGCCCGGCGGTCGTCAAGGCCGTCAAAGAACGGGGCAAGAAGGTGTTTTTGGACCTGAAACTGCACGACATTCCCCGGACCGTCGAACGGGCGGTCAAGTCGGCGGGCGCGTTGAGGGTTGACCTGATGACCATCCATGCCTCCGGCGGGAAGGCGATGATCCGGGCGGCGAAGGATGCCGCGCTGACCTTCGGGGCGGCGGCGCCGAAGATTTTGGCCGTCACGCTTCTGACGAGTCTGGACCAGAGCGATCTGGATGATCTGGGGGTCGGGCGCGCGGTCGCGGACCAGGTTCGCGCGTTGGGGACGCTGGCGGTCGCCAACGGGGCGGACGGGATCGTCTGTTCGCCGAAAGAGGTTGCTGCCATGCGTGTGGCGCTCGGCCCGGATGCGTTGCTGGTCACGCCCGGGGTGCGTCCCGCAGGTGCGGCGGTGGGCGATCAGAAACGGGTCGCGACACCGGCGCAGGCCGTGCGGGACGGCTCGACGCATCTGGTGGTCGGGCGGCCGATTCTGCAGGCGGAAGATCCCTATGCCGCCGCGCTCGCGATTTTGGCGGAGATGAAAGAACGGTAGGCGAAAGTCAAGGGATGCGGGTCGATGGGTATCGGCTTCCGGATGTCGAATGTCTGGGATAGGGCGGTCTCCCCGGGAACGTCCTTGGGGATGTTTCGCGCGGGAGTTCTGGCGTTCGGCCTCTTCTTTTCGCTGGCGTCGGCGGTGCGGGGTGCGGCGTTGCCGGAGGATTGGTCCGCGGCCTGGGAAACGGTCAGCCGTTCCCGCGACGCGGGTCGGTTCCAGGAGGCGATCACGCAGACGCTCGAACTGGAGCGCCGCGCGGTGAGTCGGAACGCGTGGGATCAGGTCGCCCGCGCGGTTTTGGAACGGTTCTCCCTTGAAAATGCGGCGAATCCCCAATCCCGTGACCGGCAACTGATGGTGCTGGACAGGTTTACCCGTCAGGCCCCCGATGTGATCCGACCGGTTCTCGCCTGCGCCCTGGCCCACTTCTACTGGGAGACCTTTCTGGAGAATCCCGCCCGCTACTCCGGCCGCTCCCGGCTGGCGGATCCGGCGGCGGAGGGGGAGAATCCGGCGCATTGGAGTTTCCCCCGGCTGAAGCAGGCGATTGACGAACAGATCGCGATGGCGTTGGATGACGCCGCGCGGCTCAAACGGATTCCCGTAGAGCGGTACGAGGGGTTGCTTTGCGAGGGGACCCTTTCGGATCGCTATCGGCCCACCCTGTTTGATCTGGTGGCGCATGACGCCCTGGAGGTGTGGCGGACGGTCCATACCGTCAACGGCAAGTGGGATGACGATCCCTTCACCTGGTCCTCGGACGGTCCCGCGTTAGAGGATACCGACCGGTTCATCGAGGCCATCCCTCCGGATGCGGGAACCGAGTCTCATTTGCTGAAGTCGCTTCAGCTCTATCGGGAACTTCTCCAATTCCATAAGAATGATAAGGATAAAACCGCTTTCGCGGCGGCGGACCTTGATCGGTTGACCTTCTGCTTTGAGCATACGCAGGGGGATGATGTCCGTGAGAAGTATATCGGTGCGCTCGATCTCTTCATCGTCCGTTGGCGGCAATCGCCCATCTCCGCCCGCGCGGCGGCCATCCGGGCCCGTCTGGCCTATGAGGACGGGCAGCCGGGAATCGCGCATCTGATCGCTTCGCGGGGCGCTTCGGGCTTTTCGGAGAGTGAGGTCGGCGTCCGGCAATGCAGGGCATGGATCCGGCGGATCGAGCAATCCTCCTTCTCCCTCTCGGTCGAATCGGTCTGGTGCGAACCGTGGCCTTCCTTCAAGGTGACCTACAAGAACATACGGGAACTCTATTTCCGGGCGGTTCTCCTCTCCGGCAAAGAGATGCTGGCCCAGCTGGAGCTGTCCGAGCCGGAACGGTTGGCGGATTGGCTTTCTCGGCGGGCGGTCAAGATGTGGAGCATTCCCTTACCCCCCTGCAAGGATTTCAAGGAACGCCAATACGATTTCCCCGTTCCATCCAAACTGCCGCGCGGGCATTATGTGCTGCTGGTCTCCGATAACCCTGATTTCTCGGAACAGACGGGAACGGTGCTCGCCCAGGAGATTCAGGTTTCGCGGCTCGCGCTCGCGTTGACCGAACAGGATGGCATCTTGCGGGGCGGAACGGTTTTGGACGCCAACAGCGGTTCGCCCATCACCGGCGCCGCCGTCCAACTCTGGGCGCCACGCGGCCAGACCTCCCGGGTCTATACCTGCAAGCATGTCTTCAAAACCGATGCGGACGGAAGGTTCTTCATTGACGGCAGCAACAAGGATCTCCGGCTCTGTGTCCTTTCCGGCCGGGACAGCCTTTGGACGCCGCGTTCCTATCGGCAGGGACACTTTTCCGAGAAGTTCGCGCCGTTGCATGAGGCGTATCTGCTTCTGACCGACAAACCCGCCTATTCACCCGGCCAGACGGTCCGTTTCGCGGGTGTCGCCTTTGCCGCGGACCGGCAGAACGCAACCTATTTTCCCCTCAAGAACAATCAGGTGAAGGTCGCCCTCAAGAGTCCCGGCCACCCTGTGCCCTTTGCGGAACAGGCGTTGGTCAGTGACAGTTTCGGGAACTTCAGCGGCTCGTTCGTCTTGCCGGAAACCGTCCCGCTGGGTACCGCCCAGTTGGTGGCCGGATCCCACGCGCTCTCGTTCCAGGTGGAGCGATACCGCATTCCCGCGTTTGAGATCCACCTTGCGGATCCGCCGCCCACCGCGCGGCTCAACGCATTGGTCACGATTGACGGGATGGCCCTGACCCGTTCCGGGGAAGCCCTTGCCGGCGCATCGGTCAACTGGTCCGTCTCGCGCACCGGTCTGCTTCCTCCCTGGTCGGCTCTCAGCGGCAAGCCCTGTCCCGGCGATGGCGAGATCGCCAACGGCCGTCATACCGTTGCGCCGGACGGCACCTTCTCCATCTCGTTCTTCACCCAGGCCGATAAGAAGATCCCGGCGGACGAATCGCCCGCCTTCGACTTCCTCCTCCGGGTGGAGGTCCGCGATATCAGCGGCGAGACCCACCTCGCCCAAACGCGACTCCAACTGGGCCATGCCGCATGGAAGGCGGAATTCCAATGCGACCCGTGGCAGACAACCCGCAAACCCGTCGGCATCCGGCTGGCACTCCGGACGTTACGGGATGAGCCCGTTTCCCAAACGGGTACGCTGCGGATCTATCCGCTGAAACAGCCCGCCGCGTTGCGGCGGCCCGAACAAACCGGCGCCGAGGGGGATCCGCTCGCCC
>DBXN01000159.1:0-132 GCA_002309585.1 Verrucomicrobia bacterium UBA1211
TTTGGCCCGCTCCTTTTTTTTGATTACCGCGCCTTCAGCGCGAAGCGGAGCACTTTACCCTGTTCCTGACGGCCGGTCAGCGGGATGAGCGCGAAGAGCTCGGTCACGACCGCGTCGGGAACCGGCTCGCCC
>DBXN01000159.1:290-488 GCA_002309585.1 Verrucomicrobia bacterium UBA1211
GCGACGGTGTCGCGGTCCCAGATCAGGCCCGCATCATCCTGGCTGCGGAGCTTCGAGGCCAGCGGCTGGAAGAAAGCGCGGGTGTCGAAACTGCCCTTCGGATCGATCGCCGAGTCGCGCAGGTCGCTGTTGCTCCGCCCCAGAATCCAAAGCAGGATCTGGTTGTTCAGGAAGTATGACTCCGCGACGGAGTGGCGG
>DBXN01000159.1:591-3617 GCA_002309585.1 Verrucomicrobia bacterium UBA1211
GATGTTTCCGATCAGGCAGTTGCCCGCCGCGATATAGACCTTCGGACTCTTGCTGGCCATCGGATAACGTTTCCCCGAGGGGCTGGTGAAGAAGAGTTCGCCGTCCTTGTGTTTGAGCGATCCGGCGTTCTTGTTGTAAATGATCTGCCAGTCCCGCTCGGAGGCGTGGCCGCTGGTCATCCAGTAATCGACCGGAATCTCGTTGAAGGCCTTCGCCAGCGCCTCGGCGGGGTCCGGCTCGACCCGTTCGGCGGTCGTCTCGGCCGCGCCGGGCTTCTTGAACCAGAACTCGTGTTGGTTGGCCTCGTTGGAGGCGAACCCGCCCTTCCACTCGTTGAGGCAGTTGGGATTGCCCATACTGGTCGCGATCCGCTCGATCTCCATCGGCTTGGGATTGGAGACCATCCGGAGCGCGTCTTCGGCGTCATAACCGGTCACGACGCCCCACAGCGCATCGCCGTAGGGGTCATCGTCGATCTTCCGAAGGGTCTGCGCCGCCCCCACGATCAGATCGCGCCCGGCGTGCTCCGGCTTCGTGACGAAGCAGACATACCGCGGCGCGGCCTTCCGCAGTTCGGGCAGAAGCGCGTCCAGCTCCCCGGCGGTATAGTTCAACACCTTGGCGCGGTACTTCACCCGAAGCGCCGTCACCACTTTCTCCCATCCGGCGTCCTTCGCCGTGTCGGACTCAACCGCCACGACATATCGGCCGAACGGCGTCAACGGCGTCCCCGCCGCGTGCGAAAGCAGGCCGCAAAGGCCCGCCAGAACCATCATCGATCCTTTTTTCATCACTCTCTCCTTGCCTTGCAGGCGTTACACGTTGAGGGTTGAGCGTTGAGTGTTGACCCGCGACACGCTTTTGCGTTCTGCGGGGGTGGCTCCGTCCGCCCCCTCGCCGTTCCCTCTTCCCTTTAACCCTTTAACCTTTGGGCCAATTCCGGGATCATCTGTTCAAACGCGACTCCGTACCAATGGGAATCGGGTGTCGCCTGGATTGACGCACAAACCATATCCGCCGCCAGCGCCGCCGCCTCAAGCGGCGACTGTCCGCGCAGGATCGCCCCGGCGAAGACCGACGCGAAGACGTCACCCGTGCCGTGCGAGACCCGCGCCAAGCGGGGATTGAAGTCGTACGCAATCGACTCCCCGTCCGATACCGCCGTTCCCAGCAATCCGGATTCAAACGAGACGCCCGTCAAAACCACATGCTTCGCGCCCAGCTGATGCAACTTCCCGATCAGCGCCTCGATATAGTCGGGGGCGTACCCATCCAGAACCGGTTTCCATCCGACCAGAAACGCCGCCTCGGTCAGATTCGGCAGGATATAGTCCGCACCCTCGCACAGCCGCGCCATCTGCGCGGGGAAGTCGGCTTCAAATCCGGGATAGAGCTTCCCGTTATCCGCCATCACGGGGTCCACCACCCGGATCGCGCCGGGATTGGCGCAGGTACGCATGATGCTCAGGATCGGATCGATCTGGGCCTGACAGACGTACCCGGTATAAAAGGCGTCAAAACCGATCCCCAGTTCCCGCCACTTCGCCTCGATCTTCGCCAGTTCGTCGGTCAGATCCCGGAAGGTCCAAGAGGGAAACCCGCCCGTGTGATTGGAAAGCACCGCGCTCGGCAAAATCGCGCACTCCACCCCGCAGGCGGAGATCACCGGCAACGCCACCGTCAGCGAACACTGCCCCACGCAGGAGATGTCCTGTATGGTCAAAAGCCGTTTTTCAGTCATTGTTATCCTTTCGTTTTGTCTGTAAGACGAGATGTCTCGCCTTGTGTTTTGCGGGAGCGGCTCTGTCCGCCCCTTTCCATTTCCCTAAAACTTGATCTTGAAATCCAGCATCACCGTCGGGATGCCGAAACGCTTACGCACCAGTGGCTCCAGCGCCCGAACGCCCCACGTCTCCGTCGCATAGTGACCCGCGAAGATCACGTTCATTCCCAGATTCTCCGCCGCCGTGTAGCCGACCAAGCCCGATTCGCCCGTCAGGTAGAGATCGACGCCCAGCGCCGCCGCCTGATCCACCATCTCCGCCGCGCCGCCCGAGACGATCCCGACGGTCCGCACCGACGCTTTTCCGAAATCCAAAATGAGGGGATTCGGCGAGATCTGTTCCCGCACCCGGTCGCAGAACGCGCTGAACGACATCGCGCGGGAGAGCGTCCCGACGAACCCGATCGGCTGGCCGTGATAGTCGAACGCGGGACGCTTGTGTCCCACCCCCAGAATCCGGCAGAGCTGCGCGTTGTTGCCGTAGACGGGATGGGCATCCAGCGGCAGATGTGCCGCGTAGACCGCCAGATTGTTCTGGATGGCGTATGAGACCAACTCATAGTTCAGCCCCGTGATCCGCTTGAGCGAGTCACCCCAGCTGAGCCCGTGGTGGCAGACCAGCAGATCCGCCCCCGCCGCAACCGCCGAACGCAAACCGCGCAGACTCGCATCCACCCCGAACGCGATCTTCGAGACCGTGCCGCCGTTCCCAATCTGAAGCCCGTTGTTCGAGACATCCGAGAAGCGTGCGACCTCCAGTGTCTCATCCAAAAATTCGCTTATTTTGCCCGTCTCCACACTCATCCCCAACGCTCCTTGGTCCCTCTTCAACCTTTTAGACCTTTAATCTTGCCTATACCTTGCGTTCAGCCACAAGACTTCGGACTTCAGACATCAGACTTCCATCCTCCGCTTCTCAACCCTCAACGCTCAACCCTCAACTGCCCCCGCCCCNNCGTTACCCTCATTGACATTCCCGCGCCCGCGCGGGCGGGGGGCTTTTAACCTTAACCCAGCAGGGCAACCACGCTGGCGGCGCTGTCGGAGACGGCCACCGCCACCGGTCCTTTACCACATTCATCGAGGCCCAGCACCAACTGGAGCAGGAAAGCGGCGCCGGCCGTGTCGCCGCAAACCGCATCGGCCCGCTTGACGGCCGCCGCCGGATGCGCCGACTGGAGATACCGGGCGAACGGAGCGTCCGCCATCCAGCAAACCACCTGATCCGCCGACACTCCCGCC
>DBXN01000028.1:0-38649 GCA_002309585.1 Verrucomicrobia bacterium UBA1211
GGCGACTGGGGCGCCCACATCATCGATACCGCCCATGAGTTTTTGCAGCTCGGCCTGCCGTATGAGGTAAGTGTCCTGAAGATGTCGGGCCACAGCGATTTCGTCTTCCCGATGGCTTCGACCCTCTCCTTCAAGTTCGCGGCGCGCGGCGAGATGCCGCCGGTCGAGGTACAGTGGTGGGACGGTGTGAAGAACTTCCCGGAACTGCCGAAGAACTACGGCAAGGCGGTTGTCGCGGGCGACATCCCGCCCCCTGGCGGCGATTCGACGGCGGTGAAGGATCTGCCCCCCGGCAAGGAAATCTATCAGGCCGACGGCAAGATCTTCAAAGGCGCGTCGCACGGCAGTACGCTCTCGCTGGTCGGCGGCGGCGATCTGCCCAAGCACCCGAAGACTCCGGCGAACCACTTTAAGAACTTCCTGCTCGGTTGCCGGGGCGAGGTGGCCTGTAACTCCCGCTTCGCTGTCGCGGGTCCGCTGAGCCAGGTGCTGACGCTGGGTTGCATCGCGCAGCGCCTCAACACCACGATCAAGCTCGATACCAAGACCCAGCAGATCGTCGGCAACCCGACGGCCAATATGTTGCTGAAGGGGCCGCCCCCGCGCAAGGGTTGGGAGCAGTTCTACAAGGTCTAGGTTTTCTGGAGGATCTGGAGCTTCTAGACGATCTAGGGGCTTTGGAATCGCCGGGAAAAGCGGGCGATGAGACGGTGGATGGAGATCCTGTTGCTGCTGCTGGCCGCGCCGGTCTGGTTGACGCTGTTGGCGTTGACGGCCTGCGCGGTGCGGGTGGGCATGGGATCTCCGGTCCTCTTCCGTCAGGAGCGCCCCGGGCTGAACGGGAAACCCTTCCGACTCCTGAAGTTCCGGACGATGCGTCCGGGCGAGGGAAGCGACGCGGAGCGGTTGACGCGTTTCGGTCGGTTTCTGCGGGCGACCAGTCTGGATGAACTGCCGGAATTGCTGAATGTCCTGAAGGGCGAGATGGCGCTCGTGGGGCCGCGTCCGCTGCTGATGCGCTACCTGCCGCTTTATACGCCGGAGCAGATGCGTCGGCACGAGGTGCGGCCGGGGATTACCGGCTGGGCGCAGGTGAATGGGCGGAACCTGCTCTCGTGGGAGAGCAAGTTCGCCTACGATGTCTGGTATGTGGAGCATCGCTCGACGGCGCTGGATTTCAAGATCCTCTTTCTGACCGTGCTCCGGGTTCTTTGCCGGGAGGGTATCAGCGCGGAGGGGGAGGCGACGATGGGCGAGTTTAAGGGAACGGGACGGTGATGATGCGGGAGTTGGTGATCGTGGGCGCGGGCGGATTCGCGCGGGAGGTGGCGTGGCTGGTCCAGCGGATCAACCGGGTTTCGCCGACCTTCCGGCTGTTGGGTTTTTGCGATGACGCTCCCGACCGGCAATCGGGCCAGTGTGGCGGATATCCGCTTCTGGGTCCGGTGGAGAATCTGAATGGACAGGTCACTTTCTTCTGCGCGATCGGGAACAACCGTAACCGAAAGGCGGTAAGCGAACGGGCGGAGGCGCTGGGCCATACGCCTGTTTCGCTGATCGACCCGACGGCCCAACTCGCGCCGGATGTCGAGGTTGGCGCGGGATGTCTGATTGGAATCGACAGCATCGTCTCCGTCGGGAGCCGTCTGGGACGCGGGGTGATCGTGAACCACCGAGTCTGCGTCGGGCATGACGTGACGGTCGGCGATTACGCGCAGCTCTGTCCCGGTGTCTGTATCTCGGGCGGATGCGGGATCGGCGCGGGCGCGTTGATGGGAACCCTTTCGGGGATCATCCCGCTCAAGCGGGTCGGCGCGGATGCGACGGTCGGCGCGGGCACCTTCGCGTTGCGCGATGTCCCGGACGGAACAACGCTGGCGCGGTTGCGGTGACCCCGTTCGCCGAAAGTTAAAATGTCCTTTGAGCGGTTGTGAGGTGGGGCGGTGATGGCGCGGACGATTCTCTTTGATTTGGACGGGACGCTGATCGATTCGGCGGCGGATTTGGCGATGGCGGTCAACCTGACGCGCCGCGATTTCGGATTGCCGCCCAAGAGTCTTCCTGAGGTGATCAGCGCCGTCGGGAACGGGGTCCGGAAACTGTTGGAACGGACGATCCCGGAGTGCGCCGACCGGATGGAGGAGCTTTTGGCGCGGCAGTGCAAACACTACGGCGACCACCTGTTGGATCAGACAGCGCTCTATCCGGGGGTGGAGGAGACTCTGCGCCGGCTCGCCGGGGCGGGACACCGGCTGGGGGTGGTCACCAATAAACCCGCCGCCGCGACCCATGCGATCCTGGAGGGGTTGGGGATCCTCCCGCTTTTCGGGGCGGTGATCGGTGGCGGCGACTGCGCGAAACTCAAGCCCGATCCCGAACCGCTGTTTCTCGCGGCGGAACGGATGGGGACGCGTCTGACACCCGATGACTGGATGGTGGGGGATTCCTTCACCGATCTGGGCGCGGGCCGTAATGCGGGCATCAAGCGGTGTTTCTGTACCTTTGGTTTCGGTCGCCAGGGCGATGAGGCATACGACATCGTAATCGACCGGATGGATCGTCTCAACGAAGCAATAGTGCGGTAGTGCGGTGGAGGAACGGATCTCCTACCCGTTCGTCAAAGGTTCCCTAAAAAGGAGAAGGGAATGCGGATATGGAAAAAGATCGCGCTGGGCGCGGCGGTTTTCATCGTCGCGGTACCGATACTTTTCCTCGCGTATCTCTTCGAGGGTGGGTTTGATCAGGCGAGTCCGCCGGATGACGCCGACCTTCTGCTTCCCGATCCGGAACCCGTTCCCGATGATGAGAACGCCTATGTGGCGAGTCTTTCCCTGACGAATCTTTGGGTCTTATCGGATATCTTGCCGCAGACGAATTCCGTTTATCTTTCGGAGCGGAATTTGGTGTACTTCTATGCTTTCCAGGTGGAAGGCGACTCTAATCGGGAAAGGGAGTACGGTTTCTTCAAGACGAATCGTACCGTTATGACCGAATATGTGGACCGGATTCTTGCCGCAAATGAGCGTTTATTTGAGGCCTTTCCCGGGGCCGTCCGGAAGAAACAGTATCAACCCCTTACATGCGGTGACTCCATAACGAATGAGAGTTGGCTCGCCACGTTCCGCAATCTTGAAAAACTCTTTTCCGTAACCCCCACGCTTTATAGCTTGCGGATCCAGCGGGCGATTGAGAGGAACGATTTCCAGTCGGCTATGGCGGATTGCGAGATGTTGTTCTCACTCGGATGGCATTTCGATGCGGCTGCATGGAAATCCAAATGTCGTTTTTACGCGATGAGAAAAATGACCCATCTCGCTTGGGCAGAGGGGATTCCCGATGCGATTATTGATCGTATTGAGGAAAGGATCGTGGATTCGGAACCGCAAAGGAGGGATTTTGATCAAGCGGTGCGGAAAGCGTATTCTGCAGATCGAAAGTTTCTGACGAAGTTGACACGGAGTCATCTGACATACCAGGTGTCTCAAAGTCATTATCATCCTTGGATAGTCGGATGTTTCAATTGGCCGGTCGGTTTCCGTTTCGCGTTTCATCCGAACGAGACATTGGCCCAAATGACGGACTGGGCGCATAAGACACTTCGAGGGGAGTTCGTGCGGCTTCCGGATGAGACCCACTGGTTCCATTTTAACAGTACCGTTTTCTCTTTTCTGACTCCGAATTGGTATGGCAAGTCGATCGCATGGGCATATCACTATCATGAGTTGCGGTATAGCATATTTCTGGATTGCCAACTGAAGTGTCGCGCATGTCGACTGTCGCTGGCGGCCGCGAAGTGGCGGAAGGCGAACGTGGGCGGATTTCCGCCCACGTTGGAGGCGTTGGTTCCGGCGTATATCGACGCCGTTCCCGCCGATCCGTACGACCCGTCGCATCCGCTTCGGTACCATCCCGAAACCGGAGTGGTGTGGAGTGTGGGCGATGAGGGAACGTTTGATTATGAGAAGGCGCTCGAATCGGTGTGCCGATCCGCAGAAGACCGTCAGAAGAGAGAACGTTTGACCCATCGTCTTGATGGGAAAGTAAAGTGGTAACAAACATGGAGGTTAGAAAGATGAAGAAGGTATGGGCTGGTGTGTGTGTGTGCGTGGCGTTGACCGGGTTCGGAGAGACGAAGCCGCTGAAAGAGGCGTACGCGGGGAAATTCAAAATCGGGGTGGCGATCAATGACTGGCAGGTTGCTGGGCGGAATCCGGACGACACCGCGCTGATCACTCGGGAGTTCAATTCGGTCACGCCGGAGAACTGCATGAAGAGTATGTTCCTCCAGCCGCAGGAGGGGACGTTCCGATTCGATCAGGCGGACCGCTATGTCGCGTTCGGCGAGAAGCACGGGATGAAGATTATCGGGCACACGCTGATCTGGCACTCCCAGGCGCCGCGATGGTTTTTCCAATCGCCCGACGGAGGCCCCTTGACTCGCGAGTGTCTGCTGGAGCGGATGAAGAAACACATTCAGACCGTGGTGGGGCACTACAAGGGCCGTGTCCACGGTTGGGACGTGGTGAACGAGGCGATCGAGGACAACGGCTCCTACCGCCGCTCGCCGTTCTACAACACCTTCACCTCCGACGACTACATCAAACAGGCGTTCCGGTTTGCCCATGAGGCGGATCCCGACGCGGAACTCTACTACAACGACTATAGCATGTACCGCAGGGGAAAACGGGAAGCCGTGGTACGGCTGGTGAAGGCGATGAAGGCCGAGGGGATCCGGATTGACGGGGTCGGGATGCAGGCGCACCTCTCGCTGGACCGTCCGCCGATCGCTGAGATCGAGGAGAGTATCAAGGCCTTCCGTGACTGCGGTGTGAAAGTGATGTTCACCGAACTGGACGTCTCGGTCCTCCCCAAGACCTGGCGGGCCTCCGCCGACGTGTCGCGGAACATCCGCTATGACAAGCGGCTGAATCCCTGGCCGGACGGTCTGCCGGAAGAGGTCCAGAAACGGCTGGGCGAGCGGTACGCCGCGCTCTTTGGCCTCTTCCTCAAGTATCAGGCCGATATCGACCGTGTTACCTTCTGGGGGCTGACGGACGGCACCAGCTGGCTCAACAACTTCCCGGTCCGGGGCCGGACCGATTATCCGCTGCTCTTCGATCGCAAACGCCAACGCAAGCCGTTCGAACTGCCGGAATAGAGGGATAGTTAGAAGGCTAAAAGGTTGGCTGGCGTTGGGGGTCTAGGATTTCCAGAGGATCTCGCTTTTCTATATCTTCTTGAGCAATTGCAAAACTTAATGTAGCAAGGGTGCCTTCGCCCTTGCAGAAAGGCCGAGGTGGCCTTGCCACATCGATAACAGTAGGTTTTGCAATTGCCTCTTCTGAAAGTCTGGCCACGCTCACTTCAGGTTCGGCAGGACGATGCCGCGCAGGATGACCTTCTGGCAGGCGATGAAGACGACGGCGGTGGGGATAGAGACGAGGACAAAACCGGCCATGACGGCCCAGGGTTGTCCGCTCCACTGCTGGCTCATTTGGTACATCCAGACGGCGAGGGTCCAGTGGCTCTGGCGCTGGCAGACGAGCAACGCCCACTCCCAGCTATTGTAGGCATGGATGAAGGCGTTGAGCGCGCTGACGGCAAGGATCGGGGTGGTCATCGGCAGGGTGATCTTCAGAAAGATCTGCCACTCCTTCGCGCCGTCGATCGCGGCGGCCTCGTAGAGTTCGCGCGGAAGGGCGTCAAAGAAGCCCTTAAGGATGAAAATCGACATCCCGTTCGCCAGCGTGGGGAGGACGAGCGCGGCGAAGGTGTTGAGCAGGCCGAGGTCGCGGATGAGCAGGAAACCGGGGATGGCGGTGACGGCGGCGGGGAAGGACATCGTCGCCAGCAGGAAGATCAGGATCTTCTCCGTCGCGCGCATCCCGAAGCGGGAGAGGGCGTAGGCGGCGAGCGGGTTTACGGTAAGGGAGGCGAGGACGGAGAGGATGACCAGCAGGAGGGTGTTGGCGAAGGCGCGTCCGCGCAGGAATAGGAACTCGCTGACGGTCCGGTAGTTTGCGAACGCATCCTTCAGAAAATCCCGCCAACCGTGACGGGCGAAGGTGACGGAGATGGCTTCGCGGAAGGGGAATCGCGCCGCCTCGATGCAGGGCAGTGTCCAGCCGTAGGCGGCGTTGAGTGCGTCGAGGGAACCATATTTCCGAATCAGGAAGGCCTGCCACTCCTGCTCCGCACTGTGGATCTCGATCTGGTCGCGGGGCTCGGGAACGGAGGGAATGAAGTTTCGCCAGAGGGTGCTGTTCTCGTAGGGGGCGAGGGTGAGGGCGGTGAAGTCGGTGATCGTCTTGCCGGTCAGTTTCGCGTAAGCGGAGGGGGTTTTGCAGATTCGCGCGACGTAACGTTGATACGCCTGTTCCAACTCGGGCGTGACACGGATGCGGAGCAGGCGGCGCGGGTAGCTGGTGAGGATGAACCGCTCCCACTGGGTGCGCGCGGTCGCCGAAGCGGTGGCGGGAAGCGGGAAGGGAAGGGATTCCCATTCGGCGCAGGGAACGCCCAGCGCGGTGGAGAGGGCTTCGGGCGTCACCGATTTCGCCGGGTCGAGCCCGAGCGCACGGAGGACATCGGGGCGGCGGAGATAGGCGAGCCAAAGTGCGCGGGATTCGTAGGGAACGGTTCGGGTCATCGGTCCGGGATCCCGCTCACGGTACATCTGCTTGAAATCCTGGTAGAGGTCGGTCTTGGGATCGCCCGTCGGGTAGTCCCAGGTCGCGTGGTGGAGCGGGAGGCGCTGTTGCGCCATCATCCGGATACTGAAGAAGGAGGGATAGCGGATGAGCCAGGTGTCGTTCAGCAGATCGAGCGCGGCCTGCTGGCGTCCGGCGGGGGAAAGCCGGCGGAATGCGGCGGGGTCGCGTGCGCGGACCTGCTCCTCAAAGTGGGAACGGGTGAAGCCCGCCACATCGCGCGGGTCGAAGGCGCAGACCGAATTGCGGACGTCGTAATGACGGTTGAAGGCGGCGAAGTCGTCCGCCATCCGGTTCCACTTCTCCGCGGTGGCGGGGTTGTCCAGCGGTTCAAGGTGGCGGCGGGTGAAGGCATCGATGTTGGCCCTGTCGCGGGAGACGATGATCCAGCTGCTCCAGTGGGCGGGCGCGTCGGGATAGACATCGCCGGGAAAACGCGGATAACAGGAGGCGACATAACGGAGAAAACGGTCACCCCGGTTCCAGAAGGCCCGCACCAGCGGCGAATAGCGGTAGTAGTCGTAAGGTCCTGAGAGCGAGGCCGAGAGCATGACCAGGAAGGGCCAGACCATCGTGATGCCGCCAAGGATGAGCAACGCGTAGACCCAGGCGAGGAAGAGACGCGCCTTGGCGGTTTTTCGTTCGATCGGGAGAATGACGGACATGGCGGCGTGTGAAAAGCGGGATGAAACGGAATCGCCGCCCCGAACCCCGTGACGGGGACGGGGCGGACGATCCGCAACTTATCCCAACAGGGCCTTTTCGGCCTGGAGCGCCCGCGTGAAACGCGCCAGATAGGCGGCGAAACCGGCGGCGCCTTTCGGGTCCGGCTGGAGGGTCGTCTGTTTGGCGTGGATAAAGACGCTCTTGAGGAAGGCGTCCAGATCCGTTCCCTTCTCCGCCGCGTAAGCGGCCAGCAGCGCCATGCCCCACGGCCCGCCTTCGCCAGCGGTCTCCATGCAGGTGACCGCCGCGTCGATCGCGTCGGCCAGGTATTGCTGCGCCACGCCGGGTTCCTTGAAGATGCCGCCGTGACCGGTGATGTGGTCGATGGTCAGCCCCTCCTCCGCGAGGATGTCAAGGCCGAGCCGCATGACCGCGAAGGCCGAGTAGATGTGCGCCCGCATGAAGTTGGCGAGGGTGAAATCGGCGTCGGGTGTCCGGATGACCATCGGGCAACCCTCGGAGAGTTTCACGACCGGTTCGCCGCCGAGGAACGGGATGACCGTGACTCCGCCGCAATCGGGCTCGCCGTTAAGCGACTCGCGGAAGAGTTTTCCGAAATCGCCTCCGAGCAGCTTCACCCAGGCGTTGATGTCGCTCGTGCAGGTGTTGGCGTGACTCATCGCCGCCATCTTTCCGAGCGGGGAGGCGATGACATCGATTTCCGGGTAGACACCTTTGAGCGCCTTCTCCAGTACGACAACCGCGAAGACGCTGGTGCCGGCGGAGATGTTCGCCGAACGGGGCGCGATGGCGTTGGTCGCCATCATGCCGGTCTGGACGTCACCCTCCGGCGGGGCCAGGACGCATCCCGCCTCCAGTTCGCCTGTTGGGTCGAGCAACCGCGCACCGGCCTCGGTCAGCGTTCCCGCGTCTCCACCCGCCAGAAGGATCTTCGGGAAAATGTCGCGCATCTTCCAGGGAACCTCGCCGGCGCAGAGGCGGTCGAAGGTCTCGACCATCCGCTGGTCATAGTCGCAGGTTTCGGGATCGACCGGAAACATGCCGCTCGCCTCGCCGACGCCCATGACCTTCCGGCCCGAAAGCCGCCAGTGGATATAGCCCGCAAGGGTCGTCAGGTAGTCGATCCGTTTGACCGTCTCGGCATGGTTCAGGATCTCCTCATAAAGGTGCGCGATGCTCCACCGTTGCGGAATGTTGAAGGCGAAGGCTTCGGTGAGTTCTTTCGCCGCCCGTTCCGTAATGGTGTTGCGCCACGTCCGGAAATCGGCGAGCTGCCGACCCTCCTTGTCGAAGGGCAGGTAGCCGTGCATCATGCCCGAGACGCCCAGCGCGCGCAGTTTCGTCAGCCGGCCGCCGGTCTTCGCCGCATAGTCGGCCTTGAGTTTGGCGAAGGCGTCCTGAAGGCCCGCCTCCGCTTCCGCAAGCGTGTAGGTCCACACGCCATCCTTCAGGGTGTTCTCCCACTCATGCGCCCCTTGCGCGAGCGGGGAGAAGGTCGCCGCGTCGATGGCGACGGCCTTGATCCGTGTCGATCCGAATTCGATACCGATGATGGGTTCCATATCCGATTCTCCTGTTCCCGCGGATTAGACGGCGAACGGGTTTTCGCCCGGATAGAGCGTGTCCGCCGCGAGCGGGGCGTTGATGTCGCTCACGCCCAGCAGCCGCAACGCCTCGAAGAGGATCTTCCCGACCTTCTTGAAGCCGAACGCGCCGTGGTGGGGGAAACGTTTCCCGATAAGAACGTGGCGGTAGAAACGGGCGAAACCCGGAATCGCCGCGACGCCGATCGACCCGAAGGAGTGGGGGTTGACGTCGAGGAAGTGGCCCTCGGCCATGTAGGAGACGAGCTGCGAGTCGCTGTTGGCCTGGAGACGGAACATCGTCGCCTCGCCCGCTTTGATCTGACCTTCCATCGTGCCGCGCGAGATGACCGGTTTGCCGCCGCCCTCAAGGCCGCGGTTCATGATGAGCTGATACTTCATCCCGCAGTTCTTCAGGCACTTCGAGCAGGTGTTGCCGCAGTGGAAGCCCATGTAGAGGTCGCGCTTCGTGGCGCCTTTGAGGCTCACGCCCTTCGGAAGGATGTCGTCCGGGACAGAGTTGTTGATGTCCAACAGGGTCGCGGGGAGTTCCGTCGCGCACTCAAGGATGTATTCCGAGACGGCGCCGTAGAGATCGACCTCGCAGGCGACCGGGATGCCGCGTCCTGTCAGTCGGGAGTTGACGTAGCACGGCACGAAGTGGAAGCTGGTCTGGAAGGCCGGCCAGCACTTGTTCGCGAAGACGCCGTAGGAGGCCGCGCCGCGGTTGTTCTCGTACCAGTCGGTGAGGGCGAGTTCGAACTGCGCCAGCTGCGGCAGCAGGTCGGGGTAGGGGCAGCCTTTCCCCAGTTCCTTCTTCATGTCCGCGACGATGGCGTCGATCTCCTTCGTCCGGGAGGCCATCTTGTGGAAGTGTTCGAAGAGGTCCAGTTCGCTGTTCTCCTGCACGTTCACGCCGAGATCGAAAAGCGGCTGGATCGGGGCGTTGCAGGCGAGGAAGTCATAGGGCCGGGGACCGAAGCCGAAGACCTTGAGATTCCTTATGCCGAGGACGATCCGGGCCATCGGGATGAAGTCGGCAATCTCGGCCGCGCCCTCTTTCGGGGTGACGTTCGGGTATTCGGGGATATAGACCTTCAGTCGGCGCAGGCCAACATTGTAGGAGAAGTTGAGCATGCCGCAGAGCGCGTCGCCGCGGTCGGACGCGAGAACCGCCTTGTTCTCCTCCTTCGCGGCCATCGCCATCGCGGGACCGCCGAACTTTTGGACGAAGAGGGTGGTCGGGCCTTCCGGGCCGAAATTCCCGAGGAACATGCAGACCGCGTTGATCCCCTCTTTGCTCGCCCACGCCAGGGCGGCCATGGTGTCGGCCTCATTCTCAATGGTGACGGGACAATCCACAACCCCGTCCAGCTTCGCTTTCTTGACCTCCGCCATCAGGGCGGCCAGCCGTTTCTTCGTCAGAGCGGCCGGAAAACAGTCACGGCTCACGCCCACAATACCCAGTTTCACCTTCGGTTGATTCAACATGATGCATTCCTCCTGTTTACGTGTCACTGGACCGGTTCGCCCTGCGCGATCCGATACCAATCAAAGTCGGCATGTCCGCCCGCCTCTTCCGTCGCGTAGGCGAAGAGTCCGAACCGGTAGCCCATGAAATGCGGGATGGAGTATGGCATCGGCAACGTCTCGCCGATGGCGTTCCACGCCCGCCCGTCAAAAGAGAAAAAGAAGGCCATTCGGTCATTGCGGGCGAAATCGTTCCGGGGGTCCTTCACCCGCAGGTCGCAGACGATCCTCAGGTAGATGACCGGTTCCCCGCTCCACGGGAGGGCGATCTCCTCACGGTCGCGATTGTCCCTGCGGCCTTGCCAGGCCACCCGGAACCCCTTCTCGTCCCGCGCAACCCCGACCCAGCCGTAGTCGCGCTGGAGGCAGACCAAGCCGGCGCGGTCACCGGGTTTCAAGCCCGACAGATCCAGTTTGGTCACCGCCTCGCAGGTCGGCCCGAAGGTCCGTTGCGTGAGGGTGTTGTGCGCCTCAAGCACCGAGCGGACCGTCCGGTCGGTTGTCAACCGGAGCCATCCCTTGCGGGCCTGTGTGGTCCAGCGGTCCTTGACCGGCTGGTGGTTCCACTGCCACGCGAGGGGCATCGCGGCATCGGAGGCCCAATCGAATTCGTCGGAGGCGCAGACGGCGGGGATGACGGCGGTGTGCGCGGGTTCCGTTATCGGCTCTAGCTCCTTGCCCTCTTTGCCCAGTACCGGCCAATCGTCCCGCCAGGTCACCGGCACGACATACGGGATCCGGCCGACCCCGCCCCGGTCACCGAAGAGCAGGCTCCACCATTGTCCGTCGCGCCCCTCGAAGATCGTTCCCTGCGCGATGCCGCGGCAGCGGAAGACCGTCTTGTCTTCATACGGCCCTTCGATGTTCTTCGCGCGGTGGACGGTGACCTGGCGCATGTCGCCGCGCGGCCAGGTGATGTTGACGAGGTAATACCACTCGCCGCGTTTGAACATCTGGTTTCCCTCGCCCCAGCCACCTGGGTCGGCGGGCTTGCCCAAGCCCTGGACAATCATCTTGTCGACGCCACCTGGCTTGATGCGCGAGAGATCCGGTTCCATCTCGATCAGACGGGCGTTGTTCGCGCCGAAGATGAAGAAGGCCCGTCCCGTCGCGTCATCGAAGAAGAGGGTATGGTCATGCATCTTGAGCGGAATCGACCAATGCTCCCAGGGCCCTTCGGGCCGTTTGGCCTTGAGGACGTAGGTCCGGCGGGTATCGAAGGTGGTCGCCCACCAGAAGCCGCCGTGGTAACGGAGCGAACTGGCCCATGTGCCGCGCCCGTACTCGTTCTTCCCGTTCTGCAGCAGCCACTCGTCCGACCGGTCGAAGATCGAGCCGTCCTCGCAGTAGCAGACCATCTCCCAGTTCACCAGATCCTTCGACTTCATGATCGGCATAGAGGGGATCAGGTGCATTGAGGTTGAGATCATCCAGTAGGTGTCGGCTTCGTAGACGACCGCCACGTCCGGCACATCCGCCCAGATAACGGGGTTCGCATCGGGTGCGGCCGCCCGGAGCGAGAGGGCTAAGGCGATGAGGGCAAGCGTGGCGGCGGTTCGTTTCATGATGTGTCCCTATTTGAGGATGATGGAGGTCCCGACCGGGACGGCCTTCACGTAGATGTGTACGCCGGCGTCGTCGGTCTCGGTGGAGAAGGTGACGCGGACAGCGCCGTTCAGGTTGGAGTTGGTCAGGTTGATGACGGAAGTGTCGAAGGTCGTCACATCCGGCAACAGGAGGATCTGCGTCATAGGGCAGGGGATCGTGTCGAGCGCGGCGACCGAGAGATCCAGCTTCCCGTTCTCCGGCAGGGTGAAGGGCGTTTCGCCCTTTACGGTCAATCCTTCCGCGTTGTCGATGCGCAGACTGGTACCCTCGGCCATCGTCAACGAACCCGTGCCGAGCGCGTTCATGTTGCCCGTCACCAGCCGGCCGGCCGAGAGGTCCGTTCCGCCGGTGAAGGTGTTGTTCGCGGTCAGGACCAGATCACCGTCTCCGTCCTTGGTGAGCGTGCCGCCCCCGGAGATCGGGTTGGCGAGGGTCAGGGTCAGGTTTTCCGCCACCCGGAAGATGCCGCCGATCAGGCCGAGCTCGATGCCCCGGTTCGGGGTGTCGAAGGTGTAGGAAGCGGTGGAGACGCTATCCGCCATGCCGCCCACGCGGAGGACGGCGTTGCTGATGAAGTTCAGCGCGTCGGCGGTGAAGGTCGCAGGCGAACCGCCCAGCGCGTTCGCATCCTTGAACTCGACGGCGAATCCGGAACCCTGTAACCGGATCCTGCCCTTGAAGGCGCTGTTGTCGCCGCTCACGAAGAACTCGCCTTTTTTGTTGGCTGAGGATCCGTGATATTCGCCGAAGCGGATATTGCCGTCGCCCGCGAAGGCGTTCTCAAACGTCCCTCGCCGATAGGTGGTGGCTTGGGATTGTTCGATTTCGATCTGGAAATAATCGTTCGCGGAGGCGGAAATGACGGTAGCCGTTCCACGCAGGACATTCAGTGTGCCGTCATTTCTGACAGAGAGGTGTCCGCCACCGAACATCCGCAGGTCGTTCACCGTCGCGGTGACGCCGTTGATCGCGAAATCCCCGCCGGGGATGATGCTCAGGGAATTCCCGGCGAAGGTGGTTGACGCTCTGGCGCGGAGGAGTTTGCCGTCCGGGACGACATAGTCGTATTGTCCGGAAGGGGCCTGGCCGTTCTCCCAGAGGCCGGCGGCGGTGAAGGAGGTCGGGGCGTTGCCGTCCGCGCCGGTCAACCGGATGATGGGTTTCGCGGTGGAGGTCCAGTAGAGGTGCTTCGTTCCCGCCGCCTCGTCATTCTCGATCGAGAAGCCGCCCTGGAGCATGGCGGTCAGGGCGTAGTTGTCCTGATACACCATCGCGAAGTCCTCGAGGGCGAAACCCCCGGCCTCGCCGAGGTTCTTCGCGGAAAGGAGTTTGGCGCGGACATCCCCGTCGTAGTTGTAGAGGTAGTAATCCTGTTGGAAGACGATCTTGGCCGTACTGGCGTTCTTGATCAGGTTGCCCTTGACGTTGATGTAGTCGGAGGTCACGGCCGCGTTGCCGTTGGTGTAGATCGAGACGATCAGGTTCACGGTTCCGTTGACCGTCAGGGAATCCATCCCCAACGTGGCGATATTGCCCGCGTTGATGCCGGGCGAGAGCCGGGTTCCGTTCTCCATCGTGACCGGGCCGAGGTTGTCGCAATATCCGGCGACCATGGCGGACCCCGTCATCCGGATCGGGAGGTCGGAACAAGCGTAACCCTCGTAGAACCGCAGGCAGTTCTGGGTGATCTCCAGGCGTTCCGGCCCCTGGATGTCGACGTCGTCCATCGCCATCGTCGCGTCGCCCACATGGACATAGAGGACGCCGCTCCCTCGGATTTTGAAGCCGTTGGAGAATCGTGCCCCGCACGAGTAGGGGCCGCCAACGGTCTGGGAACCGATGGTGCCGCTGTTCTCGATGGTGATGGAGTAGTTGGGGTCGGCGAATTCCGCCCCCGCGCGGCCGAAGAACATGCCCCGGTTCCGCAACGTGACCACGGAGGTGCCGTCCGGCAGGTCACCCTTGCCGAGGTTGACAAGATTGGTGACCGCCAGGGCGATACGGTGGCCGTTGGACTTCTGGGTGTTGCCCTCCACAATGAAGCGTCCACTGTAGGTGGCGGCGTTGTCACCCTGGATGCGGCACCAGAAGAGGTTGCTGTTGTCCATGTTGTCCTCTTCGGTCATCATGACCTTGATCGCGCTGGAGGTGTCGCCGTGAAGAGTCGAGTTGATGTAGAAGGTGCGGGTCGAGCAGCCGGAGATACGGGAGGGATTGCCTGCGGTTCCATAGATGTAAATGTTGCCCGCATAGGTCATGGTGGAGTTGCCCACCGATTCTTCCAGCCGTCCGCCGTAGATCCGGAGGTCGTCGATGGTCGCGGTGCCGCCGTTGAATCCCGATTTGATCCGTCCGTTGTCGAGGGTGAGCGAGTCGCCCGCGAAGGTCCCCGTCGCGAGGATCCTTATGATACGGTTCCCGTTGACGAGATAGTTCTTTCCGGCTGACGGGGCCTCGTTGTCAGACCAGTGCAGGTTCGAGTTGAAGGAGGATGTCCCGCCCCCGTCACTCGCGGTCAAAAGAACATAACCGGCGGTGTCGCTTAAAAACTCCGGCACAGCCTGCGCCCGAACCATACTTCCGGTCAACACAAACCCCAATCCGATCAGCCACATTTTACGAGTCATACTACATTCTCCAAAAGGTGTTTACACTTCGCCAACACTTTAAAAAGAGTATAGCAAATCTCCGCCACCAGCCGCAAGCCTCAAGAAAAGAGGAATGTGGATTAAACGTTGTCACGCTATTGACGGGATGCACGGAAAAGGGATAAAGTATGGTTATCAAAGGAGGGCGGTTATGGGACGGATCGGTTTGAAATGGGTGTGTGGGTTAGCGCTTGCGGTTGCCTGTGTGGCGTGGGCGGAGGAACCGGAGGGAATGCGGCTGTTTCTGCTGATCGGGCAGTCGAACATGGCGGGCCGGGGTGCCGTGTCGGATGCCGACCGCGAGACGGATCCTCGGATCTTGATGTTGACCCGTGAGAACACCTGGGCGCCGGCGCGGGATCCGGTCCATTTCGACAAACCGAAGCTGGCGGGTGTGGGGCTTTGCTCCTCTTTCGCGCGCGCCTACATTCAGGAACATCCCGATGAGAAGGTGGGGTTGATCCCGTGCGCCTTCGGGGGAACCTCGCTGGACCAGTGGATGCCCGGGAAGCCGCTTTACACGAATGCGGTCGCGCGGGCCCGCACGGCGATGGCGCGCGGGACGTTGGCGGGCATTTTGTGGCATCAGGGCGAAGCGGACTGCTCCGCCGAGAAGCGGGAACGGTACGAGCGGCGGTTCCAGACGATGATCGGGCAGTTGCGGAGTGATCTTGACGCGCAGACCGTGCCGTTGGTGGTTGGGGAGTTGGGCCGGTTCTACGGGCATGGGCCGGATGCGTTCAACACGATGCTCGGCCGCCTGGCCCGCCGGGTGCCGCTTTGCGGATTGGCGAGTTCAGAGGGGCTGGCCGACAAGGGCGACAAGACCCACTTCGACACGCCGGCGCTGAAGACGTTCGGTGAACGGTATTATCAGGCCTTCAGCCGCCTGGCGCATGAGCCGGTGTTGCAAAACGGCGGTTTGGAAGGATGGTCGGGAGGGCGCCCCGCGCTATGGTGGCTCTATTGGGAGGAGAATTGCACGGTCGATCAGACGGTGAAGCATGGCGGGACGCGGTCAATCCGGTGCGACGTGAAGGAGGTGAAAGGGGGCGGATTCGGCGGCGGCGTCTGCCAGACGATCCAGTACGCGGCACCTGACAAACGGCCGATCTTTTTCGGGGGGTGGAGCCGGGCGGAACGGGCCGCCGCGACCGATTACTGCATCTATCTCGACATCTGGTATGAGGGGGGCGGGAACGCCTGGGGCATCCGGGCGGATTGGCCGTGCGGCACTCATAACTGGAACTGGACGCAGGGCGTCTTCATTCCTGAGAAGCCGGTTACCCAGATCAAGTACTATGCCTTCCTGCGGAACGGGACAGGGAAGGTTTGGTTCGACGATCTCCAGCTGAGCCGGCGGGAGATCGGTCCCGATGTGGTGGGAACGTGGGAGCGGAGCGAGCAACCCTTCTCGGACAACCGCCGCATCCAACTTCAGTTTTCGGACGAGGTGGCGTGGGAGTTGCCGGAAAGCGGACAGAAGGGGAAGGGCCGCAAGGCGTCTTTCATGCTCGATGCTTCGGCTAGGCCTGAAGCGAGACTGGTTCTGACGAAAGGGGATGAGCGGATTGAACGGGAGGTTTTGGGCGGGGAACTTACGGTACCGCGCTCCACGGTTCCGGCGGGTCGGTCGGTCATCTGGACGGCGGACGCGATGCGGAAAATCACCCCCTTGACCTTCCCGACGGCGGCTGAACAGGCGGTATCCCCGCGGCTGGATCTGGAGCTGGCCCGCAACGGGCACGACAGCGCCCAGATTCTGGTCTCGACGGCGGAGGACACGGCGTGGCGGAGCGGAGGTGTCGCCGTGTCGGCCTTTACGCTGGCGGACGGAACGCCCCTCAAGGGATCGGTCACATGGGAACGGGTGGGGTACCTCGCACGCGAGCCGGGTTACGCGGTCCATCCGGAAGGGCCGCCGGAAAATGAACTGTGGCTGCCCGATCCGCTGTTGCCACCCGCGCCCTTCAAGGTCCTGCGCGGGGCAACGCAAGGCGTTTGGCTGACTGCGTACGCGGCGCCGGACGCGATTCCCGGTCGGTACACGGGGACGGTCCGGGTGACGGAGCAGGGGGAGCCGCGCGCGGAGATTCCCGTCACGCTTCTGGTCCGCTCGTTCGCCCAGCCCAAGACCTTCGGGATGCCGACGGCCTTCAGCGTGATGGACGGGTTCACCCGCGACCAGTATCGGGATCGATTCGCGGAGATGAAGCGGCAGAGCCATGCGTTGATGTTGGATTACCGGCTGAATCCGGACGACATCTCCCGTACGGAGCCGCCCGCGATCGAGGATCTGCTCTTCGCGCGTGAACGGGGAATGAATCGGTTCAACATCCTGAACATCGTTCCGAAGCCGACTCACCCCGATACACTGTGGGTCTGCTACGTTGAACCGGAGAAGGTTTTCAACGAGCATTTTTACGGAACCTTCAAGGCCCGCCTCGCGCCCTATGTCGCGGAACTCCGGAAGCACGGGCTTGAGAAGTTCGCCTATCTCTACGGCTTTGACGAGCGACGTAAGGAGTATTACGAGGGGATTGATCGGCTGTGGAAACAGCTGAGGCGGGACTTCCCGGACATCCCGGTCATGACGACCGCCATGATGTACGCCGATACCGTCGCGGGCCACACGAACTATCCCTGCCTGACGACGACCGACTGGTTCTGTCCGCTGACCGCCACCTTCCGGCCCGAGCTGACCGAGAAACTTCACGCGATGGGGAAGCAGGTCTGGTGGTACACCTGTTGCGGACCGCGTTACCCTTACGCCAATATGGCCTCGCTGGAGTATCCGCCGATCGAGGGTCGGCTGCTGGGGTGGATGACCCACCTCTACCGTTCCGACGGATTGCTTTTCTGGCACGTGAACTATTGGCACGGACAACGGAAACTGGATGAGCGCGAGACCTTCTTTCCGGATTGGCACACCTACAGCTCGCTGATGATGCCTGGTGACGGCATCTTCCTCTATCCCGGCGAGAACCGGATTCTGCCGGGTATCCGGCTGGCCCAGATCCGCGACGGCGTGGAGGATTACGAATGGCTCCAGCTGGCGGCGGCAAAGAAAGGCGCGGCGGATGCCGACGCCTTTAGCCGTCAACTGATCCAGGACATGACCCACTTCACGCGTGATCCGGCGTTGTTGCGCCACGTACGCCATGCGCTGGGGGACATGATTGAAAAGTTAAACGATTAAAGGGTTAAAAGCCCCCGCCTGCGTGAGCGCGGGAATGTCAATGAGGGTAACGTGGGGCGGGGGCAGTTGAGGGTTGAGACACGGAGTACGGAAGTCTGATGGCTGAAGTCCGAAGTCTTGTGGCTGAACGGTAAGTTATAGGCCAGGTTAAGGGGAACGGGGAAAAGAGTGACGGGTGACGGGTGACGAGAGAGGAAGGTTCACTCAACGCTCAATCCACAACCCTCAACGCTTTGGGTTAGCGGAAGTTTTTGTCGAAGACGAAAACCAACTCGCCGGGTTGGACGCGACGATCTTCGCGGGCGATCCGCTCGACGAAGTCCCGGTCGGTCTTGAAGCGCTGCTGATTTTCCTTCATCGTGTTGATCTGCTTTTTCTTCTGTTCGATCTGTTCAATCAGCTCGTCGCGCTTCCGTTCCAGGCCACGCCATTGGGTCAATTTGGGCGTAATGAAAGCATGCGCCCCCGTGAGTGTTAAACCCACGAACAGAACGAAAAACGCCCATCTCGCGATTTTCAGCAGCTTTTTCAAGACGCTAGACCCGAATCCCAATCAAGTGTTAGAGGCAAAATACCATCATCGGGGGTAGGAAGTCAAACGGTTTTTTCAGAAAAAATAACGACGGACGGGTTGGCGGGACGTCTCCCTAAAAACGAACGTGCTCCGGGGAGTCCCGGAGCACGCTGCGTTACGATCCTAAAAGGATGGGGTAGGGGGCTACCAGCGGCTTTCACGCCGCCCGCCGCCCATGCCGCCGCCGCGACGGTCGCGACCGCCGCCGAATCCACCGCGACGCTCCTCGCGGGGTTTGGGCTGCGACTCGTTCACGCGGAGGGTACGGCCTTCAAGCTCTTTGCCGTTCCACGCGTCGATTGCCGCCTGGGCCTGGGCGTTATCGGGCATCTCAACGAACCCGAAACCTTTCGAACGACCGGTCATCCGGTCTGCGACAACACGCGCGGAGGTGACTTCACCGTATTCCGCAAACGCGTTCTTCAAGGTCTCGTCCGTCGTCGAGTAGGCAAGATTGCCAACATAGATGTCCATCTGTTCTGTCCTTCTTACTACACACACGCCATGTTTGTTTTATGCTGGCGAAATCGGGATCCATGGCTTTCCCGGCTTCGTAGGCAACCCCGCCTATGCTTCCCGTTTCCCGCTACGAGCGGAATTCGTTCAGCTCCAAAAGGAAAATTGCTTACTCGCAATTCATACGCCATACCTTAAAACCTTTTTTGGGGCGTGTCAATAGCTTTTTTCTGAAAAAATAAAGATAAGATTTTAGGTTCTACGAAGGTGTTTTGGGTCTTCAAAGAATTTTATGGAAGTCACAATCCTTTCTTTGGCGAAAGCATGGCGCTGACGCGCGAACACGAAAACAGGAACTGAGAATAGGGAAGAGAGAATGAAAAATGAAGAATGAAGAGAGAAGAATGAAAAGGCTGAAGAAAAATGCCCTTAACGCTCAACCCTCAACGCTCAACTCTTTTCGTGGTCGCGCGTAGCGCTCTCCCAAAGCCGTTTCCACAAAAAACTTTAAAGAACTATGAAAAAAGACATTCACCAAACTCATTTGGTGTCCCCTCTTTGATAAGGACCGTATGCCGTATTTCGTTCGTAAAGGCAACCATACAATTCCCATCTTGCGGGTATGGTTTGAAAAGGCTTTTGAGCACTGTTTGGGCGGATGTCATGGGGCGTCTGGGATCGCATCCAGCGCGGCCCGGGCGCGCCGGATATTCTCGATGTCGGTCTCCCAGCGTTCATATTCGCTGAAGCCTGGAAGCCCCATCGGTACGCCCTGCCGGCGGAAAGCCATACCGCTTTCCAGAACCCGTTTGCCGGAGAGGTGGTACTGGCGGATGCCGGTGGCGGCGTGAAGGACGGGGATTGCGGCGGCATTGATGCCCGCACCGGCGAGAAGGGCGATCCGGCCCGCCGCCTGGTCGTGGAGGCGGCGGAGAAGTTCCTGTCCCTGGAGGCAACCGGGGGCCTGCCCCGATGTCAGGATCGTGTCGAACCCCAGCGCGACCGCCTCTTCCAGCGCCTCAAAGGGATCGCGGCAGAGATCAAAGGCGCGGTGGAGCGTGTGGCGGATGTCGGGGGTCGCGACGA
Source organism: Verrucomicrobia bacterium UBA1211 (assembly GCA_002309585.1). Taxonomy (GTDB): domain Bacteria; phylum Verrucomicrobiota; class Kiritimatiellia; order RFP12; family UBA1067; genus UBA1211. Next base: position 20,082 of record DBXN01000028.1, read on the forward strand.
TGAGGGAACGGAGGAGATCGCTGTCCAGCTGCCCGTCCGGGCGGAGCGCGCCGAAGACGACCCCTTCCGCCCCGGCGGTCTTCCAGTACCGCGCCTCGCTGAGCATGACCGCCCGTTCGTGGGCGGAGTAGAGGAAATCGCCGAAGCGGGGACGGATCATGGCGTGGATCGGGAGCGCGGTTTGGGCGCGGACCGCCTGAAACAGCGAGGGGGAGGGGGATAGGCCGCCGATCACCAGGGCGGAACAGAGCTCCAGCCGGTTCGCGCCCCCGTCACGGGCGGCGATGGCGGATTCCACGGAATCGATACAGACTTCAAGACATTTCATGGTCAATCCAACGCGGGGTCTCCAAACGGGCGGCCTCGTGGCGGGTTCGAGGGTTCCGCCACGCTTCGGCCGCAAACGACAACATCCGCACGGTACCAAAACGCGCCCCGCCGCGCAAGGGAGAAATCCGTCTGAGACGGGAAAGATGCGGCGGCAATATTTTCATATCCGTCCGGGGCGGGTTTTGCTACACTTGGGCGTAAACATGTTGGGGAAGCGGCGTGGCGCTCCCCGGTGGAGGTGCGTATGCTGTATTTGGATGAGGGATCGCTGTCGACGAAACTGGATGAGGCGGCGATGAAGCGGTTGCTGTTTCAAGCGTTGGATCGGTTGGGACCTAGAAAACGGGTGCTGGTGCTGCCGCCCGATTTCACCCGCTTCCATTCCCGCGCGGGATTTCTGACGCAGTGCGTCTGGGCGTATTACGGGGATGCGCTCGCGGCGGTGCTGCCCGCGCTTGGAACCCATTCGGCGATGACGGCGGAACAGCGGCGCGCGATGTTCGGCGAGATGCCCGATTCGCTCTTTCACGTCCATGACTGGCGGAATGACGTGGTGACGCTCGGTTATGTCCCCTCCCAGTATGTCCAGACGATCACGGAGGGGAAATTGGATTTTGATTGGCCCGTGCAGGTCAACAAACTGCTCCGCGACGGCGGGTTCGACCTGATCCTCTCGATCGGCCAGGTCGTGCCGCATGAGGTGATCGGCATGGCGAACTACAACAAAAACCTCTTCGTCGGGACGGGCGGGTCGGTGGCGATCAACCGCAGCCACTTTGTCGGGGCGGTCTACGGGATGGAGCGGATCATGGGCCGGGCCGACACGCCGGTCCGGAAACTCTTCAACTACGGAACCGACCACTTCGGCCATCTGCTTCCACCGATCGTCTATGTGCAGACCGTCGTGGGACGCGACGAGACGGAGGGGACCGCCGTGCGGGGGCTCTTCGTCGGTGACGACATCTCGGTCTTCAACAAGGCGGCCGCCCTCTCGCTGGAGGTCAATTTCGAGATGCTGGAGAAGCCGATCCGGAAGTGCGTGGTCTATCTGGACCCCGCCGAGTTCAAGAGCACCTGGTTGGGGAACAAGGCCATCTACCGGACGCGCATGGCGATGGCGGACGGCGGCGAGCTGCTGATTCTCGCGCCGGGCGTTCAGGAGTTTGGTGAGGATCCGCAGATCGACCGCCTGATCCGCAAGTACGGCTACTTCGGGACCGACCGAACGCTTGCCGCCGTGAAGGCCAACGCCGACCTTCAGGAGAATCTCGGCGCGGCCGCCCACCTGATCCACGGTTCGTCCGAGGGCCGTTTCACGATTACCTACGCGGCGGGTCATCTGACGCGCGCCGAGGTCGAGGGGGCCGGATTCCGTTACGCCGATCTGGATGCGATGACGGCCCGGTATAACCCCGCCCTGCTCAAGGACGGCTACAACACGCTGCCTGACGGCGAGGAGATCTTTTACATCAGCAACCCCGCGATCGGACTCTGGTCCACCCGCGACGCATTCAAGGAGTAATCAGACATGAAACCCTTTATCCATGACGATTTTCTGCTTCCGAACGAAGCCGCCCGTACCCTTTACCACACCTACGCGGAACCGATGCCCATCATCGACTACCACTGCCATCTGCCGCCGCAGGAGATCGCGGAGGATAAGCGGTGGGCGAACATGACGCAGGTTTGGCTGGGCGGCGACCACTACAAATGGCGGACCATGCGTTCCAACGGGATTGACGAGCGGTTCATCACCGGCGACGCGCCGGACCGCGAGAAGTTCGACAAGTTCGCCGAGACGATGCCCTATCTGCTGCGGAACCCGATGTATGATTGGTCCCATCTGGAACTGGCGCGGTATTTCGGTATCACCGATCTGCTTTCGCCCGCGACGGCGGACGCCATTTGGGAGAAGACCCGTGCCGCGTTGGCCGAACCCGGATTCAGCGCGCGCGGCTTCATGACCCGGAGCCGTGTGGAACTAGTCTGTACGACAGACGATCCCGCCGATGACCTCCATTTCCATGATGCGATCCGGGCATCCGGTTTCGCGACGCGCGTCCTGCCCGCCTGGCGGCCCGACAAGGCGCTCGCGCTGGACCGGCCCGCGTTCTGGAATGCGTGGCTGGACCGCCTTTCCGCCGCCGCCGGAATGCCGGTTCAGACGTGGGACGACCTGCTCGCGGCGCTCCAAAAACGCCATGATTTCTTCAACGCCCACGGTTGCCGGCTCTCGGACTATGGGCTGGAGACGGTCTATCAGGTTCCCTACACCGAGGCCGGAGTGCGGGCGATCTTCCGGAAGGTCCGTGACGGCGGCACCGCGACCGGCGAGGAGATCGACCAGTTCCGTTCCGCTCTTCTCTTCGAGGGCATCGCGATGGATGCCCGCAGCGACTGGACCGCCCAGATCCATTACGGTGCCCAACGGAACAACAACACCAAGATGTTCCAGCGGCTGGGACCCGATACCGGGTTCGACAGCATCGGCGACTGGCCCGCCGCCGCCCCGATGGCGCGGCTTTTCGACCGGCTTGAGCTGGCCGACGCGTTGCCCCGGACCATTATCTATACCCTCAATCCGCGCGACAACGAGATGATCGGTACGATGCTCGGCAACTTCCAGCGCGGACCGGAGGCGGGCCGGATGCAGTTCGGCAGCGGTTGGTGGTTCAATGACCAGAAGGATGGGATGGCACGGCAGATCGAGGCGCTCTCGCAATTGGGGCTTCTGAGCCGGTTCGTCGGGATGCTCACCGACAGTCGCTCCTTCCTGAGCTACACCCGCCACGAATACTTCCGCCGGATTCTCTGCGCCATCCTCGGAACCGACATTGAGGCGGGCCGGATCCCGGATGACATCCCGTGGGTCGGGGAGATCGTCAAAGACATCAGTTACCGCAACGCCGTCCGCTACTTCGGATTCTAGCCGCGCGGCCGCCGTTAGATGGGGGTCTTGCGCGGTGCGCCCGGGATGTCCGCCACGAAACGGGGCATCGCCAAGCCGCCCAGCCGGATTACCAATTCCCGCTCGAGGGCTTTCGCCGCACGGAGCGGGACCCGATAGGGGGCGATACCGGATACGGGATCGCAGAGGAAGACGTAGTAGGGCCGGACCCGGTTCCGCTGAAGTCCCGCGCAGAGGTCGAACAGCGCCTCGACCGTGTCGTTGACCCCTTTAAGCAGGACGGATTGGTTGGAGACGGGTATACCCGCCTCGACCAGCCGTGCGCAGGCCGCGCACGCTTCCGGCGTCAACTCGCGGACATGGTTGAACTGGGTGTTGATCCAGACCTTCTTGAACTTGCCTAAGGCGGTCGCGAGTCTTGGCGTGATACGCATCGGAAGGGTCGAGAGAACGCGTGTCCCGATCCGGACCGCGTCGATCTGCGGCAGCGCGGCGAAGGCGCGGACGATGGCGAGGAGTTTCGCGTCGGAAAGCAACAGGGGGTCTCCGCCGGAGATCAGGATTTCTCGCACACGGGGATGGGCGGAGACCCATTCGATAGCCGTGCGGAGTTGTTCGGGCGTCCGGATGACCTCCGCCTGGGCGAGGAGCCCTTTCCGGGTACAGTGGCGGCAACGCATGGCGCAAGCCGCGCTGGCCATCACCAGCACGCGGTCGGGGAAGCGTTGCTTGAGTCCGAAACAGCAGGCGGCCCCGCCTGTCTCGGAAAAGGGGTCGGGTCCGATGCCGGGTTCCTCCCGCAGCTCATCGGGATGTGGCAACATCTGGCGGTTGATCGGGTCTTCCGGCGAGCAGGGGGTCAGCTGGGCGGCGGCATAGGGGGTCAGGAAAACCGGATAGCGCCGTTGAACCGCGTCAATCCGCTGGAAGTCCAAGCCGAATAGGACGCAGAAGTCGCGGTCGAGGGAACGGATTGCATGACGGATCTGCCACCGCCAATCGTGCCATGTTTTGTCATTGTTCGGATGCATCATGTTCCTGTCGTTTGAAACTCCAGCCAAATCAGAAGATTCATGCCGTTGAAGATGATGTGCATGACGATCGGGGTGATGAGTGAGCCGGTCGCCAGATAACCCGCGCAAAGGAGGATGCTGAAGAGCAGGAGCGGCAGAAAGGTGGTCGCCTGCATGTGGACCAGCGCGAAGGCGGTTCCGCAGAGCAACGCCGCGCTCCATCCCTTCGGGCGGTTTCCCAGCAGGGCGGGAAAGAGGAGTCCGCGGAAGAGCATCTCTTCATAGACGGGTGCGAGGATGACGGTGGAGCAGATGAGTGTGGCTTTGGCCCAGAGCGGAATGGCGGGGTCCTTGAGGTGACCGAAAATCGCCTGCATCGGCTGTTCGAGACCGAGGCGCGTTGCGAGCGAGGTCATGCAGTAGGAGAGGAAAAGGACGGGTGGGATCGCCGCCAATCCGTATTGGAATCCGAGCCGCACGGCGCGGGGAATCGGGGCACGCCTGAATCCAAAAAAACGTATTCCGCCGAGGTGGGTACGGACCAGCAGGAAGGCGATGACCGCGACAATCAGGGCGGCGTAGATCAAGGGATCTGAGACCAGTTGCGGGACGGTCGGCTCTTTTTCCTGTTCGCCCGAGAGCAGGGCGGGCAGGAGGGTGATCCCGACCACGCATCCCACGATCCAGGCGTTGTCCAATGTCCGATACGAACGGATCGGGGCAAGCCCTTCGGTGAAGAGGGGTGGGGTCAGCCGGAGGAACCAGCGTGCCGCGTACCAGAGGGCCAGCATGACTCCGGCGAAGAAGAGGATGATGATGGAATGCGTCACGACGGCGATCCTTCAAGGGGGTTAATCCGACCCGGTCACGTCGGACGGGAGAAACGCGGCCAGCGCGGCCAGATAACGGGCACTCCTCCGGTGGACCTTCCGGCGGATGTAAAACGGCAGGGAGGTGATCAGCGGCAGATAGGTGCGTCCGCCCGGTTCAAAATCGACGATCCGTAACCGGAAGGTGCCGTCGGGTTGCCATTGGACCATGATGTTCGGCGGATCGTAGAATTTGACGGCGTGGCGTTCCAGCTCCGCACAGAGGTCGGCGAGCGCGCGGTAGAGGGTCTGTTGCAAAACGGGATCTTCGGTCGCGCGGATTTCCGCCTTGACGCGGCGCATCGGGGAACCGTCCGCGTTCACCAACAGGTCCTCCGCCAGTCCCCATCCCCGGTCGGGAAGACGGATCCGTTCGACCGTGTCGGGAAAGACGGCGAAGAGATGGGGCGGCAGCCGCTTCTTGAGTTTGCGGTAATAGCGCCACTCCTGGCAGGATGTGTTGAAGAACCGGCAGTGGCGGAAGAGAAGGATTTCGAGCTTCACACCGATACGGGTCTTCTTCGTGTATTCAGACGGCAATCGGTAGAACTTGACGCAGAACGGCGCGTTCGGCACCTGAAAACACTTTCTCCGGCTGCCCTCCCCGATGCAGGCCATGCCCTGCCGAAACGCCTCTTGCAACTCCTCTATGGTGAACGGTAACACGCTGTCGTCCCTGTTGGTCTCAAAACGATATTTCATCAGTGTGCCACATTCGCACGATAAAACCAATCTTTTATGGCACTTCGAAGTTTTTTGGCTCTTCCACGTTTTTCACCCATGACGACTGGGGGATTGGGAAACAACCCAAACAACTGGTAAAAAAACGTGAAGAGGAACGCGGGCTAACCCGTCCGCACGGACAAGAAAAGTGATTTAAAAGCCCCTCGCCCGCGTGAGCGCGGGAATGTAAATGAGGGTAACGAGGGGCGGGGGTTGTTGAGGGTTGAGGATGTCTGATGTCTGAAGTCCGAAGTCTTGTGGCTCTGAACGGCAAGTTATAGGCAAGGTTCGTCAATTGGTAGGGCGAGTCATCCCCGGCGAGCCGCCGCCGCGGTTAATGCGTCAGGCAATAGGTGATCAGGTCGGCACCGAGCCGGAGCGCATCGGCGGTGTCATATCCGTAAGCGAGCGGATGGTCGTCGCCCTGCCAGCCCGCCGCCAAGTCGAAGGGGGAGAAGAAGATGTGCGGTTCGCCCTCGATCTCCAACGCTTCGACAAACGGCGCCGTCAGGTTGGGGTATTTCGCCCGTACTGCGAGGGTGTAGCGGACGGAGGCGAGTTTGAACGGTCCCGTCTGGAAGAGGGGATGGTCGCCCGCCAACCGTTTGAAGGATCGGCCGGGGTAGAGTTTGCCGATCTCCCGGTAGACCGCCTGCCGAAATTCCTGAAGCCCCAGCGAATTATCGATCACGAGGAATCCGCCGTCATCGAGATACCGTTTCAAGGCGGTCTGCTCGGAGGGATGGAGGGTAAAGTCGGTGATGCCGGACAGATAAAGGAAGGGGTAATCCGCCAACGGATCGCGGTCGAGACGGACGGTTTGTACCTTGTAATTGGCCTGGACGGTCAGGTTTTTGCGCATGAACCGGAGGAGGTTGTTGGCGCCGCCCGGTTCGGTGTTCCAGACGCCGCTCGTCTGGACCTGGGCGAAGACAACGGGATCCTTGTCGGAGGAGAGATCCTCCGCGCTGTAGGTCTGCGCCTGGGCGTGGGCGAGCGCGACGCGGAAATAGCCGACCGCGTAGGCGAGCAGATTCAGCCCCAGTTCGGCAGATGAGGCGGGATCGTAGAATTCCGCTTGGCGGATCAGCGTCGGGGCGGTGTTGTCCCATCCCGCGCCAAGACCGTATGGCGAGACGAATGCCGCCACGCGCGATCCGATGTACACGCCGTCCAGTACCGGCGCGACCTGCTCCTTCGACTTGGTCTTTAGGGCAACGGAGTCGGTGACGATATGGAAGACCGGGTGGTCATCCGGCAGACGGCGGATCTGTGCCTCCGGCAGGATACGCGCCAGTTCGGAGAGCGCCGATTTGTAGAAAAAGGGCGACCCGACGACCGAATCGAACCAGAGGGTTCCGCCCGCGAGCAGGTAACGGCGCAGGGTCTCCCGTTCCTCCTGGGTGAAGTTCAGCGAACGGCCGCCTGAGAAGTAGAGAACTGGAATCTCTGCCGGGGTTGCGTTGAAACCCTTGAGCGCAGTGGTTTCGACCTTGTATTCCATGTTCATGTGGCGTGTCGCCATCCGAAGAAGGGATTGGCAGTCGGCCGGAACCATGTTCCAGTCAAAAACGCGCGTGACCGTTCCGTTCTCCCAGGTGTAGTCCAGATAGCTGCCCCAGACAACCTTTCCGATGAAGGTGGAGGGGCTGGGCGGACGCTTCTTTTCCGACCGCCGGAGCGGCGTGGCGGGCAACGGCAGGGGCGGCAGCGCCTCGCCCCCTTGGCGCATCTGCGGTTTTCCTTTCGGCGGAAGGCCGACCGGTTTGAGAAAGTCGTCTTCGGTCAGCGCGGCGGCGGTTCCGGTCCAGATGCAGACGCCGAGCAGCAGGAGGCGGGTCAGCGTGGAGTTCATGGCTCGATTCCTTTCAGTTTCCGGTTGATGCGGTCCAGCAGTTTGCCGCCCTCAAGTTCCTCTTGGGTCCACGGGGACTCTTGGCGGATCCGGTCGATCTGGCGGCGGGCCTGCAACAGCTGGCCTTGGTCGAAATAGAGGCGGGCGAGCGCCAGCCGGAGTTTCGGGGTGTAGGTTTCATCGACCTGGGCGGTGAGCGCCCGCTGCAGGCAGACGATCGCCTTTCGCGGTTGTTCGTTGCCGATCAGCGCGCGGGCCTTCAGGAGGTTGGTCTGGGGCAGGGCGCGCTGCACGGGCAGTTCCCATTCGAGCTGATCGACCTCGGGCAGGCTCTCCCGGAACCGTTTCTGTTCGAGCAGGTTCTGGATCCGGAAGAAGCGGGCGTTGGATTTGAACCAACCGCCTTTGTCGAGTTTGTCACCTTGCAGGATGGGAACCTCGGGCGGGATTGCCGCATACAGGTTCTGGGCGGTGGCGTAGTCGTCCAGCACCAACGCGGTGTCGGCCATATAGATGTCGTACAGGCGCGGTTCCCATGTCTGGAGATCCCCCTTCCGGATGGTCTTGAGCAGGTCGCGCGCCTCCTGCGGCCGGTTCAGGCAGAGGGTGAGCAGACCCGCGTAGTGGAGCGCCGCCACCGCCCGGCCGTGCGGAGAGGGGGAACGGGCGATGGTGGCCTTGAAGCAGCGTTCCGCCAAGGCGTAATTCTCATTCACCTGCTGCACGCCGAGGGCGAGTTTATCGAGGGCGGGGAGAAGCGCGTCATCGGGGATCGCATCCAGATGCGCGATCACCTCCTCGCCGAACGCCTCGGCTTCCCGCTCTTTCAGGAAGTGGTAAAGACCTTGGATGAGGATCGCGTAACCGGCGGGCTGGATGGCCGATTCCTTTGCCTGCCTCAACCCTTCATCAATGAGGGCGAGCGCCCGTTTCTCATCATTCTCCGATTGCCCGTATCGGGGCATGACGCAGACGGTTTGCCGGGTTTCGGACTGGGTTCCATTGCGGATGAGGGTCAGGTTGACGGTGGCGGGACCCTCGGAGAAGAAGAGGTGGCGGGCGACGCGGCCAGTTACGCAGGCGCCGTCCTGGAAGGTCCAGACACTCCGCGTGGCGGGATCCTTGTCAGGAGACTCGAAGGTGTGGTCGTAGATTCCGCCGCCCGTCAGCGAGAACATCTCGCGGTGTTCCCAGATGAACTCCGGTTGGGGATGCCCCTCCCGGTCGGTGAGCGGGCCGACCTTCGCGTAGACGGCGGGCGTGAACCGTTCGGGCGGGATGACCGTGTGGCGCGTCTCGCCGGGCAGGATCATCGCAGCAATCTCATAATGCGCCGCACTGCTGTTCGCGTGCAGGAAGGTGATGATGTGGTTGCCGGGCGCCAGATTGGCCTTGCCGCTCTTGCTGCCGTCCAGACCTTCGGTCACGGCGTGGTTGCCGGGCCAGGCGGCGACGGGGGCGTTGTCGATCAGAAGGAACGAGGCATCGGTCGACGCGATACAGAAGGTGATCTCACCCGGTTTCGTGACGCGGAAGAAACCGTCGAAGCGGTGGAGGGCGTTGATGTTCGGGCCGAAGGGATTGTATCCCAGAAAGATCTGTTCCTCAAACCGTGCGCCCTGCGGATCGCCTTTCGCCCATGCCTGCTGGAAGGCCTCGATCGACTGGATCGCGTGGCCGTCATAGGTGCGGGCCCGGTGGAGCAGGCCCGACGAGTGGGCTTCGACCGCCGGTGGCCACTCGCCGGTTTCGGTCGGGTAGAGGTAAAGCGTCTCGCCGGGGTAGGCTTCGAAGAGGATGGAAAAACGGCTGCCGCGCCGTTCCAGCAGCCGGCAGTCGCGGGATTGTCCGTCGGCGGTGAAGAGGGAGAATCCGTGATAACGGTCATCGAGAAAGAAGGTCGTGGTGGCGGTGGCATAGGGTACGTCGCGGAACGTCTCCACGACCAGCGCCTTGCGGACGGAGGCCTGCGGGACGGACCAGCGCGGCGACTCGGCAAAGAGGGGAAGCATGCCGCACAACAGGCCGCCGATCCCCGTAAAAACGGCGCGCGCACAACGGTTCTCCCTTCTTTCCCCGTGCATCCCTTGTATTTCCTTCCCCATGATGCCCGTCATTGTATCAAACCCCCTTTCCCGTGTCTATCGCGGGTTAAAGGAAGGTTAAACGGTTAACCATTTAATCTTGCCTATACGTTCAAATGGAAACAACTGGTACAACTTGTAAAAACAACTTTCTGAGGCAATTGCAAAACCTACCGTTATCGATGTGACAAGGCCGCCTCGGCCTTGCTGCAAGGGCGATGGCACCCTTGCTACATCCAATTACCGCCGTTTATATTGCCGCGCAGAGTTGTGCGCGGAAGAACGGGAGTTGTTTGTTCATGTTGTTTCCCTCCAAAAATAACCTTCCCCGTTCCCCATCCCCCCTTTAACCTTTTCATCTTTTAACCTTCGATGCGGGTTTGCAGGAGAAGCGGTGTTTTGGTACACTGGAACCATGAAAAACGAGAAAGGTTCTTTGTCGGGTTCGGCGCTTCCCCGGCGCGATTTTCTGAAGCGCGTGTTTGCGGTGGGCGGATTGGTGGCCACGTCGCGGTTGCCGGTGTTGGCGGACGATCCCGCCATCTTTCCGAAACGGGGCCGGTACGAGCGGCTGGTGCTTGCCTACATCCACATTGACGTGGGGGCGACAAAACCGTTCTCGGTGCTCCATATTTCAGATACCCATCTGACCGAGGCCTATCCGGAGGAGGGGAAAAACAAGCAGGAGCTGAAGCGGATCCGGACGCAGACCTTCGGCGGGCGTCAGGAGGAGGCGTTACGCGATTCGCTCGCCTGGGCGAAGGCGAATACCGATTTCGTTCTCCATACGGGCGACCTGGTCGATTGGATGAGCGACGCGAATATGGATCTGGTGAAGAAATACACCGGGGAGGGGTTCTTCGGATCGATGGGGAACCATGAGTTCTCCCCCGACATGTGGCTCTCCAAAGAAGCGGAGGGGGAGGCGGGGAAGGCGGTCAACGCGCCGAAACTCAAGGCGGCGTATCCGTTTGACATCCGCTTCGATTCAAAGGTGGTGAACGGGGTGAATTTCGTGACGCTCGATGACGTCTACGGGACGGTCGGAACCGATCAGGTGGAACGGTTCCACGCCGAGGTAAAGCGGGGTCTGCCGATCATCCTCTGCATGCATGTGCCGTTCGCCACGCCGGCGATCATGCGGGCCGATGACAAGTTCTGGCACAAGGCGGGCAAGAAGTTCGAAACCGCCGCGTTCCCCGATCCGTGGGGCGATAACAAGCGGCAGCGGGAAGATGCCGTGACGCGGGACTTCATCGCCTATCTCAAGACCGAACCGCTGCTGAAGGGGATTCTGGCGGGCCATCTGCACATCACGGTTCAGGATCGCTTCTCGCCGACGGCGATCCAGTATATCGTGGGCGGGAATTTCATGTTCCACGGCCAGGAGGTGACGTTTGCATAGTGACGGGTGACGAGTGACGAGAGAGAGAATGAAGAATGAAAAGATGAGGGAAGAGGAAGGGGGAAATATGGCATTATGAAAATGTGGCAGGATGAAATTCCATAATGGCTTAATGCCATAATTTCATAATTTCAGGATTTAAGCCTTCCGGAGGACGATGCGGGTGATCTCGGACGGGACAAACCAGCGGAGCGGGAAGCCGATCCAAAGGCCGGTTCCGTTCGAGACGTAAAGATCCATCGTTCCGACTTTGTAGCGTCCGGAGACATAGCCGCCGTTGAAGCGGGCGATGAGCGGCTTCATGAACCAGAGCATTCCGCCGTGGGTGTGGCCTGAGAGTTGCAGGTCAATGCCCGCTTCGGCGGATTTCCGCGCCTGGCCGGGGCGGTGCATCAGAAGGATGCGCGGGGTCGTGACGGGAACCCCGTAGAGGGACTTCTTGAGGTCGATCGGCTCGCCGCCGGTCGGGTCGGGGACACCAACCACCGCCAACTGCTTGCCGTTGAGGGTTACGAAGCGGTGGCTGTTCGCGAGCATCGTGATGCCGAACGTCTTGAGGACCGGAAGCCATTCATCGGCTCCGGAGTAGTATTCATGGTTACCGGTACAGCCGAAAACGCCGCCGGGGGCATGAAGTTCCTTGAGCGGTTCCAGATCGGCGCGGCGCGCCTCAACCGTGCCGTCCACAAGGTCCCCTCCGATAAAGATGATGTCGGGTTTGAGCGCTTGGACCCGTTCGACCACCTTCTCGACATAGCCCTTGCGGATGGCGGTGCTGACATGGATGTCGGTGAGAAAGACGCATGAAACACCGTCCAACTCCTCCGGCAGTTTTTCGAGTTGGATCTCGACGGTTCGAGGCTGGGGCGGAACAACCGTGGCGCGAACCGCATAGAGGGCGATGAACGCTGCGAGCCCGACGAGAACGAGGTTGAGGACCGGTTCAAACCGGGGGGTGAACCGCGATTCCCGCCGCATGAAAAAACGGATGATCGCGTAGACGAGGAACGCGATGTCACGGATGAGAAGGAAGACGAAGAGCAGGATGCAGAATCCATAGAGGAATCCCGAAAGCAGGAGAAACCAACCAGGGTAGGTCGGGGCGAAGAACGGCTGCCCCATCAGGAAGAAGATCTGATTCTTGTAGAGGGCGGCCAGCGCCAGAAGGAAGATCGGCAGACGGGCCAGCGGGGGCAGGCGCGTCAGGCGCAGGCAGCGGAAGTAGAGGTAGAGCCCGATGATCAGTGGAAAGAGATTGTATGCGAGCATCGTTTACCACCTCCCTCACGCATAGGTGTGCATTCCCGAGAAGATTCGGGAGAGGTTGATCCATGTGAGGGTGAGCACGATGAAGACCAGACCAGTCCAGAGGAGGACCGCCTGGGCTTTGGGATGGTTCAGGCCGTCACGCAGCCGGTAGTGGAAATAGGCGGCGTAGACGAACCAGGTCGCAAGGGACCACATTTCCTTCGGGTCCCACTGCCAATAGTGGCCCCAGCAGATTTTGCCCCAGACGGAACCGAGCAAGAGGCCGAGGGTGATCAGCAGGAATCCGACGGCGACCGATTGGCGGATCGCGCGGTCTTTCACCGCGAGGTCCGGCAGGCTGCGGCCGCTTCGGAAAAGGGGCAGGGCCATGAGGGCGGCGCGCGCCATCATCACATAACCGGCGACGTATGCCCCGACATGCGGGACGAACAGGGGACTTTGGAGGGCGGGCGGCAGCCGCCGGACCTCTTCGCTGAAGACGAATCCCGCCGGGAAGAGGATGATGCAACCGAGGATCGCATCCTGAAGCCGGGTGTCGAGACCATGCCGCCAGCGGTTCCAGTAGGAGAGCGGAACCAGCGCGGCGATCATACAAAGGAAAAACTCAAAGAGATTCTGCATCGGGGGGTGGCCGGTGTGGATGCCCCGCCAGATGACGGACACGAGGGCGGCGAGAAACGCGGCACACCAGCAACCGCCTGCCATGCGTGCGGCGAAACCGTCCGAACCGCGCTCCTTGCGGCTCCGCATGAGGAGGACGAGGGTCGCCACGAAGAAGAGCCCCGTCAAATAGATCAATCCGCCCTGCGCTGTCAGTTTGAGGGTCATGTCATTCCCTCCTTTCCCATCCTGAAACAGGAGAGGGTATAGGCGAGGACACCGATGAAAAGAACGGCGTAACCGGCGTAAACTAGGGAGAGGCCGGGATCGCGGATGAATTGCAGAATGGTGTAGGTTATGGGGGCGCCGGTCATGGCGTCCTGGGTGCGGCCCCAGCTCATCTGGTAGATGTCGTATTGTCCAACACGGACGGGATGGTTGACGCGCACGTTACGGACGTATGGCTCTTTGCCCGGCTCTTTCACCGTGATCCGGCTCCGGTACTCCCGGATCGAGCCGTCCGGATACTCCTCGACGAAGAATTTCTCCAGACGGATGGAGAAGGGCAGGTCGCAGACTTTGGTGTCGAGTTTCGCACCGTCCAGGAGGATGTTCAATTCATCGCCATCGACCAGCGGCATCATGCCGGTTTCCGGGGTACGGTCGATGCCGAAGGCGGCCGGCACCCGGCCCCTCAGCCATCCGATCGCGATCAGGGCGCATCCGCCGTGGAGCAGAAGGGAGACCCAGCGCCGGGCCGCCGCCGCGCGGCAAGAGCAGAGGATCAAAAGCGCCGTTCCAAGCATGACGGCGATACAGGCGCCGGGCGTGGCCATGACGGCGCCGGCACGGTCCGCCTGGAAGAAAGCGAGTATGACGGAAGCGGCCGCTCCCGCGAGCATGCAAACCACAACCAGACGCAGGCTCAGGATCCGGTTCAGGATCCGCATCCCGCACCTTCCTTTGTCTTTACGGCATCCAACTCCAGCTCCACCAGCAGATCATCCCGGCAGATGTCCGCCTGTAGGGTGATGATCGGCAGGTCGGTCAATCCCCGATCCCGCATGTGTCTCTGCCAGAGGGGGAGGTAGCTGGGCTCTTTCAGGTACATGATCCCGCGGGCGGTATCACTCCATCCCATGCCGCGCGAGGTGAGGATCGCCTCGACCACATCAAGGGTCAAGCCGAGCTGGCGGTCGGGATCGTCCAGATACGCGGTCTTTCCGCCCGGCTCGATGCTGGCCGTGCCGGAGATAAGCAGGTTGCGGCATGCGGCGGTTCCGATCTCGACGGCGCGACTGAAAGAGCTGCCGTAGGCGTGGGCGGTGCATTGAAGCGGCGAATCGACCCGTTCGACCGTCACGGCGCCCGGCCGTTTCGGCTTGACGGCGATCGCGTTGGCGGCGATGGCGGTGCCGCAGAGGTTCGCACTTCCGATCCCGGTACTGGCCGGAACCAGTCCGTCATAGACTTTGCGGGAGGTGAAGAACGCATCCCGGGCGCGGTTGAAGGGATCGTACCAGTCCAGAATCCGGTCCATGTAGAGCCAGGTCCGCGCGACGTGGCTGAAGGCCATGCCGGCGTCGGCGAGGGCCGCCTCTATCTCTTCGAAAACCGATGCGGTCTGCACCTCGGGCGGACGGGAGGGGTCGACGGGGAGGATACCGGTCAGGAAGGCGTAGGTGGCGTCCGCATCCTCATACACCGCACCCACGCTACAGCCGTGCCGCGTGATCAACCGGACCGTGGTGCCGGGCGGAAGCGTCAGCTGCTGGCAGACCGGCGGGAATTCCCCCTTGCCGCCACAGAGCCAAAGTTGGGGGACGGGGGTGCCTTTCGCGCCGGTTCCGCTTTGAAGCAGGGTCTCGCGGGCGGCCCATCCCGTCTGGGAGAAGACGACTCCGTCCGGGCAGGCCGGCACACCCGAGGCCGGCGACCATTCGGTCATCCGAATTACGCGCGGAAGCCCGCCACTGATGCGCTTTGATGTCTTCATCGTTCGCCGATCCGAGAAACGGGAGATTCGTTAGAGGGAACGGATATAGGTGGCTAGGTCCTTGATCTGTTCCGGCGACAACCCCTTGGTCTTTCCGTGGGCGTCATTCGGATTGCAGGTGGTCAGGACCTCCTCGATCGTTGTGGCGCGGCCATCATAGAGATATGGCGCGGTCCGCCAGACCTCGACCAGCGACGGGGTGTCGAACGCCCGGTTCTTCTCGTTGTCGACGCCCAATCCCACATCGTATTTACGAAGGTCGGTGAACAGTTGCTCGCCGTTGGGGCCGCGTTTCTCGGCGGGGTGGCACTGCGCGCATCCGGCCTGCTGATACAACTTCTCGCCGCGCTTGATCGCATCGGCAACCGCCTTGTTCACACCCGCGAGGGTCTTCACAGGGCTTGGGACGGGCTTGAGGGAGATGACGTAATCGTCGATGCAGAGCGCGTCCTCCTCCGGACGGATAACGAACTGGATTACATTGATGCCTTTGCGGTTGCAGGCCTTCATGCTCGGCCGGATACCCGTCACCATCACGGGCGGGGTGAGGTGGCAATAGATGAGGCTCTTGGACTGCTTCGGGTTGCCCATGCCATCGTTGAGCAGATCCCAGTTCAGCGCGTCACCGCGCGCGTCGGGATGGCAGCTGGCGCAGCTCTGCCACTGCTGGAAGCACATCGTTCCGTCGTTCCACAGCATCTCGCCGCGGCGGACGCGGTCCTTGGAGAGGTCCGGGGCGGGCCCGAGGGCCGCCACGGTGGCGGTCGGGGTTTCGGGCGCGAGGTCGATGACGCCGAGCGCGTCCGCGAAATAGAGGGCGGTGAAGAGTTTCGTTCCGGCGAAGAGGATGCCGCGGGGGCCGTCACCGCTGAACGCGTAACGGCGGCGGATCTTCGAGAGGAACGAGAGATCGTTGGGTACATCGGTCGCCGAGCGGGTGACGTCCGTAACCTGCTCGTTCTTGGCGGCACGGGCCAGCTGGTTCTGGAGGGTGGCGCGTTCGATCACGCTCACTTCGCGCGTACCGGCGTGGGCGACGGCGATTGTCTTGCCGTCCGCGGAGACCGTCACGCCCCAGGGGTTGGCGGCCCCGAGATCGACGTCATCCAGCAGGACGGTGTTGATGTAATCGCCGGTTTCGCCGTTGAAGACACTCAGCCCGGCGGTGTTCATCCAGCCGCGTTCCAGCTGGGTGGTGGGCAGCTGATAGCGCCCGAAGGTGTGGGTAACGTAGATGTTGGAACCGTCCGGGGCGGCGCAGATGCCGCGCACACCGGTGGAACCGTTGGGAAGAAGCACCTGCCGGACCTTCCGTTCAGGGGTTGTCAGGTCGATGACCGAAACCGCCGCCGCCACAACGTCATCCGTCGCCTTGCAGGCGGGGAGATGGTTCGCGACGAAGAGTTTCTTGCCCTGCGCGCCCAGCGCCATCGCGTGCGGTTCGCGCAGAACGGCGACGGTCGCCGTGACCTTCATCGCGGCGGCGTCCACGACAGAGACGGTGTTGTCGAAGCGGTTCGCGGCATAGACGGTTTTCCCGTCCGGCGCCACGACGGGGGCGAGGGGCGTGTGTCCGATGCGGACCGAACCTTGCTGTTTGCCGTCCGGGGCGAATTTCAGCAGAACGCCTTCAGGACCGCCCGCTGTGAGGTAAACGGTGCCGTCCGGGGCGACGGCGATACCGGTCGGGTCGGCCGGGATGGCCCATTCACCGGTTTTCTTGGTGGTATCGGCCTGAACCAGCAAGACCTTCTTCGAGGTGGCACCGGTCACGTAGAGTTGCTTGCCGTCAGGACTCGCCGCCAGATATTCGGGGGAGAGGTAATCCGCCGCCCATGCCGAGGCGCATCCCAGGATCAGAAGACCTGCCCATACTGCATAGCGGCGCACGGTGGAAGGATGGGTACGGTCCGGCATTCCGGCGGTCCGGTTCTCCGGCAAGACGTTGAGTGACAGTTTCTTCATAATGCGATCTCCAATCTCGTAAAGGGTTAAAGCGTTCGTCCGACCGATTCGGCGACGGCCTTCAAGGAACGGACCATCTCGAAGAAGTGTTCGGGTGTCTCACACTGGTTGCCGTCGCACAGCGCCGTTTCGGGGCGGGGGTGGACCTCGACCATGATGCCGTCCGCGCCGCAGGCGATCGCCGCGCGCGCCATCGGGGCGACGAGCGAGGCAACCCCTGTTCCGTGGCTTGGATCCACCAGGATCGGCAGCCAGGAACGCTCTTTGATGACCGGGACGGCGTTCAGGTCCAGCGTGAACCGGGTTGAGTCCTCAAAGGACCGGATGCCCCGTTCGCAAAGCGCCAGGGCGGCGCATCCCTCACGGAGGACATATTCCGCCGCGAGCAGGAATTCATTGACGGTCGCGCCCATGCCGCGCTTCAGGAAAACTGGCTTGCCGGACGCGCCCGCCCGACGGAGCAGGACCGAGTTGCACATGTTGCGCGATCCGATCTGGATCATGTCCGCGACGGCGGCCACCTCGTTCAACTGGCTGGTATCCAGCACCTCGGTGACAATCGGGAGCCCCGTCCGCTCGCGCGCCTCGGCCAACAACGCGAGGCCCTCCTCCTGAAGGCCTTGGAAACTGGTGGGGGAGGTCCTGGGCTTAAAGGCGCCGCCACGCAGGATAGAGGCCCCCGCCTCTTTCACCGCGCAGGCGATCTCCATCAGCTGCGCCCGGCTTTCGACGGTACACGGCCCCGCGATTACCACGATCTTGTTCCCACCGAACGTGACGGGTCCAACCTTTACGGGCGGGGGAGGTCCCCCTTCCCTGTTTTTCTCAAAAAGCATGCCGCTCATTTTCTGATCGCCTATCCCCCGATGACGCTTTTCCACCTTTTGAAAACTTACCCCATCAGTTTAACCGAAAAACCACCTTTAAGGAAAGAAGAAAATCACGCGCGCCGGGTTGCGGATCGAAGGTCGGAAGGCCCTTCGGCCCTCCGCGCGCAACCCTCGTCGATTCATGGTGTGGCGGCACAAAAGGAGGGTTGGAGGTCGAAAGGCCTTTCAGCCCTCAACCTCCAACCCTTAACGCTCAATCCGGATCGGTTTCAAACGCCTACAACTCCCACCCTTTGCGGTAGGTGCGGCGGAGATACCGGTTGGCCTCCTCGTCATTCGTCACGCGAAGGGCCTTGGCATCCCACTGCAGCGTCACATCCGGCCGGCGGATCGCCACCGTACCCAGGATGATCGTCTCCGCCATCGGGCCGGTCTGGACGAAGTGCGACTCGCACATGTCGCCGCCCAGGCAGGCGTCGAGGAAGTGGTGGTAGTGGTTGCGCGGCGGGACTTTCGGTTTGGGCTGGTTCGCGAACTTCGCCTTCGGGATCAGGACCGGCGCGCAGGTGTGCGGGATCAGGATCGCGCCCTCGGTCCCGACCACCATCGCGGCTTCTTCGGGGAAGCGCTCGAACCCGGCCTCGCGGGCAAGCCGCTGCGCCTCTTCAGGCGGGAAGATCTCGCCGTCGAACCACTCAAAGGTGAACGGCTTGCCGCCTGT
>DBXN01000028.1:38678-62407 GCA_002309585.1 Verrucomicrobia bacterium UBA1211
GCGGGGGAGTTTTTCCATGACTCCTGAACCTCGGCCTTGACGGAGATCGGCGCCAGCGCGCCCATGTTCAACCCCTTCCAGACGGCATCGAAAATGTGGCAGCCGATATCGCCCGACCAGCCGGTCCCGAAATCCTGCCACGCGCGCCACTTGACCTGGTGATAGATGCCCGGCGCGAATTCCCGCTCCGGCGCGGTCCCGATCCAGAGGTCCCACGCCAGCGTCGCCGGCGGCGGCTCGCCCTTCGCGGGGCGGGGACCCAACAACCGGTAATCCTTGATCGCGCCGGTCCGGTTCGAGGAGAGGAAAGCGTATTTCGCCTCGCCGATCACCCCCTGACGCATCCACTGCACCGCGATCATGTCCCCCGCGCCGGAGGCGTGCTGCGTCCCGAGCTGGGTGACCACTTTCGAACCGCGGACCGTGTCCGCGAGCAGCCGGCACTCCGCCACGTCGTGGCAGAGCGGTTTCTGGCAGTAGACATGCTTGCCGCGCCGCATCGCGTTCATCGCGATGGTGGCGTGCATGTGGTCCGGAACCGCCGCATTGACGGAATCGATCGCGTCACCCTCCTTCTCCAGCAGTTCGCGCCAATCCCGGTAGAGCCGCGCCTTGGGCGCCATCGCCGCCGCGCGCTTCAGGTTGTTCTCGTCCACATCGCACAGGGCGACGATCTCCGCGCGGGGATGCGACAGGAAGTTCTGGAAATCATGAAATCCCATTCCTCCCACGCCGATGCAGGCGTGATGGATCTTCTCGTTCGCGCCGATCACCCGGGGCGTGGGTAACGCCGCCATAACCCGGTTCCCCGTCAATCCCGCCACCGAAAACGCCGCCGTTCCCGCCAGAAACGACCTTCTGCTCATCGTACGCATCACATTTTCCTCCAAAGGTAAGACAAACCCCAATTACAACAAGGCCCATTATCGACCAAAACGGGGGAAATGTCAAAGCGGGAAGTCAAAGATTCGCCAAATCGTGAAA
This sequence comes from Verrucomicrobia bacterium UBA1211, assembly GCA_002309585.1. Classification (GTDB taxonomy): domain Bacteria; phylum Verrucomicrobiota; class Kiritimatiellia; order RFP12; family UBA1067; genus UBA1211. The sequence goes on from DBXN01000028.1 coordinate 39,663, forward strand.
CTTCCCCTTTTCTTTTCCCCGGATCTGCGCTACACTCTTTCCCATTGTGATAACGGACCCCTATGTGAAAGGAATGACAGAATGAAGCGTATGTTGGCATTGGCTTTGGCGATGGTGGCCTGTTTGGGCGGGATGAACGCTATCGCGGAAGAGGCGAAAGAGGAAGTGAAGAAGGTTCCGGTTTCGGGCGCCGAACTGGGTGTTTGGACGCAGGACTATGACGCCGTGGTGAAACTGGCGAAGGAGAAAAACCTCCCGATTTTCATCAATTTCACCGGGAGCGACTGGTGCGGCTGGTGCAAGCTGATGGATTCGAAGGTCTTTTCGACCGACGAGTGGAAGAAGTTCGCGGCGGAGAATCTGGCGCTCGCGTTCATCGATTTCCCCCGGGACAAGAACCTGGTTCCCGAGAAGTTCGTCGAGCGGAACAAGAAACTTTCCGATCAGTTTGAGGTCCGCGGCTATCCGACCTATATCCTGCTGGCTTCCGACGGCAAGACCAAACTCGGCCAGCTGGGCGCCTCCCGCGAAGCCACCCCCGAGAAATTCATCAAAGAGGTGAAGGACACCGTCGAACGTCCCGCCAAAATCGCCGCGCTGACCGGTGAGAAGAAGGCCGGCTACGAGAAGGCGAAGGCGGAGTACGAGGCGGCGGAGAAGACGCTGAAGGCGTGGGTCGCTGAGCAGCAGAAGAAGTCCGAGGCGCTCCAGAAGGAGTACCGGGCGCTGCAGGAGAAGGTTGACGCGGCTGAGGAAAAGATGGAGAGTTTCCTGAAGTAAGGTTGTTCGACCGGGGGCCCCGAACGGGACCTCCGGTTTTTTTATTGGGTTGGGGAAGCGGGACAGGCGTTCTGCGGCCTTGGCCTTTTTAGTACGATTTTTCCTTGTTTTCCCGCCGGAAATCCGCTATATACTATTCGGCAAAAGAGCAAAGAGTGTTGAGGTGTTGCCATGAACGAACAGGTTGCCAATTTCATGAAGCAGTTCCCCTTCGAGGGGTTGACCTACGATGATGTCACGTTGGTTACGCGCTATGCGGATTTTCTCCCCACGGACACAAGCCTCGCCACGCGTCTGACAAGCCGGATCGGCCTGAATATCCCCTTTGTGAGCGCCGCGATGGATACCGTCACCGAGGCTGGGATGGCCACCGCGATGGCGATGCTCGGCGGTATCGGTGTTATCCACAAGAATCTGACCCCTGAGGCCCAGGCCCAGCAGGTGCGGCGCGTGAAACACCATCTGAACGGTCTGATCGCCCGGCCGGTGGTCTTCCACGCCTCCGACTCGCTGGACTTCATCCGGGACTATCGCGAGGAACACCATCTTTCCTTCAGCGGTTTCCCCATCGTGGATGAGGAGAACCATCTGGTCGGTCTGGTCACCTCCGGCGATATGCGCTTCGCGAAGAAGAGCGCCCGGCGCGTTGATGAGGTCATGACGCGCAAACTGATCACCGCGGCGCCTGACACGACGCTGGAGCAGGCCTACACGATCATGATGGAGAATAAGATCGGTAAACTCCCGCTTGTCGATTCGGAGGGCCATCTGGTCTCCCTGTATGCCTTTACCGATGTTAAGGAGCTGATTGAGAATGCCCAGCCTCTTTATACCCGCGACAGCAAATACCGTCTTCGCGTGGCGGCGGCCGTGAGCGGCGGCGACCACGCGCGTGCCGAGAAGCTGGCCGATGAGGAGGTCGATGTGATCGTGGTCGATAGCGCCCACGGCCATACCAAGGGCATTATGGATATGGTCACCTGGATCACCCGCCACTATCCGAACATCGATGTGATCGGCGGGAACGTGGCGACCTCCGAAGGCGCGCTGGCCCTCGCCCAGGCGGGTGCCCACGCGGTGAAGGTTGGCATCGGCCCCGGTTCCATCTGCACGACGCGTGTCGTTTGCGGCGTCGGGATTCCTCAGATCACCGCCATCCACAACGCCCGCCAGGCGCTGGGCGACTCCATCCCCGTCATCGCCGACGGCGGCATCCGTCTTTCCGGCGACGTGCCCAAGGCGCTTGTCGCGGGCGCGGATACGGTGATGCTCGGTTCGATTCTGGCCGGTACCGAGGAAAGCCCCGGCGAGAAGATCATCCATGAGGGCCGCCACTATGTGGTTTACCGCGGCATGGGCAGCCTCGCCGCGATGAAAGAGGGTAAGGGGAGCCGCCAGCGCTACGGGCTGGACAATGTGAAGGAAGACGACTTGGTGCCGCAGGGCATCGAGGGTATCGTTCCGATGACCGGTCCCGTCAAGAAGATCATGACCCAGTTCTGCGGCGGACTTCAGGCCTCCCTGGGTTACTGCGGCGCCCGGACGATCGCCGAGCTGAAGCAGTTCGGCCAGTTCTACCGGGTTTCGAACGCGGGTGTCCGCGAGGCACACCCGCATGACGTGAAGATCATCAAGGAAGCCCCCAACTACAGGAGCTAACCCTCCGCCACCCACCATCTTATCACCTAACTACCCAACCAAGGAGGAATCATGGCAGACGGCGTGAAAAACTATGCGGGAGAGGATTTTGACGCGATGGTCGCGCAGGGGGTCACCCTGCTCGACTTCTGGGCAACCTGGTGTAACCCCTGTATGATGCAGGGTACCATTCTTGAGCAGCAGGTCGCGCCGAAGATCGGCGGCCGTGCCGCGCTGGTCAAGATCAATGTCGATGAGTATCCGGAGATCGCGGCCAAATTCGGGGTCCAGGGCATTCCGGCCCTCTTCATCCTCAAGGATGGCCAGATCGTTTCGGAATACACCGGCGTGCAGCGTGCGGACGCGCTGGTTCAGGCGCTTGAATCCGCGTTGGAGGGCTGAGCGATGACCCGCAGAAACTTTATGAAAACGGCCGCATTCTCGGCGGCGGCCCTTGCGTATGCCGATCTCCGGGCCGATGAGGAGGCGAAGGCACCTGTGTTCACCACTTGTCTCCATAAGGCGATGATCCGTCCCAAGGCCGACCCCGCCGTTTTCGAGGCGTTGCTCAAGGCCGGTTTCAAAGGCGTTGAGTTGAGCGACAAGTCCGTGACGGTCGAACAGGCGCGTCAGGGCCGCATCCTCGCCGAGAAGATGGGGCTTAAGATCCACTCCTTCATGGGGGGATGGGCGAATTTCAACGCCGATGATCCCGCGGCGCGCAACGCCTCCATCGAGGATGTGCGGCGGATGATCCGTGTGGCGGGCGCCTATGGCGCTTCCGCCATCCTCCTGGTGCCTTGCCGGATCGGTGGGAAGATGCCGAAGCCCAGCCAGTTCGACATCGCCTTCGATCCCGGTACCCTGAGGATGACCCAAGCCGTGAAGGGGGACAACGCTCCCTTCGCCGAGTACATTGCCGCGCAGAATCTGGCGACCGCTCGGTCGATCGACGCCGTTCGGCAGCTGATCCCGACCGCCGCCGAGGAGGGTGTGACCATCGCGCTGGAGAACGTCTGGAACAACCTGTGGGTTCTTCCCGACTTCGCCTCTGCCTTTATCCGGTCGTTCAACGATCCGTGGGTCAAAGCCTATTTTGATCTGGGGAACCATGTCCGGTACGCGCCGGTTGAGGCGTGGTTGACCGCGCTGGAGGGAATCATCGCGAAGCTCCACATCAAGGACTTCCTGATCGACCGGACCAAGGGCAATGAGGGATCCTTCGTGCCGATCAACAAGGGAAGCATCGACTGGGTTTCCGTCCGCCAGACCATCGAGAAGATCCGCTACAACGGCTGGGTCTCCATCGAGAGCGACGGTTATACCGACGCCGAGCATTCCGCCATCATGGACGCCTTCTTCGCCGGAACCTTGCGTCACAAGTAGGGAAACCGTCATCCGGACGGTTTTCTCACTGGATACGGTTCGGCGAATGGGCAGTGCGGTCGCAGGGTGGGTCTGTTCCTCCCGGCGGCCGTCCCGTTTCTGACCCCGATCCTCCGCTTCTTCCCCGTATGGGGAGGGGTGGCTTGCGGCGGGGGCCGGGAGGGGCAGAGACGGACATTTCGGAAAGGGGGAGATACCGCTTGCGCGGGGGGAAGGGATTGTGGTATCTTAAAAAAACATGCATAAATTGTTTTCAGCAGACATGAAAGGTCTTTCTTGAGGATGAAACGTTTTTTTAAGTGGCTTTCGACGATTTCGATCCGGTATCTCTTCTTCGGGGTCGGTGTTTTCGCGTTTCTCTCGTTCCTGCCCACCGTGTCGCAGACAATCGGCATCGGGGCTTCGGCATGGTTCACGGCCGAGACCTTGGGCGTGTTCCCGAAGATTCCCGCGCACAATCCCCTGGCTCAGACCATCTACGGGTTGCTGAAGGGACTTCCGGCGGGATCGGTCCTGATCGGGATGCGGTTGCTTTCGGCGTTGATCATGGCGGTGGTGGCGGCGCTGGTGTTCCGGTTCGCCCGCAGCGTGATCCTCTACGAGGTGTTCGAGTCAGATGCGGGGCGGGCGTCGGCGGCCTTGCCGGGCGACGACTGGCTGTCTCAGAGCGGCAGCGGGGAGGACTCGTTCCACCACAAGTGGGATAACCGCGTCGCGACGGTCGCGGCGGTGGTGGCGGTGTTCCTGTTTGTGACCTCGGTGCCGGTCCGGCTGGTGGCGACGACCCAATCGACGCAGGCGGTGACGATGCTGCTGTTGTTGATGATCCTGAACGGCATGATCGACTTCCACTGGCTGGAGGATCGGACGTTCGGTATGTTCGCCCTTTTCCTGCTGGGTGTCTCGCTCTTCGAGAATCCCATTTTCTGGGTGCTGGCGCCGATCTTCATCTTCTGGATCTTCCGGATTCAGTTGAGCAGCGACGGTCTGTCTGAATCGGTCTTCATCGGTACGATCATGGTCCTGCTGCTGGGTTGCGCGGTGGGAGGCGGGTTGTTCTGTCTCCAGACCGAGTGGACGCGCGGGGCGGCGCACCTCTCCTTCTTCCAGGCGTTTGTTGAGTTGAAGGATTATTATGTGCAGGAGCTGCTGCTGGCGGTTCCGCACCGGTTCTGGGTGCTGGGCGGCGCGGCGGTGCTGTTGCCGTTCCTGCTGTCGTTGCGCGGTCTGTGGCAGTTCCAGGCCGACATCCGCCATGTCTCGCCGGCGTTCTGGCAGTGGAACCTGCTCTTCCTGGCGGTGGCGGGGCTGATCGCGATGAACCTGCTGCACATCGGGCCGACGCCGTGGTCGATCGCCCGTCACGCCTATTATCTGCCGGTGTTCTCCTCGTTCCTGATCGCGATGGCGACCAGCGCCTATGTGGCGTTCGCGTTGCTGCAGCTGGTGGTGATGAACCGGGAGAAGGAGAGCCATGTGACGATCTCGCCGTATGAGACGATGGTCTTCTGCTGGCCGCAGGTGTTCATCGTGTGCGGGTTGCTGGGGATCGGCGTGTTCGCGTGGGTCCGCGGCTGGAACGAGGGCGACATCCGCCAGACCGACTTCCTGGACAAGACGGCCGAGTGGTTTGTGGACCACGCCGATAGCGCGCGGCATGCGCTCTGCGATTCGGAGATTTTCCCGCATATCCATGTGAAGGCGCATCTGGCGGGGAAAGAGATCAAACTGCACCAGGCCTCTTTCCAGACCCAGTTCTGGAAGACCAAGGATCCGGTACCCTTCCGGCTCGCGTTGCCCTCTGAACTCCGGAAGAAGACACCGGAACGGGCGATCGAGGCGTGGCTGAAGACGCGCCCCCTCAAGGTGGATGGGCTGATCGTCCAGTCCCAGCCGTTGCTGTGGCAGCAGAACGGATACCGGGCGTTGCCGTGCGGACTTTTCTATCGGGGGGCAATTCCCAGCGAGCCGGTGGATGTGGATGCCCTGCTGAAGGAGAACCGTGACTGCTGGGAAATGTTGGAAAAGGCGTTGCCGAAGGAGACGCCGGCGTATCCGATCGCGGCGCGGTTCTACAGTTATCTCCGGGTCCATGCGGGAAGCGTGGCCAACAATCTGGGCGCGCTCGTGCTGAACACCCATCCGTCGGTCGCGGCGTCGGCGTTCGCGGCGGCATCCTCGTTCAATCCCAACCATATTCCGGCCTGCCTGAACGACTATGTGCTGAAGACGCTCCATCCCGATCTCGGGGATGCCGGCGAGGAGGAGATCAAACTGCTCAAGGCGTCCGCTTCCGATCCGGAACTGCCGACGAATCTGCGGGATATCGCCTATCGGACGGGGCAGTTCGCGGTGATCGATCCGGATCGTTTCCTGCCGAAACTGTACAAGAGCTGGATGGTTTCCAAAAACTGGACACCCGAACTGCAGAAGCTGTTGAACGCCTGGATCCTGCTGGCGCATCCGCAGGCGCGCGGGGATAAGAACCTCGGATGGATCCGGGGCATCAAGCGCCGCGCGGAGGGCGACGCCCAGATGGCCGACAAGAAAGAGAAAAAGATGTCACATCTGGTCGCCAACGCGCTCCACCTCTATTTGGACGGCGACCTGAACCAGTCGAAACAGCTCCTCTATATGGCGATCGAGGAGGACCGCACCGACCTCTACGCGTGGGGGTTGCTGGCGGAGGTCCTGATCGCCCGTGGCGAATACCGCGAGATCGAAGTGTCGGTTCTGCCGGCGATGCGGGTCTCCGATGAGGTTGCCAAGCTGGATAAGCCGTCGCTGATGACGTCGATGGTCTCCGGTATCTTCGAATTGCTGAAGAAGGAGCCGGATTTCGTGAAGGCGCGCAACCACTTCATCACGGTGCTGGATCATGACGGTACCCTGTATGATCCGGCGAGCTACCTGCTCCGGACCGACATCGCGTTGGGGAACTCCGCCTTCGCCGAGGAGGACGCGAAGCGGGTCCTGCGGGCGCAGCCGGAACATCCGCTTGCCTTCGCGGTGATGGGTAGCCTCTCGCTCGCGAAGAACGATCTGCCCAAGGCGGAGGAGTATCTGAACCACTCCCTCGACATCCTTGAAACGGGCACGACGCAGAACGATCTGGCCGAGCTTTTCCGCCGTAAGAAGGAGTGGAAAGAGGCGGAGGCCCACATCCGTCGCGCGATCCGGATTGAGCCGATGCAGCCCAACTTCTGGCATGCGCTCGCCGAGATCCTCTTCGAGTCCGGACAGCCCGACGAGGCCAACGAGGTAATGGATTACACCCTCTTCCTGAACGGAAAGGATCCGCGCTATCTCTTGACGAAAGCGACGTTCCTTCTCGCCGGCGATAAGAAGGAGAAGGCGACGGAGATCCTGAAGGCCCTGATCGCCGGCTTGCCCGAACAGCATCCGATCCGGAAGAAGGCGGCGGCGTTAATCAAGTGATTGCCAGATGGGTAGTGCAAAAGAGCATGGCCGTTCCCTCACCGACGATTTGACGCGGATAGCGGAGGCGCACCGTGCGATCAAGCGGGAATTGGCGAAGGTCATCGTCGGCCAGGAAACGGTGATCGAACAGGTGCTTATCGCGCTGCTCTCCGGCGGGCATTGCCTGCTCATGGGTGTTCCCGGACTCGCGAAAACCCTGCTGGTGCGCTGTCTGGGAGAGGTGCTGGATCTGGATTTCAACCGGGTCCAGTTCACGCCCGACTTGATGCCCTCCGACATTACCGGCACGGAGATCCTGGATGAGGAGAGCGGCGGCAACCGCCGGACGCTCCGTTTTGTCCGCGGTCCGGTCTTCACCCATCTGCTGCTGGCCGACGAGATCAACCGGACACCCCCGAAGACACAGGCGGCCCTGCTGGAGGCGATGCAGGAGCATCTGGTGACGGCGGGCGGCAAGACGATCCCATTGCCTGAACCCTTTTTCGTGCTGGCGACCCAGAATCCGATCGAGCAGGAGGGTACCTATCCTTTGCCGGAAGCGCAACTGGACCGCTTCATGTTCCTGATCCGGATGGATTACCCGACCCGCGATGAGGAGATGCGGGTTTTGCGGCAGACGACCGCGAATCGCGAGGTCACGCTGGAGCGGGTGATGTCCGGCAGCGAGTTGACCGCCCTGCAGCGGAGTGTGCGGGAGATCCCCGTCAGTGACCATGTGTTGGGATACTGTGTGGATCTGATCCGGCGGACCCGTCCCAACGAGCCGTCCGCACCGACATTTGTGAAGGAGAACATCGCGTTTGGCGCAGGGCCGCGCGCCGGTCAGTGCCTCGTGCTGGCGGCGAAGGCGACCGCCGCGCTTGAGGGGCGGCTGAATGTCTGTTGCGCCGATGTCCGGAAAAACGCCTTTGCCGTTCTGGGACACAGGATGGCCTGCAATTTCCATGCGACGGGCGAAGGGATCGACACCGCCGCCATCATCGACCGCCTGCTCAGGGAGGTTCCGGAACCGAACGCGGCGGAGGGGTGAGGGCCGTATGGGAAACCGCCCCCAGCCAACCTTGCTGACGCCCCGTCTGCTCGATTCGCTCAAGCATGTGGATTGGGTCGCCCGGATGTTGGTGGAGGGCGCGTTGACCGGTCTGCACCGTTCCCCGTACCACGGTTTCTCCTCTGAGTTTTCTGAATACCGGAAATACTGTCCCGGCGATCCGGTGAAACATGTGGATTGGGTCGCCTACGCCAAAAGCGACCGCTACTATGTGAAGCAGTATGAGGACGAGACCAACACCCGCGCCTATATCGCGCTGGATTGCTCCGGGTCGATGCGGATGGGGAACGGGACGCTGCACAAGTTTCATTACGCCTGCTATCTGGCGGCGGCGTTTATCTATCTGATGCAGCGGCAGAAGGATGCGGTGGGACTGTTCACGTTTGCGGACCGTGTGCGTGACTACTTCCCGGCCCGGAACGCACGGCTCCACACGCTGGAGATGCTGTCCCATATCGAACAGCTGGCGCCGGACGGCGTGACCGACATGGCCGCGTGTTTCCACCGGATGGCTGAGGAGGTCCATCGGCGGTCGGTGGTGCTGATCTTCTCTGATTTTCTGGATCCTTCTCCGGATTTCCTGAAAAGCCTTCAGCATTTCCGCCACAAGGGATGCGAGGTGGTCTTGTTTCAGGTGCTGGATGCGCTGGAGACCATCTTCCCATATCATGGGCTTTTGGCGTTCAAGGATCTTGAGACCGGCGAGACGCTGGAGGTCGAGAGTGAGGATTGCCGAGAGGGGTATCTTGCCGGGCTGGACGCCTATCAGCGGCAGTTGCGGCAGATCGCCGGACGGATGAACATGGGGTTTGAGACGCTGAACACCCGAACCCCTTTTGAGCGGGCCTTGCTGGCCTATTTTCATAAACGGGAACGGATGGGGTCGTAATGTCATTCGGATCGCCCATTCTGTTGTGGGGTTTGCTGGCGGTACCGCTTCCGCTTGTGGTCCACCTCTTCTTCCGGCGGAAGAGGGCGGAGGTCCCCTTCTCAACCCTTCTCTTTTTCCGGCCGCATCGGCGGGAGTGGGCGATGCGCCGTCGGATCCGCGAGGCACTGCTGCTGGCCTTGCGTTGCCTTGCCATCGCGGCGGTGGTTCTGGCTTTCGCCCAACCCCTGTTGCGGAGCGGTCCGGCGTTTCTCGGCGGGGCGACGCAGGCGGTTCTGCTTCTGGATGACACCCTCTCGATGGATCGGCGGCTGGCGTCGGGCGAGACGGCGTTTGCCGCCGCGGTCGGTAAGGCGGGGGAGATTCTGGATACATTGGCGCCAGGCGACAGCGCCGCGTTGCTCTTCCTTTCGGGGCGGGACGGGATTCCCGCTACGCGCGATCTGCCTGTGATCCGCCAACGGCTGGAAACGGCGCGCGTGACCGGCGCGGCGGGATCCTTCGCCGCAGGGGTGGATCGGATCGCGGCCACCTTCCGGCAAAGCCGCGAATCCAACCGGGAGGGGTACATCCTTTCCGATTTTCAGCGTAACCAATTCCCCAAGGGTACCGTTTCCCTTCAGACGAAGGAGGGGTGCCGACTCTATCTGCTTCCGCTTCCGGGTGGGGAAGAAAACCTTTCGCTCGATCCGTTGATCATCGGAACACGCCCGAAGCGGGTTGGAACACCCTTCACTGTCCCGTATACGGTAACCAACCACGGTTCCTCCGACCGTGAAACGACGGTCCGGTTGCTTCTGGACGGTGCGGTCGCTTTCGCCGAACCGCAGATGATCCCCGCCGGCAAGACGGTGAACGGCACCTTTGAGGTGGTGCCGGACCGGGCGGGTTCGTTGGCGGGTGCGGTCGAATTGGAGGATGCCGCGTTGCAGTGCGACAATCGGCGTGATTTCGCGGTGACGGTGGAGGATCGGTTGAAGGTTCTGTTGATCGAATCGGAGCTGGGTAATCGGGCACGGCCGTTTCACTTCTTCCGTGCGGCGATCGACCCCGAGCCGGGCGCGGCGGTGAACGGGATCGATACGGAGTTGCTTTTCTTTGATGAACTGACCGCCCGCAACCTGCGGGAAGCTTCGGTCGCCGTGTTGGGCAATCCCGGCGGGATGCCCGCATCCGTCGCCGCCCTTCTGCGGGACCATCTGCGGAACGGTGGGACGCTGATTTGGCTGATGGGACCGTCCGATACGGCGGAGACCGCCGACGCCTGGCTCCCGCCGGAGTTGGCCGGATGGGTGGGTGAACGGAAGAACACCGCCGCGTGCGGAATTACCTTCCAGGGCGGGCTTTCCGAGCTGAATCCCCTGATCCAGCGGGAGTTGCTGGAGTGGAAACGGTTGCATACCTTCTCCCGTATCACGCAAGGGAGTGTGCTGGCCGAGACGGAGGGAATGCCGGTGCTGGTGGAGGAACGGGTCGGGAACGGACGTTTGATCGTCTCTGCCGCCTCCATGCGGCGGGATTGTGGGAATTGGCCCGAACTCAAATCCTTCCCGATCGCCATGATTCATTGGATGACTTACGCCGCGAGGGCGGGAATCGCGACGGCAGAGGCGGTCTGCGGTACCCCGGTCACCTTCGCGGCGGTTTCGCCGGAGACGGACGCGCTGGCGTTTAAACTGCCCGACGGTACGCTTCCTCATCTTGCGGTTGAGGGAGGAAAGGCCGTCTGGACGGAGAACTGGCAGACAGGTGTGATCACGGTGGATGGCGCCTATCCGCGTCTGGTCGCCGTCGTTCCGGCGGCGGAGGAGAGTGTGTTGGCTACCGTTCCGGCAGGACAGCTGAAGGGACGCTTTTCAGGCGGTGACCTGTCGGTTCTGAAAACCGAAACGCCGCTTGACGCACAGGTGGCGGCGGCGCGGCGCGGCCGCGATCTGTCGGGTGTCTGCCTGGTGGCGGCGGTCTTGTGCCTGCTGGGTGAGAGCGTGATCGCGGCCCGGAAACGGTGACCGCGCCCGCTTCCGGTGCGGACCGGTTGTGGGGGTTGCATTCCGTATCACCGTGTGGTACAGTCTATCACATGCGGATGGCGGATAAGCGTCTCACGAATCGGAGTATGGCGGATGGAACTGAACGTCCAAGCGGCGGTGGCGGATATCGAGGCAACGGCAGATCTTCTTGAGCGGGCGCTCAAGTTGTCCGGGCTCGTCACATCCCTGTTCCAAAAGCATGGTTTCTCGCTCGTTGTGGTGGGAGGAAGCGCGGTGGAGTTCTACACCGAGGGCGGGTATATGTCGGGTGATGTCGACTTCTGCCGCACAACACTTCGCGCGATACCCCCCCGTCTGATGCAGGATGTGATCGCTGAACTGGGTGGAAAGGGAGTGGCGCGAAGTTGGATGGTGTGCGGACTCTGCGTTGATCTTCTCGGATTTCTTGAAACCGAATCCGTCCTTCCCAACCGCGAACTGGAAACGCCGTATGGCACTGTCAGGATCATACCACCGGAACTCGCACTGGTGGAGCGTGTGCTTGTCGCCCATTATCCGCCCTCTTCGGAACTGCTGGAGACGGCACGGAAGATGATGGTCGCGGCCGTCAATGACAGGACCTTTAACTGGGAAGAGGCCGAGCGTCTTGCTTCGTTGCCGGCTTTTGGGGTTCTTGAGGAATTACGGAACCTTCGCGGGGAGGTTACCCGTGGATGATCGTCCCGTCATACGTATGACATGGGAGGAGTGGCAGGCAGGCCGGGCGGCGAAGCGCGATGCGCTTCGCGCGAAGGGACTTGCCGGCGAATCCCGCCGAACCACGGCAAGGCCTGAGGCCAAACAGGCTTTGGCGGCATTGCGCGTCATGTCTCATGCTCCGGATCAGACGCGTGACATAAGCCGATAGGCGTTCGGTTGCCGACACCTTTTGACATAACCCTCATCCCACAGCGCTCAACCCTTTAGGCACGCGGTTGTTCCGGCGGCGGTGAGGATGAGCCAGCCGATGAGAACGGTGGGCAGGTGGACCGGGGCGAAGAGGGCGAGGATCAACAGCAGAAGAAGCGCGGTGCCCGCGGCGGAGAGGAAGAGAATCCGATTCTCTGTCTTGAAAAGTCCTTCGCATTCGGTTGGCGTAAAACCAATCTGGTTCAGAAGCAGGAAACGGTCGCGGGCGGCGTGGCGGTTGCGGATCATGAGAAGAATAAAGGCGCCCAATCCCAACAGGAATCCGAGAATGCCCAGTTGCAGGAAGATGGCGAGATAACGGTTTTGGAACGCTTCCGCCTCCGCCATGAAGGCATCTGTGGAACGGATGTGCGGGCAGTACGGCCGCAGATAATCTTGGCAGGCGGCGAGGGCGGCATCGTCCCGGATAAGGAAAAACCGCGCGCCCTGGTCTTCGGGAAAGTACGCGTGGAAGGTCGCCTCATCAACGAGGATGCCTTTTTGAAAGACCGATGCTTTTAATTTTTTTTCCAACCGAAGGTCGCCGCCGGGATAGGAAAGAAGATCACCCAACCGTTTCTTGATGATCCATTGGAGGGAACCGGCATCGACGGCCGCGCCGTTGGGGGAGAGGAAGTCCGTCTCGCCCGTCAGGGCGTGAAGATCGCATCCGTAAACGGTCGGAAGGCTGGCCTGAAGTAGGTTCGCGCAATCCGCCCGATCCGCCTCGTGGACCCGGACGGGGAAGAGTCCGTCGGGGAAGGGTGTGTCGTGGGCGGGGATGACGGGGATTTGCGTCTCCGCGACATACCGTCGGCCAAATCCGTCTTCGCCCCGCGCCTTGATCCCAAATCCGCCGACCCCGAGCGTGCCGAGGAAACCGAGCAACAGCAGGGTTAGGCAGTAGCGGTGTTCGGGGAGTTTGCGGAGGAAGGAGAGCCATGCGAGGCCGTAAAGGGTTTGGGGATAGGCTCGGCGGCGTAGGGGGGTGAAACGGATTCGGGTAACCGTTTCGCAGAGCGACCAGCGGGTGATGATCCAGCCGGTGAGGATCGTCGCCAGAAAGGCGATCAGGAAACTGACAGGCCGGGCATGGAAGGCAAGCCGTTCCATATTGACAATTCCGTTCCAAACCCGTTCCAGCAGAAGGAGTTGGATGGCACAAAGTCCACATCCGAGAATCAGGCCGAGTGCGGCGCCGGGGATCAGAAATGCCAGGATCTCCCGTTCCAGAAAGCGGTTCAACCGCCGACGGTCGGGCAGATAGGTCTGAAGGAGCGTTAGACTCTCGGTGCGGTCCTGCCAATGCAGCCGGAGGAGCATGGCGAGTGTCAACAGGGCAGAGAGGATCAGGAAGAGGCTCAGGCCGAGGAAGAGCGGGGCGAAGGAGACACCGTTGTCGATCTTCCGGCGGAGGGTGTCGGTAACCGTTTCGCGTCGGTAGAGGGTCGGCAGGGAACGCAACGCCTGAATGATTTCATGTTTGAGCCGGACGGGGTCGTATCCCTTCGGGAAGATGAGCAGGTTACAGCTGTCGAATCCGAAGAGCGCCTGCGACTGTTCATAATTGAGATAGACTTTCGGTTTGCTCCGATACCGGTCCCAATAGGCCTCGTCGGCTTTGGTCACCCGGTCAAAATCGACCGGAATGCCGGCATCCCAGAGGGAACAGTCATCGACATCGGTCAAACCGGGGATGTCGGGTTTCAGGGCGTCTCCAAAGGCCCGGTCGTCAATCCGGACCACGGCGGGAAACGCCTTCCGGCTGGTGGTGATGGTCCGATAACCGTCTGTCCGGTAACAGGTTAGGGTCGCCCCATGTTCGAAACGTTCCGGCAAGGTGTCGGAAATGCCGAGCATGTCCCGCTCCAGCGCGAAGGGCCCCTTCTCAAACGCTCCGATGAAAAAGAAGTCCAGTCGGTCGGTTTGGTTCGAAAGCGATTGCGCGAAGGAGAAGCGGCCTCCCACCGCATCGGGGAAACGGTCGCGCAGGGGTTTCGGGAGGAAGAATGCGCGGGATTTGAGGACCGGGGAACCGTTCCATGTCTCCAGGACAAGTTGGGAGAGCGCCCAAACCGTCTCGTCGTCCGGCGGGAGCGGATCCATTTGCCAGATCTCATTCACGGCTCCAGACGGAACCCCCAATGTTTCCGCAAGGAGGGAGGAAGGAATGAAAAGGTTTAAAACCTCCTCCTGCGGATTGTCGAATGCGGCTTCGGCGTAGGCATTGGTACAGATGTCTTTGAAAAGGAGTTGGAGTTGCTTCAGCTTCGGTGGCCGTCCCATCAGACTTTCGCTGGCGATGGTGGCCTGCGTTGCCAGCAGGACGCTCAGCCGGTCACCGCGTGTCAGATTCAGCCGTTTGGCCAAGGCGGGACTCGCCAGCGCGTCACGGCCCTGAAGGCCCATCCCGGATGCGGGGGCGTAGAGGTGGATTTTGGTGGTTAGGTGGTCAGGTCGTGCGGCCGTGCGGTGGTTAAGGACACCTTCGGCGTGAAGGACGCCGCCGGTGAGGCTGGTTTGAACGGGAAAGGGGAAGAGTAACCGGTCTGAAAGGAAGGCGGCATTCCGGTTTACGCGGTCATGGAGGGTGCCGCGTACGCTGTCCCCGATCAGCAGGGCGCCGGTCAGGATGGCGGCGATCAGCGCGGCGCCCGCCGCCAACGCCAGGAAGGGTTTGCGGTAGTAGGCGCAGTCGCGGCGGAATAGACGGAGAAACGTCATGGCGCGGTCAACGGGATGAGGGTGGGAAAGAAATCCAACGCGCGGGTGTTGTGGGTCGCGAACAGCACGGCGACGCCCGCCTCCTGATTGGCCTGGCGGATGCAGGCGAAGAAGGCGTCGCTCCGTTTCGGGTCAAGCGCGGAGGTCGGCTCGTCCAGAAACAGGAACGCGGGGTTCAGAAGCAGGGCGCGGGCGAGAGTGACCCGTTGCCGTTCACCTCCGGAGAGTTGCGAGGGGAAGAAGTCGAGCCGTTTTTCCAGCCCGAACCGGACCAGCCAGTTCCGGGCAGCTTCCCGCCTGTCGATCCCGTCTCCGATCGCGGGGAGAAGCACATTCTCCATCGCGGTCAACTGCGGAAGCAGCTGGGCGGCCTGATCGGCGAACCCGATGGTTTCCCGCCGGAAGCGGCACCGTGTGTCGTCGGGCATCGCGTGAATGTCCTGCCCGTCGTAGGCGACGGTCCCGCTGTCGGGACGCTCCAATCCGCAGAGCATCCGTATGAGGGTCGTCTTTCCGCTGCCGGATGGCCCCATCAGGACCTTCACCTCACCCGCATCCAACTCCAGATTGAAATCCGAAAAGAGATCGACCTCTTCCCCGGCGGTCTCAAAACGTTTGCAAAGATGGCGGACTTCAAGACGCATCTCCGGTATCCTCCAGATAGTAGAACAGTCCCCCGCTTTCATCCGCGACCAGCAGCCGGTTGCCGTACCGGAAACAGCCGTTGCGGCAGTCGGTCTGAAAATCCGCCAGCCGGGTTCTCCGCCAGTTTTCCCCTTCCCGCTTCCAGCGGTAGAGGACACCCCGGACGGTCACGCCATAGAGCGCCGTGTCATCCCCGGCCCGGATCGGCGCCAGCGCCTCGTCCGCCTCCAACGTGCCGGCGGATGCGCCGGTCTTCCGGTCAAAAACCGGGAAAGATTTGCCGGTCACGTTCGCGACCGCAAACGAGGCCGTCACGAAAGGTTCGGAAACGGATCCTGAACGGATGGTCTGTTTCCACCGGACCGTCATGGTCACCGTATCCATGGCGATGAGTTCGCCGCCGTGGGTCTGCACGTATAACGTACCGTCAACCAGACGCGGCTGGGCGGGAATCGGCGATTCGCAATCCAGTTCCCCGGATACCTTGCCCGTCTGCAGGTCGATCCGCCGGACGATCCCGTCGCAATTACCCAGGAAGAGGTGGCGGTGATCGGCATCGAAGACCGGTGTGGCGTTGATCTGTCCGCCGCATTCGATCTGATGGCGGCAGTTTCCGTCTGCGGGATTGAACGCATAGAGCGTATGGTCATGCGAGCCGATCCAGATCAGATCGCCGCTCAGGCAGGCACCGCCTGTGATCTGATTGCCGGTCCGATAGGACCACTTCTCGCCGACACCGGGTTGGAATGCGTGGAAAACACCGTTCTCGTCCCCGACAAAGTAACAGCCAGCGTACTCCAGAATCGGCGCGGAGATCGCGTTCGAACAGACCAGATAACTGGTCATGGCCAGTTCTCCCGCCGTGAAGGAGAAACTTCGGATCTCACCCCGGCTGTTTCCGGCGGCGACGCCGTCGTGAACCGAAGCCAAAGCGCCCAACGGCACGGTATCCAGCTGGAGACGGCCCTCCCGTCCCTTCCGGGACGTAGGGGTGATTCCCGGAATCGGTTTGTCTCTGAACGAGATCAGGATTAAGGCAAGGCCAAGGCAAGAGCCGATCCAGATGATGAGTTTACGGGACATGCGGTTTCTCCTCTTCTCTGGCCGTCAACGCGCCGGTCGGACAGGCCCTGCACACGGCGGTAGCGACGGCGGGGGACAGATCATCCCACGTTTGGGGGGCGGGGGAGATGACGGAGCGGTATCCCCTGTTGTGGACGGAGAGCGTACCCTCTGAAACCGCCACACACCGCCCGCACAACACGCACTTTCCCCCTTCGTAGATCAGGTGGCGCGCGGTCACCGGCGGGGGCGGCGTCCATCCGTTCTTTGATTTCTTCGCCCGATAGGTTTTCACCCCTTCCAGTAAACGGCAGGATGCGCGGGCCGAGCAGGTACCGCACCGGAAATCGTGGCGCTGGAGCATGAGGCTGAACGCCGTCCGTCGGAAGGCTTCCACCCGTTCGCCGCACGCTTCGTAAACGTGTCCTCGCTGAATCCGCGTTTCACAGCCGGGGATAAACCGGCAGAGCGTCGCGTCCCAAACGGCGCAGACCATGCAGTGGGCGACGTCGTTGACGCCCTTGAGATGGCAGAGCGTCGGGAGATCGGGAACGGCCTCCAGAAGGGTCTGTCTGGGAACGAAGGCTCTTGCTTCCCCATCCAGCAGGTAATGGTCAGGATCGGTCTTTTGCGGTTCCGGTACGGACGTTTCTGTCGGAACGACGGAGGAAAGATCGGACGGTTCCAGCCGGTTGCGGATGGCGTGTTCGGGGCACACCGAACGGCAGACCCCGCATTTCACGCACTTCGCGGGATCAATTCGCGCCTGCTCCAGAATCTCGCAGGTGATGGCGTCGGCGGCGCAGACCTGTGCGCATTTGGTACAGCCAATGCAGTCATCGGTGATCTCGAATTCGGTCAGTTCAGGACACTTCCCGGCGGGGCATGCGCCCTGCAGGTGTGCCTCAAACTCCTGCCGGAACTCGTGAAGGGCGCTGAGGACCATGTTTGGCGCAGTCCGTCCGAGCGCGCAGAGGGAACCTTGCTGGATCTGGCGGGCCAACGTTTCAATCCGGTCCAGAATGTCCGGTGGTTTCGGACCGGCCTTGGTGAGCGATTCGACCCATTCGCACAATTGGAGAACCCCTTCGCGGCACGGGACGCATTTGCCGCACGACTCGTCGCGCAGAAACTGGAGGAAGTAGAGGGAGAGATCAACCAGGCAATCCCGCTCGTCAATGACGATCAGGCCGCCGGATCCCATCATTGCGCCGCTCTGGCGCAGCGATTCGTAATCGACCGGCAGATTGAAATTCCGCCGGGCGATGCAGCCGCCCGACGGTCCGCCGATCATGACCGCCTTGATCGTATGGCCCTCCTCCGCACCGCCGCCAAAGGTCTCGACGATCTCGCCGACGGTAATGCCGATGGGAACCTCGATCAATCCGCCTTGCTTGACCTTGCCGGCGAGGGCGAACGCCTTGGTTCCGTGGGAACGCTCCGTTCCGATCGCGGTGAAGGTTGCGCCGTCATCCGCCAGGATCATCGGGACACAGGCGAAGGTCTCGACGTTGTTCATGAGGGTCGGAAGCCCGTTCAGCCCGTGCTCGACCGGGAAGGGCGGGCGTTGCCGCGGGATGCCCCGGCGACCCTCGATCGACTCCAGTAGGGCGGTCTCCTCGCCGCACACGAACGCACCCGCGCCGCGGAAAAGGATGAGGTCGAAGGTGGGGGAGACGGTTTGAAAGAGGCCCTGTTCCCGGAGCTGGCCGATGACCCGTTCCAGCACGGCGATCGCCTGCGCGTACTCCTCGCGGATGTAGATGATCGCGCATTCGGCATGGATCACCCGCGCCGCGATAAGGATCCCTTCCAGCACCCGGTAGGGGTAGGATTCCAGCAACATCCGGTCCATGAAAGCACCCGGATCACCCTCGTCGGCGTTGCAGATGACGACCTTCCTGTCTCCCGGCGCCTCATAGGCCAGCCGCCACTTCTCGCCGGTCGGGAACCCGCCGCCGCCCCGTCCGCGCAGTTTCGCCTGTTTGATCTGGGCGATGATCGTTTCGGGCGGGAGGGTGAGCGCCTTCTCAAACGCTTTCAATCCGCCGTTGGCCCGGTAGTCCTCCAGCGATTCCGGCGAAGCGATCCCACTGTTGCGGGTGACCAGCCGGGCCGCATCGATACGGTTGTCCATCGGCGTGGTGGCGCAACAGGAACAGGCGTGGCGGCTGTAGAAGCGGTCGAGAAAGCGTTTGCTCTCCCAGGAGATCCGTTTAAGTCCGCCCGCCGGTTTGAAATGGTTGTTCAACAGCGCGTGGACATCGTTCGGCTGAACACGGTCATAATGGTAGACCGCATCGGGGGCCGCCACCGTGACGATCGGGGCACGGTAGGACATGCCGTGGCAGCCGACCTCCTTGACCGTCACCGGTAGCCCCTCTTCCCGGCAGGCGCGGGTCAAGATATCGAAGAGCCGGTCGCTTCCCGCCGCGCGGCAGGAGGAACAGCGGCAGACACGGATCTCGGCTTGCGCGGTGCCAAGGGGCGCGTTCGCGGCATCCGTGGTCTCCTCGCTGACCATCCCTTCAAACTCCTCCAGGATGCGGGGAATCTCATCCGGGGTGACGTGGCCGAAGATGTGCCGGTCGATCTGTACCGCGACCGCCAGCATGCAGCAACCCAGACAGGCGACTTTGCTGAGCGTGTACAGGCCGTCCTCCGAGGTGTCCTCGCCCGGCGCGAGTTCCAGATACTCGGCGAAGGCATCGTAGAGTTTCTCCGCACCTTTGACGTAGCAGGCCGCCCCGATGCAAACCTTGATTTGGTGCTTGCCGCACGGCTTGAAACGGAACGCCTGATAGAAGGAGGCGACGCTGAGGATCGTGTTGACCGGGATGGACAGCCGTTCGGAGAGTTCCGCCAGGGCTTCGGGCGCCAGATAGCGGTCACGGCGCTGGAGACGGATCAGCTCCGGCAGGAGGGGATGGATCATCATGGTTCCGCCTCCAGACAGATGAGGTCATTTGCCTCGGTCCGCACGATCAGGTTGCCTTGGGAGAGGGCGGGAATGGCGAAGAGTTTCGTGTTCATCGCATACTTCGCCTCGACGGTCATCTTCTCCCGCGTGGCCGAGAGCAGCAGCAGATCGCCATCCAGATTGGCGGCGATGATCTTGCCGCCCACGGCGACGGGCGAGGCGTAGAAGCCGCTGTCGAAGTTCTCCTCGAAGAGTTCCTTACCGTCCTTCGCGTCGATGCCCAAAACGCTTCCGCCGCTGGTGAAGAGGAGGTAGAGGTCGTTGTACAGCACGGCGGAGGCGACGTCCGGCGAGGGGGTGTCTTCGTTTTTGAAGAGAATCTTGCCGTCGGTTGCGGAGAAGGCCCCGGTGAAGGCTCCTGTGTTCGAGAAGTAGAACATCCCGTCCCGCGCGGAACCGGATGCGGCCACCTCGCCCCCCAGACACTCCTGCCGCCAGAGGGAGTCGCCTGTTTGCGCGTCGTATGCCTCCGCCGTGCGGCATCCTGCCGTGAAGATGATCGCCTTACCGTCCGCGATCCAGGCAACCGGGCTTGACCAAGAGGGAGCCGCGTCCCGCTTCTTCTCCCACAGTGTCTCGCCGGTCAGGACATTGATGGCGTAAAGGGTCTGGACGTTGTCGAGGTCATACTGGACGATCAGCCGGTCTCCCAGAAGCAAGGGCGACGAGGCGTAGCCGTAGGTGATTTCAGGGACGGGAAGCTGCTTGCGCCAGACCACCTCGCCCGCATGGGAGCAGCAGAGCATCTCGCCGGTTCCGAAGATCGCATAGACCCGTTCCGCGTCGGCGCAGACGGTGGGCGGGGCGAGCCCGGTGTCCTCCGAGACTTCCGGAATCTGCGGCGCTTTGTCGCAGACCGCGCGCCACATCTCTTTTCCGGTCTGGGCGTCGTAGCAGTAGAGTGTCCGGGCCTTCTCGTCCGCGCCCGTGAGAAAGACCGCGCCGTCCCAGACCACCGGCGAGTTGAAACCGGGCGAGGCGATGGCGGTTTTCCATTTCTCGCGGAAACGCCAGTTGGCCGGAAGCGCGTTCCGGTTGGGCAGCTGCGAGCCGCGGAATTGGGGCCACTGGCGCGTTTCCGCCTCCATCGCCTCGGCGAGAACGGGCGGCTTGGCGGCGGGGGGCGGCGTGGGCTTGCCGCCGGATTCGGCGACGGCGGCGGGGCCGTTTGCGGGCGCCTCGGGCGCGACCGCCGCGGTTTGGGGTTGGTCTGGTGCCGGGAGACCGTGCGGGAATCGGTTGCGGATATAGGTGAGGACCAGCATGAGGGCCACGACACCGCAGACGGTTGTGGCGATCAGCTCGCCGCTGTCCCGTTCGGGCGAGGCGGAGGGGCCTTTCGGGACGGAGAGTTCGGGCGGAAGGATGGCCCGCTCCGCGCCCAACAGGAGACAGAAGACCAGCAATCCGATACCGAGGAGGCGGAGCCCGAAGCGCCGCTGGTCATGGGTCTGAAAATAGGCGGAACGGTAAAGGTAATCCAGCTCGCGGACGATCGCGGCGAATTTCGGGTGGGACATGTCCTGCTGTTTCAGATACTCCAGCTGTTCACGGCCCGCCGTGAGGACCTGATCGCCCCGGATGGCGTCATGGAGCACGTGCAGCCCCAGAACGATCACAAAGATCACGGCGATCCTCTGGAGAGAACGGAAGATTGAACGCATCGCGGGTTTGTTCATGGGGCGGTTCCCTTTTTCGCTTCGTGTTTACGGTTCAGCGGGCACGCCGCGTAGCATCGGCCGCAGCAGAAACAGAGGGAGGGATCGATCGTGTAGGATCGGGATTCCTTGCGGCGGCGGTTTTCGGCGATCAGTTCGGCCATCACCGCGCCCGCCAAAAGGACACCCGCAAGCGGCATGCCCCACTCGAAGACGTGGCGGACCTGCGCGACCTCGTTCTGGAGTTGGGCCAGCGGCGTGCCGGAGGTCTCGAAGGCTTCGACCGCGTCATTGGTCCGATGCGCCTCGATGTCCTCCAGCAGACGGACGGCGGGATGGGTCACACTGATCATCGGTGCGGCGAACCAGCCGATCAGACCACCCAGACAGAGCGCCAGCGGCAGCGCGGCGATGAGCCGGGAGAGCTGCTGCACACCGAGTGTCTGCGCCTCGGGCGTGGGGGCCCCCTGCGGTGGGAGGATGGCGCCGTTGGGGCATCCCTGTTCGCAGAGCCGGCAGGTGATGCAGGTCTGAAGGGTGATCGCCGGACTCTTCCAGGAGACCAGCGCGAAGAGCCGGAGCAGAACCCCATACGGGCAGAGGTAACGGCAGAAGGGGCGTGAGACGAACAACCCCAACACCAACATGAAGACGGTGGGGATGGAGCAACTCCAGAGGAAGAGCGGCAGATAGGGATCGAGCGAGCAGAGCGGGAAGGCCATGCCCGCCACGACGGTGACCGCGATCAGGAGAAAGAGCGCGATCGGGATGAGCCGCAACGCGCGGTCAACCGGAAGCGGAATCTGGATTGATTTCCAGTGCAGCAGCTCCTGGACCGCGCCGAGGGGACAGGCTCCCGCGCAGAAGAGCCGGCCGAAGAGGAGGGCGGCCGCGAGCGGGATCGCGAAGAGGAGGAGGAACCCGTAGCCGAGCGGTTGGCCGTGGACAAAGGCGGCGAGCACATTCTGGAACATGCCGACGGGACAGGGACACGCGGTGAAGAGAAAACCGAAGATCACGGCACCCGCGAGCGCAAGCAGACGCATCGCCTTCGCGGAACGCCAGCGGTAGAGGCAGAAACCGGTGATCGTAAGAAAGAGCAAGAGGGCACCGATCCGCCAGAAGATCGGATCGCGGATCACGGTCTCCAGGTGGAGCTGGGGGAGGGTGTAGTTCTCAAACTCCGGCGCGGGAAAACGGGCTTGGGCCACGAAGGGGATCATGTTTTCGCCTCCGGGGGACGTTTGAAGAGATAGGGCGTTTCGGCGGGCACGCGGACAACCGCGTGGGAAGGGCAGATCTCTGCGATGCGGCATTGGTTGCACTGTTTGCAGAGACCCTGGCGGATCTGGAGAAAGAGCGAGCCGTTTCCGAAGGCCGCGCAGCCCTTCACACATTTGCCGCATCCGATACACGCCGCCTCGTCGATGGTGTATTCGAAGTAGGGATCCTCAATATACTTCCGCTTGATGGCATCGGTCGGACAGCGCAGGTTCTCGGCGGCGGTGTCGAATTTCACCCGCTTGTCCTGATAGTACCCGCTGCAGAAGAG
>DBXN01000028.1:62434-65151 GCA_002309585.1 Verrucomicrobia bacterium UBA1211
AGGACGCAGGCGGTCTCGCACTTGCCGCACTGGATGCATTTGTCGGGATCGATCTGCCACAGGAAGGCCGCCTTTCGATTCTTCCGTTTCCCGGCGAGCCAGAGAAAGGGCATCAGCAATCCGCCACCGAAAAGGGTCCTTAGAAAATTACGCGTCGAGATCATAACGAACCTTCCAGTGGCTGCGCCGGGCGGTGTCATACAGATGGATGATCCGTTTTTCCCGGTAGAGGTAGTAGTCATGTTCAAAGAAGGAGAGGTCGGTGGCGATCTCCCGTTCCAACGCACCCGACGGGGCATAGATACGGGCGAGGCGCGTTCCCTTCTCCATCGTCACAAACCGGCCGCCCGCCAGCGCCGCGAAACGGACCGGGTTACAGCAACCGCCGAAAGGTTCCGTCGGTTGCCATGAGGCGATGAACCGGCCGGTCTGGGGATCGAGCTGTTCCAGCCGTTTGCGGCCGACATTGGCAACCCAGAGCTCACCGTCCGGCGAGAGATCGATGGGGAAGGCCGCGCCGGGAATGATGAACCGGTCCTCGCCGTTGGATTCCCAGACGAGATTCCCGGTTGCCGCATCATGGGCGCAGACGGTCTTCTTTTCCCGATTGACGCTGAAACGGAGCGCGCCCAGTTGCGGGGCAGGGGGATGTAACGCCGCGTCGGGGGGCGTAAAGGGCGGTTTAGGCGGCGGGACCGTGAGGAGGTGCGGTTTGCGCCGGAAGAGGAAGACGCCGAGAATTCCGAGGGTGAACAGGCCCCCGAAAAAAAAGATCCGTTCCCGGTTGGAGAGTTTCATGGTGTGGGCTCCTTTCTGAGATCAAGACAGGCGATCGATTTGGAGTCGCGGAGGATCATGAGGCCGCCGGCGAAGGCGATCGGCCCCCAGGCGTCGACGCCGGGCAGGATCTTGTGCTGCGCCAGACGGGTGAAGGTCTTGCCCTCCAGCCCGAAGACGTGGAGGACGCCGTCGTCATCGACAATCCAAAAAGCATTGTCGGCGAAGAGGTAGGGGCCGAGTCCGAACCGGTTCTCCTTGCCGCTGGAGGAGGTGACCGCCGGGAGGGTTGCCGTCTCCGCCGCGACCAGTTCCGCCCGCAATGCCCCGGCGTCTTTCGGCTGGATCATGTAGAGTGTCCCGTCAATGAGCAGAGGAGTCTGCTGCTCCGATGCGGGACCTTGGGTCGGTTTCCACTGTTTGTCAAGCGAGGCGGTGATTTGCCCACCGGATTCCTGGAGGGAGAGGATCGCCGATCCCGCGCCATAGCCGGCGGTCAGGAAGAGCCGGCGGTCGTCCAACGCGACCGGTGTCGGGGCCCAGACGGCGGGCTTCCACGCCGTGGAGCGCCAGAGGGGTTTGCCCTCGCGGTCACAGGCGGCGATTCCGCCGAGGGCGGCGTAGACGTAACAGTCGCGGTTCAGCAGACGGGCGGGGAGAATGGAGGCGTGGGACATCTTGAACGCCCCCTCGTTCGGGATCTCCCAGACGGTCTTTCCGGTCGTGAGGTCGAACGCCGCCATCAGGACCTTCTCACCTCCGATCCCGAGGATGACCCGCTTCCCGTCGATGAGCGGACACTGCCCCGCATACCATTGCGGCACCTCGCAGGCGTAGGTCGCGACGAGGTCGCAGCTCCAGAGCAGGTCGCCCGAACGCGCATCCACCGCCATCACGTGTCCGGCGGGACCGAGACTCACGACCACATGGTCCGCATACGCGGGAACGGTCCGGGACTTGCCGTGGTTCCGCCGAATGGGGTTTTTGTAACTCCGCCGCCACAGCTCCGCGCCGGAGAGAAGATCGAAACAGCGCAGCGCGTCCGCGTTCTTCTCCTCCCAGTAGTCCAGCACATAGACCCGGTTTTCGGCGATGATCGCGCCGGCGTAGCCCTCGCCGAGATCGGCGCGCCACAGGACCTTCGGGCCGTCCGCCGCCCAGGTTTTGGCCAGCGGCGGGGTCTCCCGGACAATGTTGTCGCGCTGTCCGCCCCGGAAACAGGGCCAGGAGGCGGCGACGGTGCCGGGGGAGGGTTGGGCTTGGAACGGGGTGAAAGTCTCGCCGATGCGGGTCGTGTTGGTCTTGACCACGCGGTGTTCAGAGCCGTCCCGCTGTTCTGTCGCGTAACCGATGATTCTCGGCGAACGGTAATCAAGGTAAAGCCAGAGAGCTGCGCCGGCGGCGGCAATGGCAAGCGCATTCAGGATGGCGGGAAGAAGCGATGCCGCGAACCGCCGTTTGTCGGCGGTTATCTGCTGCGATCGGATATTCTTTTCTTCACCCGTCATTCCGGATCTCTTTCATTATGGCTTGTACGTTTCAAAACCCAATTAGTTTACCATGATTGGAGCGGACGGGGCAAGCGGGGTTTTGATGAATGTTGCGTGGATTTCAAAGGCGGTTCCGCCGGCCATGGAAAAAAATGGGGAATCGGATTGACTCGAATTTCCCAAATCAGTATACTATCGCGCCAATTCTGAAAGGGGCTTTAGTGCATATTTCCGTTCCGGAAGGGCGCGAGGGCCGGCAGAAGGGGGTTTAGTCGCCTCATCGGATGTCCTCAACACGAAGGAGTTTAAAACATGGCTATCAAAGTGGGTATCAATGGGTTCGGCCGTATCGGCCGTATGGTTTTCCGCGCGGCGGTTGAGAATTTCGCGAACGATATCGAGATCGTCGGCATCAACGATCTGCTGGATCCCGATTATCTGGCTTACATG
>DBXN01000144.1 GCA_002309585.1 Verrucomicrobia bacterium UBA1211
CTTCCGTTTCTCGTCGGAATACGCCGATGACGCGCTGGGGCTGGTGTATTACAACTACCGGCATTACGAGCCGGTGACGGGGAGGTGGATGGGAAGGGATCCGATACTAATGTATAACCGGCCTTATTTGTATGTGTACGTGGACAATTTTCCGGTTACCGCGCTTGATCGACTTGGGTTGCTATCAATTGAGATCGGGGAAAGGATTCATACAAACGACCCAATGGAACTTAGGTTGCCTTTTAAAGCGGCTGACATTAAAGAAGGGTGCGAATTAAACTTTATTCAAATCACAAAGGATTTGGAGCGGAATGTTTTTGTTGTCGATTCAAAGTCAAGCCTTGGGACGATGGGTGATACTTCACACCCTGTAGAACCATATTATTACAACAGGGAAGAGATTGACCGTATGGACGGTTTTGTCCGTACTGATGGAACTGTCATTTTCGTTGATCGGCCTAATGCGGAAACGCAATTCTATTTATTCCCGGTTCAACGGTGCTGCTTGAAGTATTATGATAATCAATATACATGTAAATGTTGCCAGCACTCGAAAGCAACAGTACTTGGACGAGTGGCTTGGACAACAAAAACAGACGGTAAGGCTGTAATCCAAACGATTACGCCCTACGTAAAGAAAAGAATGGATAATTGGCTCAAAACACTTGTCGATGGTAAGACATCCCATGTGCCATGTTCCAAATACATGGGTGACAATCCGGAACAAATGTCGATGCCTACTCTTGTGGATGTTGATTTTGGAGACGACAAATGAATGCTTTCCCTTCGCCTATCTATGTGTGGCACATCACCCTTCTGTGCGTTATCGCTGGGGGCTGCGTCATGAATGAGGGACGTTCTGATCTCCCTTTGGATATCAGCATTTGTGAATTGGCAAATTATGCGACCTATCGGCGCGAGACTCTTTCCCCACCCAATGTGCTGGTCAGGAGATTCGATATCAGAGACCGTCTCGGGTTTGAGGCACTCGAATCTGGGAACTGTTACGCACCCGGTGTCGCCACTCTGATTGTTGAGAATTGTTCAGGCAGGGAGATTGAGATTGAAGGGTTCAGAAGACCGGAGTGGTCGTTATGCATCAACGGGCGAAAGACGACTCGAACCGTTCCTTTGCTGTGGGACTACGGCTATCTTCGCGACTGGGCAAGGTTCGAACCCCAAAGGAGGTTTGCTCCGCATCAGAAGCGTGCATTCATCATCGGCATGACCGAATTTCCTAACCTTCTGCCGAGCATTACGGACATTTCCGTGACTTATCGGCGCGGTCACGACATAAGGAACTCAAACGCCTTTCATATCCCCTGTTTCGATTTTGATTTTATGGAGGACAGTTGGGGTGATTTCCGAACCGGAGAGAGTGAGGACTCGCTTTGGCTGACAATTCCAGATAATTATCGGCTTCCACCGGATAGCGTTAATCTTGAATTGTTTCTCCCCGAAAACGCATTCCCATTCTCCAGTGACAGCCTGATGGGGGCAGTTTTCGTTGCTCGGTGTGATGAGGATGGCGCTTCCCTGCGTCCGGATTGGAATGCCAAATATGTTTATGGAATAGCGGTCCTTTTGGCCACCAATGTGTCCAATCGCGATGTCTATCTTGACAGTTTCGGGAGTGACGCATGGACTTTTCGTACTACATTTAAGGACGGCACTTCTGATACCCGCAAACTGTTGGTTCCGGCATGGGACGGCGTTCCTGATCGGATCCGTCCCGGGCGCAAACTGCATCCTGGTCAACGGATTTCGGTTGTTTTTGGGTTCAAGTCGTTCATGTTCCGCTTCGATGACCTGTCAAATCTTCAGGTCTTCTATGATGATGGCGAGTGCCGAATGATGTCGGACAAGCTCAAGTTGGAGGACATCCAAAGATGCGTTCATCGCTAAAGTCCTATTGTCATATCGCCGGCCGCCGCGTCTCCTGCGCCAAGTCCGGCTCCGCGATGAGCGAGTCGCGTACCGACACCTACGGATACAACGCGCGGAGTGAGCTGATTTCGGCCGCAAAAACGGGAGGGGCGCCGTCCCCGGCGACCGAACACGAATACGCATACGACCCCATCGGAAACCGCACATCCTCCTCCGACCTCGGCGTGTCCCGTACCTACACCGCGAACAACCTCAACCAGTACACCGGCATATCAGATGGTGTGGACACCTTTAATCTCGTGGGCAAGTGAGACGAGGCCCGTTAACATTGATACCATCACTTTTGTCATGCGTGATGTTCCGGGTAACTGGTATGCCATCAAGAAGGAAGACGGCCTCTACATCGATTCCGGGCTCATGATCTTTGTCCGCTGATCCGGGAAGCGTGATGGAAATGCGGGAAGAATCCTCTGGGTCGGGTTGGTGAGCGCCTGTTGCGGGATCACGCTCGCCGCCCGGCCGGATTACGACAAGCCGAACTGCGATGTTTCGAAAATCGCTCCGTGTCCGCTGGAGGATCCGCTGCCCTTCACAAACGGTGAGAAGATGGTGTCCCCGGCGGATTGGACACGTCGGTGCCGGGAGACTCTGAGCGCCTTTTCGAAACAGATGTTTGGCGAGGTGCCGCCCAAACCTGAGCGTGTGTCACCGAGAAACTGAAGGGTGCGTTTGCGGAATTCGGCATCTGCCGCCAATACCGTTCGTGGTTCAATCGTGACAAGAGCGAGCCGATGACCGTTGAGCGGACATCCCAACATCCGGCAGCCGTCTGACACGCGGTACGCGGCTTGCGACATACATTCATTGTGCAAATAATGACAATATAGACATAATTTGAAGGTTTATTGAACTGATTGAGTGCGGTTTCGCGGGAAAAACGGGGTTGGCATGGCGTTTGCATTATCGTTCTCCGAAAGGAAAGGGGTGGCGGTATGACAAAGACGGCGATGACGATTCCTGATTCATTCAAATGGCTGAACCGGGCTCAGGCGATCGGTTCAATGATGGACAATCTCTTCAAGATGATCGCGGTGATCTATGTCTCCAAGGTTTTGGGGTTCTCGCTCGCGAAGACTCTGGCGACGGCGACGATCCTCTTTGTCGCGCCGTTCATCCTCTGCTCGAATCTCGGCGGGGCGCTGACGGACCGGTTCAGCAAATCATCCCTGATCCGGGTGCTGAAGGGGGTGGAGTTGGCGATCATCCTGTTGACCTATCCGGCGTTGCTCTCCCATTCGGCTTGGCCGGTGTTCGGTGTGCTGACCCTGTTGACGGTGCAGAGCGCGTTTTTCGGTCCGGTCAAACGGGGGATCATTCCGGAGATCGTTCCGGCGGCTGGGGTGTCGGAAGCGAACGGCCGGATGGCGGCGAGCAGCTATCTGGGGATCATTCTGGGGATGGCGTTGCCGTCGCTGCTGGTGGGCCGGATGGGGATCGGGTTCCTGACGGTGATCACGGGCGCGTTGGCGGTTTCGGCATACGGGCTGTATTGCGCCTGTCGGATCCCTGACACCCCGGCGGTCGGCCGGCCGATGAAAGTCTCGTTCCGGATCTTTTCGGATGCCTACCGGGCGATCGCCGCGACGGCGCCGAAACCGATGCTGCTGAAGGCGGTCTGGGGGTGTGTGGCCTTTTCGGTCTTCGCGGCGCTGTTCCAGCAGGCGCTGGTACTGTATGTCCGGGAGTACGCCGGGTATACGGTTGAGGAGGCGGGGTTCTCGTTCCTCTTCGCTGCGGCGGGCATCATGATCGGGTCGTATCTGTGCGGGCGCTGGTCGAAGCGGCGGACGGAGTTCGGGTGCATTCCCTCCGGCGGCGCGGTGATGGCGGTGAGTCTGCTGGCGGTCGCCCTGACGGAGACGCGGTGGCTGGTGGACGCGGAGCTGGTCCTGCTGGGGATCGGCGGGGGGCTTTTCCTGGTGCCGGTTTCGGCGTATCTCCAGACCGAATCGGACGCGGCGCGGCGCGGGGAACTTCTGGGCGCGGTGGAGTGCGCGAGTTTCACGGGGATGATCGGCGCCGCGTTGCTCATCCTCTTGGGAATCGACGTGCTGGGCCTCTCCAGCCGGACCCTTCTGCTGGGGACGGCGGGGTTCGCCGTGCTGGTCGCGGTGTGGGCGGTCGTGACCCTTCCGGAACAGACGGCGAGGTTCTTCGTCTCGCGGCTGATCCGGTCCCTCTACGCCGTCAAGGTCGAGGGAATCGAGAACATTCCCGAAGAGGGTGGCGCGCTGTTGGCGATGAACCACACGGCCTTCTCCGACGCCCCGCTGGCGATCTCCCTCACAAGCCGGGCGGTCCGGTTTGTGATGTCGCGTGAGATTTACGAGAATTGGCGGTGGTGCAGACCCTTCTTCAAGCTCAACCGCGCCATCCAGATCCACTCGACCGACTCGGCCAAGGCGTTGATCGCCTCGATCAACAACGCCCGGCAGGCGATCAAAGAGGGGAATCTGCTGGCCATCTGCCCGGAAGGCGAACTGACCCGGACCGGGCGGATTGAGGCGTTCAAGCACGGTTTCGAGAAGATGGTCAAGGGGACCGGCGCACCGATCATCCCGATTTACATCGGCAACCTGTGGGGCAGCATCTTCAGTTTCGCGCACGGCGAACCGGGCCTCCGTTTCCCGCGCCATCTGTTCCGGCGCCCGGTGGTCATCCGGATCGGTCGGCCGATGCCCGCCACCAGCACCGCCGAGGAGGTTCGCGACGCCGTCCTCCAGCTCAGTTTTGCCCGGTATGGGAAAGGATGTGCTTTGATTTAGGCGCGGCGTTTGATAAGATGGTATCTGTTTTACGGCAACGCGGGGTTTGTCTCCGCGTTCGCCGTTTTTGAATAAGGGGGACGCGCGAGGGTAAAGGGCGGTGTAGATGCTCTTTTTGAATCCATATTTGCTGTTGGCGTTAACGGGAGTCGCAATACCGATTGTGATCCATCTGTTTAACCGGCGGAACGCCCGGGAGATTCCGTGGGGCGCGATGCGGTTTCTGATGGACAGTCTGATGCGGCGCCGGCGGAGCCTGCTGCTGGAGGAGATGCTCCTGCTGGCGGTGCGGTGCCTGTTGGTGGGCGCGGCGGTGCTGGCGTTCGCGCGGCCGTTCGTCCAGACGGGATCCACTTTCCCGTGGTGGGTGGTGATGCCGGTCGGTCTGATGGCGTTTGTCCTCTTCGGAATCGGGTTCGCCCTGGGCCAGCACAGGGTCTGGCGGTTTTTCGTCTGGCTCGGTTGCCTGCTCTGCCTGCTCGCCTGCGCGGGGGCGATTTTCTTTGAGAAACAGTTGGGGTTGAGCCGCTTCTCCGGCGGGGGCGCGCGGGACATCGCGCTCGTTCTGGACGGTTCTTCCTCGATGATGCTGGAGAACGGGGAGACCTCCAATTTCGACCAGGCCCGTTCCGAGGCGATGAAGTTGGTCGAGCGGGCGCCGCGCGGGACGGCCTTCAGCGTGTGGGTGGTCGGGGCGGTTCCGATCCCGCTGGTCCCGACGCCGGTTTCCGACCGCAAGTATGTGCTGAAGCAGCTGGAGGCCGCGACACCGGTGCAGGGCGTGATGCAGGTGCCGGACGCGCTGGCGGCCGCGGCGTCGAGTCTGGCGCAAGGGGCTGGCGGCGCCTCGCGGATCGTCCTTTTCGGGGACGGGCAGGCGATGGGGTGGCAGACGGACGATCTCGGCAGCTGGCAGAGCCTGAAGCAGGCGTTCGAGCGGTTGCCGGAGCCGCCCAAGATCTTGGTGCGGACCCTGCCGCTGCCGAAGGGGGTCCGGAATGTGGCGGTCAAGGAGATCGCCTTTTCCCGGCCGGTCGTGGGTGCGGACCGGGAGGTCCGCATTGACGTCACCCTGGTGAACACGGGGCATGAGTCGGTCACGCCGTCGAAGGTGGTCCTGAAGATCGGGGAGGAGGAGAAGATCGACCGGTCGGTAACCCAGATGGAGCCGGGGAGCGAGCGGCAGCTTTCGTTTGTGCACCAGTTCAAAAACGCCGGGGCACAGGTGGTTGAGGTTACGGTGGACGCGCATGACGAGTTGCCGTCCGATGACGTGATGCGCCGCGTGATCCAGGTGGTGGGGGAGTTGAATGTTCTGGTGGTCGATGACGGGCGCGGCGCCACCGCCCTGCAGCGGGCGGGCGGGTATCTGGCGCTGGCGTTGATGCCCTCCTTCTCGGAGCTTCAGGCGGCGCGGGAGCGTCGGCAGGAGGCGGCGCGGGATCGGCAGCGGTTCATGGTCCGGCCGGATTGGATTTCGGTGAGCGCGCTCGGATTGCGCGAGAGTTTCGCCGACACGGCGGTGGTTGTGCTGGCGGATGTTCCGGAGCTCCCGGCCAGGCAGGCCGAGCAGCTGGCGATGTTTGTCAAGCAGGGGGGGAGTCTGCTGGTGACGCACGGTCCCCGGTCGGAGGAGGCTTTCTACAACGGATGGCGGGCGGAGGGACAACCGTTTCTGCCGCTCCCGATCGGCGCGTGCGTGATCCGCCAGGCGTCGGACGTTGCCGAGGGTGGGATGCGGATGGGGGCCGGGTCGTTCACCCATCCGGCCTTGGCGCTCTTCCGCGAGCAGGGCGATCTCACAGACGCCGCGGTCGATTGCTACCGCGCCGCGGGGGAGGGGGCGGACGGGCAGTTGGTTGTGGCGCGGTTTGAGAACGGCGCGCCGTTGTTGGCGGAGAAGACGGTGGGACGGGGCCGGATCCTGCAGCTCTTCCTGCCGTTGGATGCGACGGCGGGCGGGTTGGTTTCCCGGCAGGCCTTTCTGCCGTTTGTCCATGAGTTGGTCGGCTATCTGGCGCGGCCGCGTGTCGCGGTCTTGAATATTCCGCCCTCCTACGGGGCGGTCGTCCAGTTGGCACCGCCGACAGGGACGGGCGGACATGGCTTGACCGGCTCGTACTATCGGAAGGGAAAGACGGCGCAGCCGGTTCTGACCCGCGTCGATCCGACGGTGAATTTCGATTGGGGCGACCGTTCACCCGGACGAGGCGTCCCGAGCGATCATTTTGTGGTACGGTGGAGCGGGTCGTTCGTGCCGCCGCTGGACGGGAAATACACGTTTAGCATCCGGGGCGACGACCGGGCCCGGATGTCGGTCGGAACCGGCGGACCGGTGAGCACCCACAATTACATGGAGACGCAGTCCTTCTCGGTCGAGATGAAGGCTGGCGAGCATTATCCCGTCGCGATCGAACTGGAGGAGGATGGCGGCGGGGCGAATATCCGGGTGGAGTGCGAGGGCCCGGAGATGCCGAGGCGGGCGTTGCCCGCCGTCTGCCTCTATCCGTACCGGGGAAGTACCGCCTCGTGGTCGGATGCGCAGGACATCCGGCTGACGGATGAGCGGGGCGGACACCTTTTCGGGAAGTTGCGCCAGACGGAGGACGGGGTCGCGTTGCGGACCGACCAGCCGCTGCTGCCGGGGCTGTATGCGGTTGATGTCTCCGGGCAGGCGGCGGAGTGGTTGGGGCCGCTCGCCGGCGGGAACGCCGCCTTTCCGCTTTGCGTGACGGGCGACGCAAACGAGAGCGTGCTGGATCCGCTGACGCCCGAGGAGCGCGAGGTGCTGTTCCGCCAGACCGCGCTGGTCTTCGCGGACACCTATGACGATCTGGTCAAGGCCCTTTCCGGCAAGACCTTCGGCCGCGAGTTGTGGCGCATTCCCGCGCTGTTGCTCTTCCTCCTGCTGGTTGCGGAGTGCTTCATCACGCGTTGGATCGCCATCCGCCGTTCCGCCCCTTAGGCGGAACTAAAAGCGTCCCTTCTCGGCGGAGGCGGCGGGTTGGCCGTCTTGGAAGTAGGGCCAACCGTTGCTGTCCCACTTGATCTCCTGAAGCATTAGGAAACGGAGCTGGGGCGGGGCGGATTTGGCGTGGCAGTGGTAGAGCATGAAGGTCCTGCCGAGTTTGTCGCTGAAGATCTCGCCGTTGTGGCCGGGCCCGTAGAAGGGCGCGGCGTCCGATGAACTGAGGACGGTTGTTGCGAAGCCCTCGGTCATCGGCTTGCCCGATTTGTCGGTGAAGGTTCCGGTGAGACTCTTGCTCCGGCCTACGACGATGCGGTAGGTGTGGTTGCCGAAGTTGCCGCCACTTGCGAAGAGGTACCAGTAGCCGCCGCGCCGGTAGAGGTAACACCCCTCGAAGACATTGGAGCGGTTGGGGTTCTGGCTGACGTCCAATCCCGCCACGGGCACGTATTTGGCGTTGGGCGCGAGGGAAAGGCCGTCTACCGACAGTTGGACACGGTGGATGCGACCGATGCTGCCGAAGAAGAGCCAGACGCGCCGGTCCAGCGGATCGATCACGACTTCGGGGTCGATGGTGTCCTTGATACCGGTCTCCTTGCTGCGGGTGATGAAACCGTGGAAGGCGTAGGGGCCGGTGGGGGTGTCCGATTTCAGAACCGCGATGGAGGAGTCGCGGTCGCTGTTGTAGACGGTGATGTAGAGCAGGTAGCGGTTGAGGATCTTGATCGCATCGGGCGCCCAGAGTTTCTGCCCGTGGCGGTAGAGGGTCTCCCATGTCTCGGGGGTGAAGGGAGAGATTTCGGTCTGCTCCCATTTGACGAGATCGCGGCTCCGGATGAGTTTGCTCCGGCGCGTGCCCGGTGTGGCCAGACTGTAGAAAAAGCCGTCCGTTCCCCGCCAGACGGTGGGGTCGGGCCAGTTGCGGGACCAGACCGGATTGGTATAGGTCTCCGCGAAGAGCGGCAGGGTGAGCGCACCGAAGAGGACGGTGGCGGCGAGAATGGTTGCGCGTGGCTTCATGGTCGGGTTCTCTCCGTTACGGTTCGCGTTTCAGGCGGATGGGCGTGAAGAGTTCGCTTTTCAGCCTGATGATATGCGGGGTAATGAAAAGGACCAGCGCCTTGCCGGTCGAGCCATCCCCTGTGCGTGAGAGGCCGCCCATCACCATCGCGAGGGTCTCATCGTTGGTGGCGGTGAACTGGGTCGAGATTTGCTGGTTGGGGAAGAAGGGCTGCTCCATCGGCAGAGGGTGGCCGACCGTTTCTGAAGGCGGGTTCCGGCGGCTGTAGTCCTTCCAGACCGGCTTGCCGGTGACGGCGACGTTCATCATGAATCTGATGTGGG
>DBXN01000082.1:0-2079 GCA_002309585.1 Verrucomicrobia bacterium UBA1211
GACCACGGCAACCCCGTGCACTTCCGGAACATCTGGGTCCGCGAGATTCCCAGCCGCTACGCCAACACGACCCACGGCACCTTCCTGTCGAACGAGAAGGACGTGATGGCTCTGCGCCGCGAGACGGCCGCGAAGCTCTTCGCGAAGATCAACCTCGACAATCCGCGCAAGCAGGATGTGATCGCCCAGCTGTTTGAGGTCCTTTCCTACGACGCGTCCGACAAGTATGTCGGCGAGTTGAGGAAGGTCGCCCAGCCGTGGCTGGCGGAGATCGCGAAGTGGGATAAGGCGACCGCCGAGCAGCGCAAAGGCGAGCTCTTCCATGTCCGCAACGCGGCGAACGTCCTCTACCGCAACAAGGTGATCGATGACACCTGCACCATCCGCAAGGGTGTGCTGGAGGTCATCAGCAAGTACGGCCTGAAATAGGGGGCCGGAACCCTTGGAGGGTTGACATGCCCATGACGATGAGCCTTGAAGACTATCTGGAGACCATCTTCCTTCTGGTTCAGGAGGAGGGTGGTGCCCGCGTCCGCGATGTCGCCGAGCGGCTGAACGTGACGATGCCTTCCGTCAACAAGGCCATCTCGGAGTTGAAGAAACGCGGGCATGTCACCCAAAAGCCGTATGGCGCCATCGTGCTCACGGAGGCGGGCCTCCAGTGCGCGGAAGATATCATCGGGCGCCATCGGCTTCTTAAACAATTTCTGACGCTCTTGGGGGTTCCTGAACAGACCGCCGAGATTGACGGCTGCAAAATCGAACATTTTCTCAGCCGCGAAACCCTTACCTGTATTGAGCGATTCGTCGGCAAAACCGAAGCGAACGCGAAATAGGACACGCGCCGGAAACGGTTAGGCGTTGAGTGGAAGGGGCAACGTCCCCGTTGCCCGTGGGCGCAATTCACGTCGAAGTCCATGATGGTTGAAAACAACTCTTTCAAACAACTTTTCTCGTCCGCGCGGGCGAGTTAGCCCGCGTTTCTCTTCACGTTTTTTTATCAGTTGTTTTGGTTGTTTGCCAATCCCCAGTCGGCATGGGTGTAAAACTCAGGTGCGCCCGTTGCCCGTTTCCCTTCAACCGAAGCCGTGTGGCCCAACGGTAAGATTATGGGACCGATGGGAGGGGGTTGCCGGCGGGCCGTTCGGTGACGATGAGCGCCCAGTCCGCCGAGTCGGGTTTCTCCGGCAGATCAAGGTTTCCGCGGTCATCGGCGATGAATGTGCCGGCCGCGTCCTTCCATTCGCCCGAACGGGTGTTGTACCAGCGCACGGAGTGGGAACGGCCGGGTGTCAGCGCGTGGAGCGTTCCCGTGAGCCGGTTCGTGCCGTAGAAGTAGAATACGGCGCGGTTCGGTTTTTCCAGCGTGGCGAATGCGTAGGCGATGCCCTTCGCGGGGGTATGCTCTGCGTCGGAACGCGGGGTGAAGCGCGCGCGGTCGCCGAATCCGGGTTTGAGGTTCCACCAGTCGAACGATGTGAAAAACTTCCGGAGGTGGGCCATCTGATGGGCACTGGGAAACTCCACGGAGGTAGACCACGGTATCTGCTTGTCCGCCGGCGTAATCTCCTCCACCCCGTCATGGCTCGCCCGGTTCACGTCATACGTGCTCTGGTAGAGCCAGATGTCGATCGCGCCGTAACCGTAACCGAAGAGTCCGCAGAGGAAGGAGATGTAGCCCTGCGCGCGGGCGCCGAAGTCCTTGGTCCAGAGGAAACAGTAGCGGCCCTCGTAGTTGACCGCCGGACGCGGATCGGCCCAGTAGTCGCGCGCGACTTCTGCGTTGGGGGAGGCGGTGAGCGACGGTGACCACTGGACGCCCCACCATACGTGTCCCGCGCGTTCGGCGACGGCCGTGTCCGCGAACGCGGAACGTCCACCGAATCTGTCCGGCCCGCCCGGCGCCGTGCCGCGGCCTGTCACGGTGGTGTGCGCGGTATTCTCCTGATGCGCCGTGAGGGGATGGCGGTAGGCGTCGGCGCGGTGGATGCTTTCCGCGACGGTCACCCACGGGTTGTTGGTGGCGCAGTAGAAGTTGTGCCATTGGTGGCGTTCGTGGTAGAAGTCGTTGTCCGCCTC
>DBXN01000082.1:2097-6125 GCA_002309585.1 Verrucomicrobia bacterium UBA1211
GCGCCGAACCGCGCCACCCAGTAACGCGCGAGACGGTCGATCGCGGCGGGATCGCCGGCGAGTTTCGCGGTCATGTTGGACGCGAAGAAGAACTCGGCGTTGGCGTGGACGAATCCCTTTTCGGCGAGATACTGATAGTAGCGGTCGGCGAGGCGGAAGCCGGGGATGTCGGCGGCATCCACCTTCCCGTCCGCAACGTTGAACGCCGCGCCGATGGGCTCGGTCTGGTATACGGTGAAACCCTGCGCCGCGCGCCGGTCGGCGATGTACGTGAAGTGGGATGTCGCGCCCGTCGCGCCCGCGTGCGGACCGGGTTCGTCGATCTCCTCCTTGTAGAGACCCCAATGGGTATCGCCGAGGTAGAAGAAGGGTGTGCCGTCCGCATAGACAAAGTGTTTGGCGCCCTCCGCGGCCTTCACGAAACCGCGCCGGTAGATCTCCAGGCCGCCCGCGTAGGGCTTCGCCTCCAGCGCGCCGCTCTTGCCGTCAAGCGCGGCGTCGCCGCGGCAGGTGGTGGACCAGCTCCAGCGACCGGGCTTCGTGGGGGCGAAGCGGACGCGGAAGGTTTTTCCGCCGTCCCAGAAACCGGGCCGCGCCACGGTCTCGCCGGAGGCGTGTGTGAACATGGCGTCGAACGTCACGGCGTCCGCGCCCGTCGTGTCATAGTCCGTCTCCGACTCGAAGGCGAGTTCCGTCGCGCGCCACGTCTCGATGTCCGCGCTAAAAGCGATCGCCGCAACTGCGGTTACGGCCAACCCAAGCAGTGTCTTCATAAACCTCAAATCCCAGAACATGGATAATCGTTCATCTTTTCAACGCTTCCGTTCGGCAACGGGCCGTCATGGGAATTTCAGTTCCCGCCCTTCCACCTGTAGATATGGACCGCAAACGGCGCGAAGGTGTCGGTCAGGGTTCCGTGATCGCACGGGCAGGTACGGTTCTCGTAAAGGACCTCAGCCGTCTCCGCTCCCGGAACGGTGAGTTTCGCGGTGACCGGTTCGGTGGCCGCATTGACCGTCAGGAGGTAGGAGAAGCCGTCATGCTTTTTCAGCAGGCATGTGACGGACGGGGTGCCGTGCGGATCCGTCTTCGGTCCGGTCAGCGCTTCCGGCGGCGAGGGTTGCGGCGGGGTCCGCTCGACAAGAACCGGCTCAAGCGCCGAGAGACGTCCGGCGAGATCGCAGATGTTCTGCCAACGTTCCGGGGTGGAGGTGACGCCCTCATTCTCTTTGAAGCCCCCGTAGGTGTACCAGGTGAGACCGTGGGCACCGTGGATCACGGCGGCGAACGACATGGCGAAGAGCTGTTCGCGCGTGGGGAAGTGTTTCCAGCCGCTCCACCCTTTGAAGTATTGGATGATCGCCCAGCAGGTGTGCGGCTGGCCTTTCCCGTACTGTTTGACGTCGGAATGGAACAGCGCCATGTCACGGATCACGTCGGCCACGCACGTCGTGTCGCTGATGTCGCCCGCCTGATTGCGGACGGGGTAGATTTCCGGCAGGAAACCGTCCGTGGCGGTCACGTAGTCGGAGTAACGGGTCTTCGGGCCGCTGCCGATCGGGTCGGCCTGCACAGTGATGCGCGTGGGATCGACTGCCTTCACCGCCTCGTCGTAGTCCGCCTCCAATTCGGGCGGGATGTGGTCGGCGGTGTCATCGCCCAGATACCACGCGATGATGCTGGGGTTGTGGCGCCCGGTGTTGATCAGGTTCTCCTCCGGGAAACGCGCCGCCACCCAGAGCTTGATGTCGTATTTCACCGCGGCGGCGAGGAATTCCGGATCGTAGGCGTTGCCGTAGGTGTGGCCGAGATTGAAGCCCGCCTCTTTCAATCCCTTGAAGGCGTTATCAAACGAGTTGCCGTTGAATTCGCGTTTGCAGACGGCATAGAGTCCGATCGGGAAGAAGGGTTTTCCGTCGATCAGGGTGATGCCGTCATCACGCAGCGAGACCTTCGCCGTTGTCGGCGCATCGCCGATGAAGAACATCTTTTTACCCGCCGCCGTGTTGCCGTGGAAATCCACTACGTGTACCTCGGCGACATGCAGGCCCTCTCCCCATCCGCCGTCCGGCGCGGCCAGCGAAATCACGTTGTCGGCGCGCCGGACCGCCGCCGTCCTGTCCGCGCCATCGACTTTCACCGTGAGGGTCTTCCAAAGGATAACCGCTTCCGTGGCGTTCTCGATCGCGATGCGCAGCGGTGCGGCCGTGTCGCGTGTGGGGCTGGGGGAGATGCGGCGGATGCGCGGCGGTGGGATGTTGCACTCGATCGTCCAGTCGCGGTCGGTCACCTGTCCGACCGTAACGCTGAGGAGCGCCGGCGTGGCCGCGCCATCCGAACAAAGCGTCACGCGGTACTGGATCACAGGGGCGTCGGCGGTGAACGGCGCGTCATAGAAACTCGCTTCCGTTCCGTCCGGACCCCGGAACGGCTTCTCCGCAAGTCCGTCCGCGCTTTCCGCGCCGCGCCACTGGAAACGCACGGCGCAGCCGGCGGGGAGATCCGCCCGCCAGGAGAGGGCCCCGCCTTTGTGGATCTCGGAGGCAAATCGCGCCCGCTTCGCAAACGTTGGCGAATCGGCCAGCTCTTCGAATGACAAGGCGCTGTAGGTCACATGGTTGTCCGGAGTGATGTTCGGCCGGTCGAAACCCAGTTGCACCACGTACGCCGCCGCGCCCTTTGGAATGTCTCCATACAGGGCGATATCCGTACGCCGACGCTTTAATGCCGTGTAGTACACCGGTGTGCTGGAGAGTTTCGCGCCGTCCGCCCCGAACCAATGGATAAAACTGCTCCAGGTCTCGCCGTCCTTGCCCATGTCATTGATCGTGATGGTCGAATCCACTCTGAAGGCCAGGCGGTACCGCGGGCATCCGCCCTTGAGCGGGACCGTTTGGGAGTGCGTATGCCACGCCGTGTCGCACATCTTGGAGGCGCCTGTGAGGCAAAATCCCTTTCCCTCGACATGGGCGACGCCCAGCTGGCCTTCGTAGTTCTTGTCCGTCCAGAATGCCTGGCGGCTCAGTGCGTCCGCCGCCATCGTCTCTGTTCCGGTCCGACGGCACGTTACGGCGTCCGGCCGGATATCGACATCCTCAATCTCGTAAACCGGCGAAATGGAGAAACCCCTCAACGCAACGGTTAAGGAAATCGCCGCGTAAGCCCAAACCCGTCTGTGATCCGTTTTCCGTGTCATTGCCCTTCCTCCCCGTGAATGATCCTTCATGACGGAAAGAAATATAGCACACCGCGCCCGAAGATACAGGAAGATTTTTGGCTCTTTACAGGTGAAAGTCGCCATACGTTCATCGGTGAAAGCATGGCGCTACGCGTAACCACGAAAAGACGCGAAAAAGGGAATAGGGGGCAGAGTGCAGTGTTCGCAAAAACAAGGAGGGCGGGCGGCACCTTGATCGGCGCCGCCCGCCCCCGGTCACAGAACAATCTGCCTTTTAGCGAATGGTGATCATCGTCGCCGCTTCACGCCAAATCCGGACCTTCCCGTTCTTCATGTCGAGATGCATCCGTGACGGAAGATCGCCGGCGACCTCGAAATCATCAACCGTCAGCGATGTTGTCGCCTCCGTGAGGTCGATGAGGTCACGTATGCCCTTGACGGAGGTGAGCGCAAGTTTCACCTTGCCGTTCGCGCACACGTCGCCCACCAGCTTGAGGATGCCGGTGTCGGAATCGAACGCGATCGTGCCTTCCAGAACGATCGGCGCGGCCGCCGACGTGATGGTCGCCCCGCCTTCGAGCGTCGTGCCGGCCAGGTCAAGCGTCGTGCCGGATTCCGCGCCGACCGTGAGGGTGGCACCGGGCTTCAGTGTCAGGTCGGCGAAGCCGACCGTCCCCAGGCCGAGATTCATCTGCGCCGCGCCCTCGACCACGAACGGGTTGGCATAGAGCGAGGAGAGGTCCACTTCGTCGTAGGCGAACTCGAAGTCGTACACGAGCTGGCGGGCGGACGAGCCGCCCGTGGCGCCCGTGAAGCCGATCCATGCCGAGGTTCCGTTCATGGCGGAGAT
>DBXN01000074.1:0-270 GCA_002309585.1 Verrucomicrobia bacterium UBA1211
CATTTCGCGATGGTCGGCTACAAGCTGAATTTGACCCTCTCCGACAACGGGAGTGTCGCGCGCGGGATTTGCCATGTCGATGAGGCGGGGAGGCTGACCTCCGTGGTCGAGATGACCAAGCTCGTCCGGACGCCGGAGGGGGCGGAGAATCGCGAGGATCCTGCCGCGCCGGTCCGGCTGACGGGCCAGGAGCGGGTCTCGATGAACCTGTGGGGGTTCACCCCCGCGCTCTTCGATGTGCTGGAGAGCCGTTTCCCCGTCTGGCTGGAG
>DBXN01000074.1:367-21339 GCA_002309585.1 Verrucomicrobia bacterium UBA1211
GGTTCGGCGTCACCTACCGCGAGGATAAGCCGTTTGTGGTGGGGGAGATCGCGAAGCTGATCCAAGCGGGCGAGTATCCCGAAACGCTGTGGAAACGCTGATCCAGCGTCAGGGTGTCCGCCTGATGCGGCGGCTGGCCGATGCCATCTATCCCCGCATCTGTCCCGGATGCGGGGAGGCGTCCGACCGTGACGACCGCCATATCTGCTGGGCCTGTTTCGCGCAGATCGAGCTCTTCACCGAGAGCATGTGCGAGGTCTGCGGTCGGTTTGTCACCGGCGGCGTCCGGCACCAGTTTGTCTGCAGTGCCTGCCGTGCGTTCAAACCCGCCTTTGATCGCGCCCGTTCGGCGGGACACTTCTCCGGGTTTCTGCGGGACCGGCTCCATGCCTTCAAATACAACGGCGCGCTTTGGCTGAAGGATGATCTGGTCGATCTGCTGGAGGGGTGTCTGCGCGCCTCGTTTGAGATCGGACCGATCGACGTGGTGGTTCCCATCCCGCTCCATACCATCAAAATGCGGGAACGGAACTACAACCAGGCGGCGCTTCTGGCCGAGGGGCTGGCGGCGCGGATCGGCCGCCGGTACGACGGGCGTTCCGTCAAGCGGGTCGTCCAGACCGAGACCCAGACCCATCTGCACGCCGCCGAACGCCGCGAGAACATGCGCGGCGCCTTTGCCGTCGTCCGTCCGGAATGGATCCGGCAGCGGACGGTTCTGCTGGTGGATGACGTCATGACGACCGGTTCGACGCTCGATGCCTGTGCCCGCGCGCTCAAAAAGGCCGGTGCCCGACAGGTGTGGGCCGTGACGGTCGCCAGGGGGATCCGGTAGGGCAGGGGCGCGCTAGCGGGTGAGCCCCCGCTGCCGGACGATCTCGTACAGCGCGATCCCGCCGGCGACGCCGGCGTTCAGCGAGTCGATTTTTCCCAGCATCGGGAGATAGGCGATGAAGTCGCAGGTCTCGTGTACCAGACGCGAGAGGCCGCGGCCCTCGCTCCCGACGACCAGCCCCACCCGTCCCGTGAAGTCGATCGCCGTATAGGGCTTCGCTTGGGTGTCCATGTCCAGCCCGGTCAGCCACACCTGCCGCTCTTTCAGTGCCTCCATCGCGCGGGTGAGGTTGACGACCCTCGCCACCCGCAGGTGTTCCGCCGCGCCGGCGGAGGCGCGGACCGCCGCCGCCGTGACGCCCGCCGCCCGGTCTTCCGGGAGGATCACCGCCGTGATCCCCGCGGCATCCGCGCTCCGCAGCAGGGAGCCGACGTTCTGGGGATCCTCGATGTGGTCCAACAGGAGATAGGCCGCCTGCGGAAGCTCTTCTACTTCCGCCAGAAGGTCGTCGAACGGAAAATAGGGGTATGCGCCGACCCGGAGGGCCACGCCTTGATGGTTGCCGCCCTCGCACAGCTGGTCCAGCCGCTGGCGCTCCACCGCGCGGAACGGGATGTTCATCGCCTGGACCTGTCGGCGGATCTCCGCCACTTCCGGTGAGTCCCGCCCTTCCTGTGGCAGGATCGCCTCGTAAAAAAGGCGCCGGCGGGCGGTCAGCGACTCCAGGACCGGTCTCCGGCCGTACAGCCACTCGCCGTTGTTTCCACCTTTCTTCTGTTCCCGTCTCATCTTGTCCCGCTCCCGTTTCCGCTAAACAGAAATGGCTTGCGAACCCTTCCGGATCGGCAAGCCATTCAATGATCGCATAGACCGTCCGGCTGCGGTTAGCCCTGCTGGCCCTGCCGGAGGTTGTAAACGCGCTGGAAGCGCTCCGCGATATCCTCGAAGCCGATATCCGCGCCGTAGACCTCTTTGTAGTACTCGAAGGCCTTGTCGATCTTGCCCGCCTTCTCGGAGAGGTCGCCCAATGCGAAGACCACCATCTTCTTCATGTCGTCCATGACCGTCAGCTGGTCGTTCGCCGTCTCCAGCTGCATGATCGCCATGTCGCCCTGGCCCTTCTTCGCGAAGCACATCGCGAGGTAGTACAGCGCCTTGACCCGCTCCTGCGGGCTACGCTGCGCCAGCTGCAACTGGCCGATCGCCTCGTCGAAATAGTCGTACTTGTAGTACTGCATACCCAACTCGAAGCGGAGCTTGAGATCGTTCGGGTAGCGCTCCACGCGGGAGACCAGATCGTCGAAGATGAACTGGTTCATCTCGGCGTCCATATCCGCCGCCTCGGCCTCTTTGCCTTCGGCTTTGAGGGCGGCGATCTTCTCGCCGTATGCGGCGGTCTTCGCGGCGGAGAGCGCGCGGTCCAGTTCCGGGTCGGCGGCGTTGACCTTCTGGGCGGCGACCAGGGTTTCGACCGCCTCGTCGAACCGCTTGTTCTGGGAGTAGATACGCGCCAGCGCCCGGTAGAAGTTGAGGTTGTTCGGCTCTTTCTCCAACCGCTCCTTGGCTTCGGCGATCAGCGCCTCGGCGTCGGAGCCGGCCACGACCGACTTCGCCTTCATGTCGAGTTTCGCCGCCGCCTCCTTGTCGCGGATCAGCTTGCGGAAGCCGCCCTTCTCGCCGGCCGCCTCTTCCCATCCGCCCTCGGTCATGGTCGTACGGGCTTCGGCGTCCTTCAGCAGCTTCAGGATGGTCTGGTCGTTCGGGCGCGTCGCGCTCAACTTCACGTAGGCATCGCGCGCCTTGGCATACTCGCCCACGGCCATGTAGTAGTCGGCCAGCCGCCGGAGCAGCTGCATGTCGTCCTGGTTGTTCTCGTAGGCCGCCTCAACGGTGAAGAGGGCCGCTTCCGGGAATCCGCACGCGTCCGCCGCCTCGACCGCCAGATCGACATTCTTGGAATTCAGCGGATTCATCGTCATCAGCTTCTCGCACTCGGTGATCGCCTGTTCCTTCTTGCCCGCCTTGAGCATCGTGGCGATCTTCGCGCGGAGCATGGCCGCGCTGAACTCCTGGACCTGAAGCGCAAGTTTGCTCTTCTTCTCCTTGCGGAACTTGGCGATCTGCGCCGCGCGCAGAATCTTACGCGCCCGGGAGAATCCCGGAACAAGCGTGATACACTGAATCAAAAGGTCGATCGCGATGTCCAGATTCCCGCGTTCGTAGGCA
This sequence comes from Verrucomicrobia bacterium UBA1211, assembly GCA_002309585.1. GTDB lineage: Bacteria > Verrucomicrobiota > Kiritimatiellia > RFP12 > UBA1067 > UBA1211. Next base: position 3,429 of record DBXN01000074.1, read on the forward strand.
ACCTGCCCCTTGTTATAGAAGTTCTGAGCCTGCTGCGCCGCCTGATCGTTTCTCTCACCTGCCATAAAAAAATCCCATCCGTAAGAAAGTCGCTTCTCCTAGCATTTGGAAACGGAAATCAGTATACGGATTCCGCTCTTTTCCGTCAAGTCTTCTGGAAATCAAAAAAGGTTTACCCCTCGTCTGCGGTGGAGGCGGGGTGGTGGTTGGGTGGTTGGGTGGTTGAAGGACGAGAGACGTCAGACATGAGACGCGAGACCTTCGACCGCCGCTTCCCCGTTCCCCACTTAACCTTTTAACCTTTTCTCAGCCGGTTGAGTGCGTCGAGGAGGATGGCGCGGGAGGTGGCGAGGTTGATGCGGAGGAAGGCGGAACCGGGCGGTTCGGCGTAGTCCGACCCGGGGGCGAATTTGACCTTCGCCTGTTGTTCAAGCCGGTGGGCGAGTTCCCCGGACGGGAGGCCGAGCGCGTTGACATCCACCCAGGCGAGGTAGGTCGCCTCAAGGGTCGCCACTTGCAGGCGCGGGAGGTGGGTATGGACGAACTCGAGGAGGGTTTGGTAGTTGCCGTGCAGGTAGACCCGCAGCGCGTCGAGCCAATCCGCGCAACGGTCCCAGGCGGTGGAGGCGGCGAGGAAGCCGAATGGATTGAGATCGCCCGTGCCGTTCATCACCTGGGCCTTCCGGATCTTTGCCCGGATGGCGGGATTCGCGCAGATGACGGCGGCGGTCTGGAGTCCCGCGAGGTTGAACGCCTTGGATGCGGACCAGAAGGTGGCGGAGGCGGCGGGGAAGGCGTCGGAGACGGTCGCGAAGGGGGTGTGGCGCGAACCGGGCATCTGAAGGTCGGCATGGATCTCGTCGCTCACCATGAAGACGCCGTGCCGAAGGGCGATCTCGCCCGCCCGTTTGAGTTCATCGGCCGTCCAGACCCGGCCGACGGGATTGTGCGGATTGCAGATCAGGAGCAGTTTCGCGCGGGGGTCGGCGAGTTTCCGGTCCAGATCCTCATAATCCATCTCATAGGTGAAATCACCCTCGGTCTTGGCGGGAATCCGGCGAAGCGGGCTTCCGGCGATTTCGCATCCCTGGTCGCGGATGACGTGGAGGAAGCCGTTGTAGGCGGGGGTCTGGAGGACCACCTGGTCGCCCGGCCGGCAAAAGGCGCGGATAACGGCCGCGAGGGCGGGCAGGACGCTGATCGAATTGAGGATCGTGTCGGGATCGACCGTCCAGGCGTGGCGTTTCGCCAGCCACCGGGCCAGGCTTTCGTGCCAGGACGCCGGCGGGAGCGCGTAACCGAACACGCCGTCATCCACGCGGCGGTGCAGCGCTTCGATGATGGCGGGCGCGGCCTGGAAATCCATATCCGCGACCCAAAGCGGGAGCACCCCCTCCTCGGGCCTATCCCATTTCACACATCCCGTTCCGCGCCGGGAAACGACCGCGTCAAAATCAAATGGCATGTGAACTCCTGAATTAAAGGTTAGGTGGTTGGGTAGTTCCGCCGCCGCTAAAGCTTTGGCGGACAAGTGGGTGGTGTGGTGGTTGAAGGACGAGAGACGTCAGACATGAGACGAGAGGATGACATCGGACATCGGACATCAGACTTCTGTTCCCTTATCTTTTCATTCTTCTCTCTTCATTTTTCATTTTCTCTCGTCACTCGTCACTCGTCACTCCCCATTCCCTCAACGCTCAACCCCTCAACGTCAATCATATACACCTGCCGGGAGCCCTCGTGAACGCTGTTGAAGCCGATCTGGCGGCCGTCATCGCGCCACCGGGCGTGGAGGTCACACCGCCAGTAGGTCTGGCGGTAGGCTTCCGGCACGAAGAAGGCGCCCAGCGGCAAAACCATCTCGTCCTCCAGCCGGACGATGACCCACGGGCGTTCGAAGTGGCGGTTCCAGTAGGTCTCGCCGCTCATGAAGTTCCCGTCCGGCGAGTAGATGCAGTGCCAGTCTTGGTCCAACACTCCCGCGCCGATACGCCGGACCTTCTCCTCCTCGCCGACCTTGAACTCGACCTGGCACCAGAGGGGGCGATCCTTAAACATCGGTTTGTCGGCATCCCAGGCGGCGGTGACGAGCATCTTCTGTTCGGTCGGGTGCCAGTTGAAATGGGAGCCGGCCCATCCGTCCTTGAAGCAGCGGCGCAGGTTTTTACCGTCCCTGTCGACGGTGAAGGAGGTGGTTTGCCAGGGCGAGGCCTTGTGGACCGCCTTGTCGAACCAGTCCACGCTCCGGGCCAGGAAAAAGATTTTCTGGCCGTCCTTTGAGATCACTGTATGGCAGTAGTAGGCCAGGGGCTGGCCCGGCTTGTCCGCGACCCGCTTTGTGGGCGGCATCAGGGAGCGGCCCTGGGCGACGGAGAGGATCAACTTGGCCTCACCGGTTTTCAGGTCCACCGCCCATAGCCCGTCATCCTCCGGCCACTCCACCGCCTCGCGCGGATCCTGCCCCGGTCCCGCATACCCGTAATCCGGGCGGGTCAGGGAGAGGCGGGCGTAGTTGATGGAGACGGCCCACGAGCCGTCTTTCGAGACGGCGCTGACGGGGTGGGGGATGATCCGCTCGGCCTTGGTTTTCCAATTCAGGATCACCGTCACAAAGCGGCCGTTGCGGAAATCGTTGAAGAGGAAGGTGTCCTTCTCGTTCGGGAGCCAATGCGCCATCGCCGCCTCCTGGAAGTTCCAGCAGGCGGTTGTCGTCACGGGGATGAAGGTGTTGCCGTTCTGGAGATCCACCAGTCCGAGGGTACACCGTTCGCCCGCCTCGGGAAGCCGGCCGTTGAGGTCGGTCTCCAGCACCGTCACATACCGGTTGTCCGGGCTCCAGGAGCTGATGGCGAAGTAGCTCGCCAGCAGATGCTCGTGCGGTCCCTTCGTGATCGCATACGGCTTTGAGAATGTCGGAAACGGCGTGACCGCCCCCGCGAGAAACGGCATCGCCGCCGCCAACACCAGACCCAATCCCTTGTTCATGCGCTTCCTCCTCCGTTCGAGATGCCGCCATTATAACACAGTTGTTGATTGAATTGCATTGCATTCGGCGAACAAAACCGCTATTCTTTTTTCACATGATTGTAATGGGTGAAGTGCTTGATGTCGGGCACCATCAAACTGAGGAGAAATGAGAAATGGCACGTAAAGTAACGTTGTTCACCGGGCAGTGGGCTGATCTCCCCTTCGCGACCGTCGCCGAGCGGGCGTCTGAAATGGGATATGACGGCCTTGAGCTCTCCTGTTGGGGCGATTTCATCGATGTGGAGAAGGGCGCCAAGAGCAAGGCCTATTGCGAGGACCGTTTGGCGAAGCTGAACGAGTACGGGCTGGGCTGCTGGGCGATCTCGAACCACCTCTCCGGCCAGCTGGTCTGCGATGAGCTGGACGAGCGCCACAACCCCTTCGCGCCGGAGAAGATCCGGGGCGATTACAAGGCGATGCGGAAATGGGCGATCGATATGCAGAAGAAGGCCGCCAAGACCGCCGCGAACCTCGGCATCGGCGTAGTGAACGGCTTCACCGGTTCCCCGATCTGGAAGTATCTCTACTCCTATCCGCCCTGCCCTCCCGGACTGATCGACAACGGCTTCAAGACGGTCGCGAAGACCTGGAAACCGATTCTGGACTACTATGCCGACCTGGGCGTCCGTTTCGCGCTCGAAGTCCACCCGACCGAGATTGCCTTCGATATCGCTTCGGCCGAGCGTCTGCTGGATGCGCTGGACGGCCATCCCGCCTTCGGTTTCAACTACGACCCCTCCCACTTCGGGTATCAGGGCGTCGATTACGTCAAGTTCATCCGGACCTTCAAGGACCGCATCTACCACGTCCACATCAAGGACGCGTGGTGGGGTCACGGCGACGGGACGGTCGGCGTCTTCGGTGGCCACACCGAGTTCGCGGATCCGCGCCGGTACTGGGACTTCCGTTCACCGGGCCACGGCGATATCAACTTCGAGGAGATCATCGTCGCCCTGAACGATATCAAGTATACCGGCCCGCTGTCGGTCGAGTGGGAAGACTCCCGCATGGACCGCTTCCACGGCGCACAGGAGGCCTGCGATTTCGTCCACAGCATCGACTTCGCCCCGAGCGCGATCGCGTTCGACGGCCAGTTCGAGAGTTAACCGATCCCGCCGCATCCGCCCCCCGCGGATGCGGCGACCTTTTAGGGTTGAGCGTTGAGGGAAGGTTAAACGATTAATAGGTCTCGCGTCTCATGTCTGACGTCTCTCGTCCTTCGTCCACCTAACTACCCAACCACCCAACTACCTAACCACCCAACCACCGCACCATTTGCAACCGCAGGAGAGCGCGTATGTATTATCTCGGCATTGACAGCAGTACCCAGAGCATCAAGGGTTTGGTGATTGACCCTGTGGCGGGCAGCGTCGCCGCCCAGGCGTCCGTCAAGTTCGGCGAGGACCTTCCGCAGTTCAACTGTCCCGACGGGGTTCTGCCGAATGCCGATCCGCTTGTGAAACAGTCCGACCCGCTCCTGTGGGTCGCCGCGCTCGACCTGTTGTTCGAACGGCTGCGGAAGACGGGCCTTGACCTTTCCCAAATCGCGGCGATCGGCGGCGACGGCCAGCAGCACGGCTCGGTCTATCTGAACGACCGGTTCATCCCGGCCCTCGCCGCGCTCGATCCGAATCGGACGCTGGCGGACCAGCTCGCCCCGACATTGGCGCGGCCGGTCGCGCCGATCTGGATGGACAGCTCCACCTCCGCCGAGTGCCGGGAGTTGGATGCCCGCTTTGGCGAACGGCTCCAGACCGACACCGGCTCGCCGGCGATCGAGCGGTTCACCGGTCCGCAGATCCGGAAGTTCGCCAAGAACGAACCCGACCGGTACGCCGAGACCGCCCACATCCATCTGGTCAGCTCCTTCCTCTGCTCGGTTCTGATCGGCGCGAACGCGCCGATCGATTCCGGTGACGGCGCGGGGATGGACCTGCTGAATCTCAAGACCCTGGAGTGGGATCCGGAGATCACCGCCTTCACCGCGCCGGGACTCCTCGCGAAACTGCCGAAGGTCGCGAACGGCGTCGCCGGCCGCCTCTCCCCCTATTTCGCCAAATACGGTCTGAAGGCGGGTATCCCCGTCGCCGTCTGGACCGGCGACAACCCCGCCAGCCTGATCGGTTCCGGCGCGGGCATCGCGGGGTGCGCGGTGATCAGCCTCGGCACCAGCGACACCTTCTTCGCGGCGATGGACACCTTCAAGACCGACCCCGAAAAGTGCGGCCACGTCTTCGGCAATCCGGCCGGCGGTTTCATGAGTCTGGCCTGTTTCAAGAACGGCTCGCTCGCCCGCGACCGTGTCCGGCGCGAGGCGGGGGTCGATTGGACCTTCTTTGACGAGACGGCCTTCGCCCTCACGCCGCCCGGCAACAACGGTCAGTGGGCGCTGCCGTGGTTCGAGGCGGAGATCACCCCCCCGACCCAGCAGATCGGGCTGCGGGCGAATTTCGATTTCGCGGCCGCCCCGCCGGAAGTGCGCATCCGCGCCGCCGTGGAGGGCCAATGCCTCAATATCCGCGCCCATACGCGCTGGATTGGGCAGTTCAGCACCATCCGCGTGACGGGTGGCGCGTCGCGCAGTCTCGGCATCCGCCAGACGTTGGCGGATCTCTTCCAGGCGCGTGTCGAGAGTATCTCGGTGGCGGATTCGGCGGCGCTCGGCGGTGCCTTGCTGGCCGCCGCGGCGGATGGACAGGCGTTGGCCCCGCTGATGTGCGTTTTCGCGCCGGTCACCGACACGGTCGAGCCGCGTCCCGACGCGCAAGCCGCGTATGACGGGTGGGCGGAAGGCCAATGCGGAATCTGATCAGACTGTTCGCCCTGGCGATGATCGCCGTGTCCGCGGCGGCGCAGACCCGCGCCGTAGTCCGGTTTTCCGACGGATCGTCGCTGGCGGGCACGGTTTCGGTCATCGGCTCGCGGCCGCTCACCCTGGTTCCGCTGGGCGAGCGGCGGCAGCGTTTTTTCGAACTGAACGATCTGTTGGCGATCGATCAGGAGATCGAGCAGGCCGAACTGGCGAAGCCCTGGACGTTCAAAGAGTCGGGTCGCCCGGAGAAGGTCTATTTCGAAGGGGAGTACCCGCTGCTCAACTTCAAAACCCGCCTGACCCTGGTGACGGGACAGGTTGTGACGGGCCATCTCATCTCGGCGGCGCTTCAGCTGAAAGGGGAGGAGGGGAAGCGGAAACTTTTCCTCAAACGGCAGATCAAGGGCGAGAAGTCGGAGAAGGTGGCGGACATCGTCTATCCCGAACACCTCCGCTTTCCCGATGCGAAGGCGGAACAGGGCGGGACGATTGCCGGCCGGGTTTCGGGATGGGGCAGGGTGCAGGAGGTCACGGCGCTCGATCTCGCCCGCGAACAGGTGCTCTTCGCGCAGGTCACCCCCGACGGCGCGTTTGATTTCGGTACCGTCCTGCCGGGTGCCTATGACCTCTGTGTTCTGACCGACACGCATGTTTTGTGCGGGCTTTCGGATGCTTCCGTGAAACCCACCGGGGAGCCGCTGACGCCGGAGGACCTGCCCGCCATCAACACCCTTTTCCCGCTGGCGGATGACTTTTTCAACGACCGTTGGATTCTGCGGCTCGCGGGTACGCGCGCCTATGCCAAAGCCCTGGTCTATAAACGGCGGAGTGACTATTACGAGGCGGACCGCTGGACGCCCGGCGGATTCCTCTGGCATCTGGAGGTTTGGAGTTGGCACAGGGCGGACACCGACTGGAAACTCGATAAGCGGTTCATCCTCATCCGGCGCAAGCAGAAAGGCGGAGAGGCAAACCGCAAGCTGATTGTCGTTCCGGCCCTGAACGCCGTTTCCGCCGGCACCGAACTTCCCCCGATCACCCCAGCCGCAGCAGGAGAAAACCGTGAAACGTGGCGCCCTCTACGCGACCTTGACTAGCGCGTCGGTCCACCGGCGGGTTTCGCTCACACTCCGCGCCCTGGTCTGGGCGCTGGCGGGTTTTCTGGTGTGGTGCCTCGTCTGGTTCGCCGCCGACAATCTGCTCAACCTCTCGCCTGCCACGCGCCGCTTTTCGCTGGCCGCCTCCGCCCTCCTGCTTCTCGGCGGGGCGCTCGCCCTCTATGGCCGGTATTGGCGGCGCCGGCCCGATCCCCGGCAGATGGCGGTCTATCTGGAACGGCGGTACGGCATCACCGACAACAGCCTCATCAACGCCGTCTGCTTCGACCAGGATCCCGACGCGCCGGATTTCGTCCGGGAAGCGCTCCACACCCGGGCGGAGAGCCTTTGCGGCGGCATCCGTTACAACGCCATCTGGAAACAGGCGCGGTTCGGTCCCGCATTCAAGGGGTTGGCGGCCGGGATCGTCCTGGCGCTCCTCTACGCGGTCCCGTTCGGTTCCCACGCCACCAACGCCTTCAAACGGTTTTGGGATCCGTCAACCTCCCTGATGCCGCTTCTCGCGACGCAATTCGAGGTCACGCCCGGCGACAGGGAACTCTCCGAAGGCGAGCCTTGCCCGATCCGCGTCCAGGCGAGCAAATCGGGTCAACCCGTCAGCGGATTGGAGATCCTTGTCCAGGGCGGTTCCGCAGCCCCGCTGCTCTATCCGATGCACGCCAAAGGTGACGATTCCTTCGCGTTCGAGCTGACCGCCCAGGCTGGGACGACCCGGTACGCCATCCGGCACGGTCGCGACCAGAGCCGCTGGTATATGCTCACGACATTGCCCCGACCCCCAATGGACCGGCTGGCGATCACGGTGGTTCCGCCCGAATACGCCGCCCGGAACGCCTATCCGCTTTCGGCGGACAAACGCGCCTGCGCGGTCCTGAAGGGGTCCGTGATGGAGCTGGACGCCTCCCGTCTGGATCTCCCCAAAACCACCTTCTATGCGGGAGAGGGGGATGGGGTTGCCTCCAACCGGTTCCGCCAGGTCATCGACCGGAATCAGGTCCTCTCGCTGGATGTGACCGACCGGCGGGATTTCATCCATACCCGCGCCTGGCGTTGCGCGGTCGAGGCGGTGCCGGATCAGTCGCCCGCCATCCGTTTCCTGAACAAAGAGCGGAATGTCGAGAAGAAGATGGGCGCGACGCTCGATCTGGAGGTCGAATTGAGCGATGATATCGGCCTTCAGGCGTGGGAACTCTTCATCCGGGGAGCGGAGGGCGATCAGGTCCTCCGCCGGTATGCCTTCCGGGAGAACCGGACCAACCGGACTGAACGGTGTCTGCTGCCGGTTTCGGAGGCCCACTTCGCCCGCAACGCCACCTATAAGATCTGGGCGCGGACATTCGACAACCATCCCGACGGGCAGGTTTCCGTGACCCCGACCCCCATCGCGCTCCACGTGGCGGATGAGTTGGCGGGGAAGGGGAGCGGGGGAGAAGAATCGCCTTATGTCCGGCTCTTCTCTCAGCTCGCCGAGGCGCTGACCCGCCAGAAGGCGGCCCGCGACTGGCTTGCCCCCCTGGTGGATGCTGCGCAGACACCGAATCTTCCCGATGAGCTTGCCCAACGGCAGACCGGGGTTCATGTCTGTATGACGCAGAGCGTGGCGTTGGCCCAGGGGTTGTTCCGGTCGCAACGGATCAAACAGGGGTTGTTGGATCAGATTTCGGAACTTCACGCCCGGCATGCGTTTCCCCTCCTCAAACGGATCGGCAATCTGAAGCGGATCGCGGCCGGCGAGCCGATGAAGCGGGAGCTCAATACGGTTCTGCTGGATCAGGGGCGCATCATCGTGATGCTGCGCCAGATTCTCGGGGAGGTGGATCAGGCCAAGGAGAAGGATGCCCGACGGCAGGAGGCGCTCGAGCGGGAGGAGCAGGAGCAGAAGCTGATCGAGAAGCTGACGGCGCTGCAGAAGGAGATGGCGGATTTCACCGAGGACCAAAAGCGGATTCTCGCCGGGCTGGAGGCCATTGACAAGAAGGCGCCGGAGGATTGGACCGAGGAGGAGGAGAAGCTGTTGGGCGATCTCGCGGCGCGTCAGCAGGAGTGGGCCAAATTCTTCCAGGCCACGTTCAACGATCTCTCGAAGATTGAGAATCAGGACTTCTCTAACTCCGTGATGGCGGATGAGTTCATCGAGTTGATTGAGGAGCTGCAGAAATCCGGAGCCGCGCTGGAGAGACGCCACATTGAGATCGCGACGGTCAATGAAGAACTGATGGGGCAGCAGGCGGAAAGCATCACGGCGAATCTGGAGCGGTGGCTGGCCGACGCGAAGGACTTTATCAAGTGGAACGGCGAGGAGGCGGGCATCACTCCAGATGTCCCGCTTCAGGATCTGCCGGACGAGCTGACCGACATCATCGGCGAGCTGATCGACTCCGCGGATGACATGGAGGATGTCGAGGATTCGACCAACTCCTCGCTCAGCGCCTTTGACGACGGGCTCGGTTGGGGTGTTTCCGATGGTAACATGGACAGCATGGCCGCCCGGGGCATCACCGGTAACGTTTTACCGAACAACAACGAGGTCGGCGGGCGTTCGGGCGAGGGACGTTCCGGCAAATCGCGCGGTCAGTTCGTCGAAAAGGAGGCGCACGGGAAAGGCGGCCGCGACACCCCGACCCGGCTTGTCCAGTCACCGTTCGAAAAGGGGACCGTCAAGGACTTCTCCAAGGATCCGCAGGGCGGTGCGACCGGCGGCGGCAAGCAATCGGGTGTCGGGGGAGAGGGGCTGCGCGGCGTTACGCCCGACCAGAAGACCGACACCCAGCAGCGGCTTCCCGGCCAGCAGGCGGAGATGAAACAGAAAGCCGAAGCGCTGATGCGCGAACTCACCGTCAGGAATCTTCCGACCGGCGATTTGGAAGAGGCGATTCATGCGATGGACCTGATTCAGAAATACCGCTCGGCGGGGCAGGGGCTCCAGCTCCGTCAAGTCCAGAGCGAACTGCTTTCGCGGCTCAAGGATACCCGGACCGTCTTGACCTCCGGGGCCGCCGCCGGTACCGCCGAGAGGCAGGCCGTCAACAAACGCGCCCCCTCCGCCACCCTCCGCCACGAAACCGGCGAAAAGACGCCTGGAGGCTATGAGGACAGCGTGGATGCCTACTTCCGCCGCCTCGCCGAACCCGAGGATGAATAGGTAAATGGGGAACGGGGAAGGGGTCCCTCAACGCTCAACTCTCAACCCTCAACACGCAACGCGCAACCCTCCAATGTTTTCTATTGCCGTGGGATGTACGTTAGGTATATATTAATATTACCGTATAAGAGAGGGTCTCTTTACGGGGGTAGGTGTGTATATCTCTCAGGGAGTGGAAACGGATGAAAATACTGGGTTTGTTTTGGACGGCGTTGGCTTTTGCGGCTGGCTTGACGCAAGCCGGTTTGGTTGCGAAGTGGGATTTCAATAACTTCGATCCTGAGAATCCGGATTCGGACCGCGTGCTCCAGGCAACGGTGGGCGAGAATGGCATCGCGTGCTATTATGCCGGAAAGGGCACGGCGTATGTCGGGAACGGGACACTGGGCCAGATGTATGTGGTCAGGACAGATTATACTGGCAGTGATCCGGAAGCCGCTACCGCCGCGGAGGCGCTCGGCGGAGGAAACTACGCCCTGGCGATCCCGAAGTCCTCGCATGTCGAGCTCCCGATCCCCAGCGCCATCCGGAACCAATGCTTCACCCTCAAAATCCGTTTCTGGACCCCGGAGGCGTCCTCCACGAAGTACCGGTGTTTCGTCAATTATCCCGGAAATACCGGTGACGGCAAACTGTTTATCAACAAGACTAACAAGCTCGGCGGCGGCACCTTCTTCGGAAAGAACTCCACCGGCAACTACTCGAAGGAGATTCCGAACAGCCAGTGGCACACCATCACCTTCTCCGCCGGAGAGCAGCGTTGGGATCTGTTTCTCAATGAGACAACCGAGGCCGTTTATGCCAACAACGGGAACGGCAAGGCCTATTTCAACTACGACCATTTCCTGCTCTGCGCCGATGAGGACGGCGAGGACGAATTGATGTACATCGACTACGTGGAACTGTACGATGAGGCGTCGGTTTACGAAGGCAAGCTGCCGCACTACTCCAAGGCGGGGTTGACCGGTGAGTGGACTTTCCCGGCGGGTAACGCGCTCAAGGCGACTGTGGGGGCGGATCTTGAACGGCATACGCGCACCGGCGACGCGAATTTTACGGAGGAAACCGATGGCGTCCTCCCCGGCGACGGCTACATCCGCGCGGGACAGAACAATGATCTGGTTTGCTACCACGGCCTGACGACCGATCACAGCTACACGCTGGTGATGGATGTGCGTGTGCCGGACAACGAGAACGCGCGGCAGACCTGGCACGGACTCATTAAAACGACGCGGACGGGCGACGGACGGGTTTTCATCAAGTATGAGAGCAACGTGCTGAACATCCGGACCGCCGGCGGTAGGACGGTCCCGATGGGCGTGGACTTCGGTGAGTGGGCGCGCGTGGTGTTAACATACAATAAGGAAGACAAAGACACCAAGTCCGTCTATGTGAACGGCGTATTGCTGGATGCCCGCGCCGACGGGCACATGCGGCCCGACAGGGACGGCTACTTCCTGCTGCTGGGCGATGAGGACGGCGAGGATTACGACACCGATATCTCCTATGCGGCGATTTACGACCGCGTATTGACCCGGGCGGAGATCACCGAGTTGCATGCGCGCCCGCTCGCGCAGCGAGCCGATGAGTCCTTCGTGCCGACCGTCGCCCCGGCGGGTGTGTGGACGGCGGCTGGCGAAGGCGGGTTGGCGAACGTGATCGGGGCGCCGCTGACCGCCGGCGCCGCCGGCGCGTGGGTCTGGGTCCGCGATGCCGCCCCGGCCTCCGCGACGTGGGTCGCCGACCTCACTCTCGCCGCCACGCAGACCGACGGCGGTGTGCTGGTGAAGAACGAGAGCAATGTCGCCTCCGGCATCTACGGTACCGAAAGTTTATATTCCGGCAGTTTCACCACCATCACGGATCCCACCTGCCTAACCAATAACACCTATCTAAGCAATTGGGGTTACTGGACCGAAACCGCACTCGACCGTACCGCCGCGCACCGGCTGGCGGTGACATGGACTGAGAACGGCCGGGTCCACTACTATGTGGACGGACGCCCATGGGGACAGATCTTCCCGACATATGCCAACACCTCCGCCAAGCCTTCGTCTGTCATGACCTTCTTTGAGGGACTCGGCGCATCCGTGACCTACCTGGCGGCCTACGACGCCCCGCTGACGGGCGACGAGATCGCCGCGCTCGGCGGCGCGGGCGCCGCCGTGAGCGCGACACCGCCAACCGCCGCCCTCTCGCATGACGTGGCCGGCGACCAGGCGAGGATCCAGCTGGACGCCGTCACCTTCACCGTTACCGCCACGCAGGCCGATGGGGAGTATGTCGCATACGCGATCGACTACGGCGACGGCTCGAGTGAAACCACGGCCGGCTTCACCGCGCCCGGCACGCATACTTTCACCCATTTTTACGCCACGGTGGGTACCTATACGGTCACGGCGCGTACCTATTCGCAGAACGGTATTGCCAGCGAACCGGCAACCTGTGCCCTCACGTTGACCGAACCCTCCAACAGCCTCGTGTGGAGCGGCGACGGAGACGGGAATTGGACCGACACCGCTTGGAAATATTGCGACGACACGGGAATGCCCTTCGAGGGCGCGTGGGCGATCGGCTGGCTGGAGGGGCATGACGCGCTGATTCCCGCCGGAGTGACCGTGACGGTCGCCGCCGCCACACCGCCGTCGCCCGCCACGCTTACCGTTGCGCAGGATGCCACGCTCGCGTTCCAGATCGAGGTCGGCGGTTTGGCCGATGGCGACACGTTGCTGGAGACGACGGACGGCATTGTTCTGACGGGTACCGCAACCGCCGAGGGCGGATCGGCGGTGGTGGATGAGACAGGGAAGATATTGCTCTTCGTACTCGATCCCACCGTGCCGATCATCGCGCACTGGTCCGGGGGAGCGGGCGACGGCGCCTTGACCAACCCCGCCAACTGGGTGTCCACCAACATCGCCAACCAGGCGATCAGTGCCGCGCCGATGGACGAGACGACGGTCTATCTCGACGGCGCCATCGACATCTCCATTCCAGCCGATGCGACGCTTGCCTGCAAGGCGTGTCTGGTGGGCGACGCGATGCTGACGGCAGACTGCGACTGGAGCGGTCTGGGCGAGGTGGTGCTGCTTGACGGCGCGACGGTCGATCTCAACGGCCATAACCTCATTGTGCCCGGATTCACCGTCACCGACGGCGGGACCGCGACCTTCACGGCGCCGTTCACGCTGGGCGGCACCGATATCCCGCCGAGCGAGCTGCACATCTTCGTGGCCGAGGGCGAGGAGTTTGAACACCGGAGCGTCTTCATCAACGACCACATCCGGTTGGTCAAAGAGGGTGCGGGTCTCTTCACCTCGTACCGTAATGAACAGACATACGACGGGGGGACTTACGTGGCGGAAGGGACGATGCGTCCCGGCGCGACGGTGCGGACCCATTTCGGCACCAATTATACGACCATTCAGGTCGCGGCCGGGGCGATATTCGATCTCTGGAGCCGTGTCTTCTGTCTGTATGACCTACAACTTGACGGCGGAACCCTCGAGAACACCTACAATCCCGCGACTACAGATGCCAATACGGAGCTTAACAACCTCACCCTCACGGACGATTCGCGGATCAACTTCGCCAATATCCAACAACAGAACGATATCACGGTGAGGGGAGGGGGCATCTGGGATCTGGGTGGGCGCACGCTCACGATTACTTTCGCCGGCAAAGACCCCGATATGGATATCAACAGCGGTGTGGTGATCCGCAACGGTACGCTCGTCACCCGTGTGGTTGAAGGCGGCTCGGCCTGGTTCCACGATCACGGTCTTCAAGGGCAGGATGGATTGACGCTCGATCTTTCCACGACACTCCGTCTGAACGGCAAGAATGTTACTTCAACGGTGAAGAACCTGATCATCCGTACGGAATTCCCCAACGTCATCAGCGACGACGGGCATGTTCTCGAAATCTACGGTACCTACACGCCGCTCTCGCCTTACGGCATGAACATGATGATGATGGACGGTTCGACGGTTGACCTCACCAGCAAGACCGGCACATGGACCTCGACATTCGTGAACGAAAAGAACACCTTTTATCTCTCCTTCGCGGATAACGCTACCGTGACGCTGGATGTCCATGACCGCGGCGACCTGTTCGAACTGGTGCGCTCTGAGGATCCCTACATCGTCAAGTGGGCGTCCGAACCGGATGCGTCCGTCAAGTTTGCGTTGGATAGCGATACGGCAGAACGCGGATTCATTGTGAGACGGGATGCGACCGGTGCGAAACTGATCTTCGTCGGTGGCACGACGATCATTATCCGCTAACGGTTGAAAGGCCGGGGCAACGGTGTGGCAAGCGCACCTCTCCCAGATTCGGTCTGGGAGGGGTGGGTTTGGTTTTTCGTCAATACCGGGTTCCGGCGGCGAATATCCGATGTTTTGAGAAAGGAAAACGACCGTCTGTTGACGGGAAAAGGGGGATGAACATGAGAGGGATGATGGTGGCGTGTACGGCACTGGCGGCCATGCCGTTGATCGGCGGCGCGGAACAGCTGAAGCCGAAGGCGCTGGTTGTGATGTTGGACGGTATGCGCGCGGATGCGGTTGAGAACGCCTGCGCGCCGAATATGCAGTTGCTTTGCGCCGGCCAATGGCAGCCGGGTTATCACTGCGCGTACTCGTTGCAGGCGAACACGATTCACGACGCGCCGTCGGTGAGCGCGCCGAACCACAACGCGATCGCCACGGGTTACACCGCCACCAAGACGAACGTCAAGAATAACGGGCAGTTCAAGAACTGCGATTACGCCAAGTATCCGAGTTGGCTGACCCGGCTGGTCACGGCGAAACCCGAAACGAAGGCGCTGTTCATGTTCTCATGGCACCCGGACATCGAGATCTGCCCGAACCCCAAAGTCGAGTTTGTCCACGGTACCGATTTCGCCAACGGCGCGGCGATGCCGAAACGGCTCGCGGCGCCGGATGGGCCGGATGCCGTCATGCTGTATATCGATCTCCCGGACCACGGCGGACACGGTTTCGGTTATTACCCGTATACGACCGGGTATCTGAACACGGTGTATCAGTCAGACCGGATCATCGGGGATTGCCTGAAGGCGATCGCCTCACGCGCCACGTTCGCGCAGGAGGATTGGCTGATTATCATTACGTCGGATCACGGCGGTTACTGGCGTTCCCACGGGCTGATGGGCGGCCAGGCCACGGCGATCCCCCTGCTTGTCAGCGGGCGTAACGTCTCGCAGGGACGCATTCCCGGAACCCCGCACAATTTCGACACTACGCCGACGGTGCTCGCGCATTTCGGGCTGGACGTGTCGGGGCTGGGGTTTGACGGCAAGGTTGTCGGGAAGGAGACCGTTTCCGACCCGCAGCGTCCGCTCAAGGACGGGCTCGCGGTGTATCTGCCCTTCTCCGGCAAGACCCTCGCGAACAGCGTCTCCGGCGGTCCCGTTCCGGAGGCGAAGGGCAAGACGGCCGTGATCGACCGCGGCGAATTCATCGGCGGATGCCTGCGCGTCGCGACGGACACGAATAAGGTGGGTGGCGTCTGTCTGAAGGGTTCCGAAAAGCTGGAGTTCGAGAACGGTGGCGATTTCGCGATCACCGTCTGGGTCAGGCAGCCGGCGAAGCAGACCGGGGACCCCGCTATCGTCAGTAATAAGGATTGGAACAACGGGTACAATCCGGGCGTGGTGCTGGTGGCGTCGAAGGCGATGCCGGAGGCGAAACTTCCGGGTGTCTGTTTCAACAGCGGAATCGCCAACGGCGGACGCCACGACATCGGTCCCTACGATGTCGAATTCGACAAGTGGACCTTTTACGCGGTCACCCGAAGCCGGGATGGCGTGTTGCGTTTCTATCAGGGGTGCCCTCAAGGGAATCTCTACCAGATCTCCGAGAACACCGCCGGGATCATGCTCAAAAGCGGCATGCCGTTCTATCTGGGTCAGGACGGGACCGGTGCGTACAAGTGTCCCTTCAACGGGGATATCGACGAATTCGCGTTTTGGACCAGGACCCTTTCGCATCAGGATATCCGCCGCATCTACGAGGCGGGCCGGAAGGGTGTCGAGTTGGCCGATCTGCTGGCCGCTCCGGCGGGCAAATGACGGGTTCCCGGAGACGGGTTATGGGTTTGCGGTTCACCGAGAGAACGGTTTTTAAGAAAGGGTGAGTATGAAAATGAAGTCGGTGGTTTGTTCGGCTCTCGCGTCGGTCGCGGGAGGGATGCTGTTTCCGGGGCTGGATGCCGCATGGGCGGCGGGGAGCCGCGTGGCGGCGTTGGATAACGCCGCGTGGCAGGTGAGCGAGTGGATCTCCTCCCCCGACGCGAAGGTGGCGGGCGAGGCAGAGAAGAAGGCGCAGCGGGCGGCGGACGGCACAAGCTGGTTCTTCAAGGAGATCGCGAACGAGGGCGCGGTCAAGCGCGCGCGCTGGATGGTCACCGGCTTGGGTGTATTCGATATCTATGTGAACGGCTTGCCGGTCGGTGACGATTTCCTGAAGCCGGGCTTCACGCATGTGACGAAGACGCGCCGCTCCTTCACCTACGATGTCACGGCGATGATGAAGACCGAAGCCGGCGCGAAAAATGCCTTTTCGGCGGAGGTCTCCTCCGGCTGGTGGCGCGACAAGATCGTGAACTACGCCGGCCAAAAGAGCGCCTTCCGTGCGGTGCTGGAGGTCGAATACGCCGACGGCACGACTAAACGGTACGGGACGCGCGTGGGGGTTTGGAAGGCGGCGGAAGGCGGCCCGGTCACCCTTGCCGGTATCTTTGACGGTGAGGGATATGACGCCCGCATTCCGCGTCCGGTCGATACGCCCGACCGGATGGCATCCGCCGTGGCGAACGGGGAGTTTACGGGGGAGATCCTGCCGAGCGAGGGCGCGGAGGTCTGTTTGCGGAAGGACCTCGCCCTGTCCCCGGTCGAGGCTTACTGCTGGAAAGGGGTCACGGGCGCGGCGGCGGACGTGTTCGGAACGGTCGTCAAGACGCGCACATTCAAGAAGGGCGAGGCGCTTTCGGTCAAACCGGGCGAGACGCTGGTCGTCGATTTCGGACAGAACGCCGCGGCGGTGCCGCGTTTTAGGATGACTGCGAAAGCCGGCACCACGCTCACGTGCCTTCCCGCCGAGATGCTTAACGAGGCGAACGGCGAGCGCAGCCGCGGCAACGACGGTCCCGCCGGGTCTGTTTACCGCCAGAACCTGCGTATGCCCGAACAAGGCATGCGTCTTGAATACACCTTCAGCGACGCGCCGGCCGACTACTTTCCGCGCTTCACCTTTTTCGGCTACCGTTACATCTCCGTGACCGCCGACGGCGATGTCACGCTTACCGTCGAAAGCGTACCCGTAACCTCCATCACAAAGGAAATGGAGACTGGCCGGATCGAAACCGGCGTCGCGGACGTGAACAGGCTCATCTCCAACGTCTATTGGGGTCAGCTCTCCAACTATCTTTCCGTGCCGACCGACTGTCCGCAGCGCAATGAGCGCCTGGGGTGGACGGCGGACACGCAGGTGTTCACGGAGGCCGGTTCCTTCAACGCCGACACCTCCCGCTTCTTCCACAAGTGGATGCGCGATATGCGCGATACGCAGCATGAGAAGGGTGGTTTCCCCGGCGTTGCGCCGCTCGGCCAGTACGGCAGCACGGAGGTGATGCGCCTTGGCTGGGCGGATGCGGGCGTGATCGTGCCCTATCAGGTTTGGAAGCAGTTCGGCGATGTGAAGATCATCGAGGAGAACTGGGCCGCGATGGAGAAGTACATGGCACGCTGCGCCGAGACGCGCTACGGACACGAGGCGATCAAGGACGAGTGCC
>DBXN01000176.1 GCA_002309585.1 Verrucomicrobia bacterium UBA1211
AAGGCTGCCGCTCCGAAGAAGGCCGCCCCCGCGAAGAAGGCGACCGCGACGAAGAAGGCGCCGGCGAAGAAGACCACCGCGAAGAAATAAGCGGTATCGGCGAACCATTCGGGACGTCTGCAAGGCCTAGATTGCAGGCGTCCCTTTCTTTTTGCCCTTTAACTATACGTTCAAATGGAAACAACCGGTAAAAACAACCTTCTTTTATCGGCGGGCAACCGCCCGCCGTTTATCTTGCCGCGCACAGTTGTTCACGGACGAACAAAAGTTGTTTTTTCATGTTGTTTCCAAAATTAACTTGAGGCCTCAACGTTTTTGAGGAATGTATCTGAACTGCGCGGCTCACCCGGAGGGTTCACCCCACCCGAACGTTCATTTTTTACAAAAATTAGTACAGATCAAAATGGGAACCGGTACGGGTCAATTCAAGGACAAGTACGTTTTCTTTGACTTGGTAGATGAGCAGCCAATCGGATGTGATGTGACATTCACGATGATTGGCCCAATCGCCCGTGAGCGCGTGGTCACGATTGGCGGTGGAAAGCGGTTCCCCGTTCGCCAACTTGGCGACCACTTCCTGTAACTTTGAAATGGGAAGATGGCGTCTTTGGACACGTTTGTAGTCGCGCTTGAATGCCGAGGTGCGGTCGAGCGCGTACTTCATGAGTCCATCTCCTTCCAAAATTCCTCAAGAGAGTGGTATCGTTTTCTCTTAGGATCATTGACGATACGGTCGCCCTCTTCCATTGCCGCGATGGTTTCGGCATTTGGGATGGGATCAGCCGAGATGGTGAAAGGTATGCGGTTCTCCCGCACAATGGTCTTGATGCATACGGTAATCACCGCAGATGCCGAAAGACCGACATTTTCGCAGAATTCGACGAAACGTTTCTTGGTTGGGGCATCCAGTGAGAATGTCATGTTAGCCATACCGTTTTTACTCTCCTTTGAATTGGAAATATGTATATTATACGTTTATCACACGGGTCAGTCAAGCGAAACGCATGAGAGAACGGATTTCAAACGATCTTTCTCACGCGGAGGTGCGGAAAAGCGGAGGTTTTCAGGATGCAGGGGGCACCAGCGATCCAGGCCAATTGACCGACATAATACGGCACGACCGTTCCAAGCGGCATTTTCCAGACCATCAGAGAATACAAAAAAGCCACCGGGAAAATCCCGATGGCCTTTTTGATCAAACAAGCGGTTCGCTTATTTGCGGAGCTTACGACGGAGACCGAACGCGGCCGCGCCGAGAGCCACCAACGCCATGCTGGTCGGTTCCGGAACGTCCGGGATGATCGGATCATCACCGCCGCCGCCGCCGCCGACTGTCGTCCATTTAATCGAACTGGACACATCACCAAACGCGAAGACCATATTACCCAATTTCGGGGCCGTCTTCTCAATGGCATCAGTAAAGGCAATCTTCGTCGTCCCGCTATCATCAAAAACGATCGCGGCGAAAGCCGTAGTTGTATATCCAGCGTCAACCGTGACACCCGTTTTAGCAGAGGCAAGCGTCGAGGCAGAACCAGTCCCGATCTCAAGAGAGTTACCCCAAGCAGAGCCAGGAATGGCAGCCAGGGCCTCTTCGGACTTACCAGCATCCAACAATTCAGTGAAAGACGCCCGAGTGGCTGTCTCTTCATTGATCAAGTAAGCAGTCGCCCCAGCGTAATCGGCCAGACCGCCGACACTCCACTGAAGACCAACAGCCTGACTAACAGCCGCCGCCATAATGGCAACAGCAATCATCATCATTTTCTTCATTTTCATCTCCTTTTTCCCTTAACAGGGATGTTTCCAATCCCCCAAAAGCATACCTTACTTCAGGGGGAAATCACGCGCTTTAGAACAACTGCTTGAGGGTGGCCGGAGCCTTGATCGTGACCTCAAGACCGTCAGCCGCATAGAGCGCAAACGCAGTACCCGGCGTCAACGTAAAATCGGCAACATCGCCAGTCAAGTCATCGTTCCACACATACCCGTCCGCACCCTCGGCGTAGGAATAGGAAGCGGTAACATCACCGACCTCATCCAAAACCATGATGATTTCACCACCGAAGCCGATAGTACCAGCGCCACCATCAGAAATGGCGATGTCCTGAACGCTGATGTCCACCGGGAACGGATTACCCGTGAAGGTGAAACCCTCGATAGTGGTAAGCGTCACATCCTGAGGATTTGTGACTTCCCCACACACCGAAAGCGTTAACCCATCGGCCAAATAGACCGCGAAAGCGCTACCGGGCACAAAAACATCATTCGCAACATCGCCAGTCAAGTCATCGTTCCACACATACCCGTCCGCACCCTCGGCGTAGGAATAGGAAGCGGTAACATCACCGACCTCATCCAAAACCATGATGATTTCACCACCGAAGCCGATAGTACCAGCGCCACCATCAGAAATGGAGACATCCTTAAGCGCGACGGTGTCAGCGCCAACGGTGGTGAGCATCGGAGCCACCCAGTTGAATCCCTCAACCGACTGTGTCGAGATGAACCCGACGATGTTGTCGCTCGTCACATCAGCCGAAGCAAGACCCGCGACCATGCAGGCTGCGCAAACTGCTAACATTTTCTTCATAATCATACCTCCGATTGAAAAAGCTGGCGAATTCGTATCGCCGAACCCTCTCATTCGAGTTAAGGTTTCCCAAAAACGACCCCACTTTACCTCAAACAGGCTCATGAAGTCAACAACCAATTCGGAAAAAATGCAAATTTTTTCATAAACGGCGAGAAACCCACCGCTCAGGCCCCGGTTTTCGACCAAATCCCGAAAACCTGCCCTCGCCGGACATCTCCCATCCCGTCACATTTCAGACCCGGAACGCCCCCGCACTCGGCCACAACAACGAAAGAATGGACCAATAACAACTGCCTCGCGCGATCCGCATCCAAGCCCGCCACGCGGCGGACACCAAGACCAGTGCCCCGGTCAAGGCCGTAAACGAAAACCTTGCAGCTTTCCAAGCGAAACACACCTTGCCCGAGCAAGGCACACTTCACCTTTTTTTACGTCGGGGGAAGTGTAGCATAACGGCAAGCGTGGACGCAAGGGGAAAAGTGAAAAAATTTTTTGCGTGAAAGGGCAAGGTTAAAAGCCCGCCGCCCACGCTTCGCACGGGAATGTAAAGGGGGATAATATTGGCGTGTGTCCACAAATGGCAAATCCCAATTTGCACTAATCACTTGTGAACATTTGAGATTTGGGATTTGAACACGCAACGACTAACGACTAACGGCTAACGACTAACAACTAACGGCTGATTTCTGTTTTACTGTTACGCGGGGACTTGCTATATTGTCTCTGTTTTTGTTTGCGCGCGTGTGTGAACGTTTAAACGAGGAGATAACCATGAAACGGAAATTGAGCTGTTTGTTTGCGTTGGCGGGTTTGCTGGCGGTAACCGGCGCGACGGGGTGCCATCATCACCATCACCACGACCGTCGGTCCCAGCGGAACGGGATGATCATCCGGGACGGTCGGTATGACCGAGGCGGAACGTATTATTATCAGGACGGACGGCGGGTTCCGCCGCCACCCCCGCCGGTGCGGTAGGGATCGGTCCTTTTTCAGCTTCTACCGCGCGCAACTGTGCGCGGCAAGATGAACGGCGGGCGGTTGCCCGCCGACAATTCCCCCGCCCGCATGAGCGCGGGAATGTAAATGCGGGTAACGTGGGACGGGGGCCGTTGGGGGTTGAGGGAGAGGCAACGTCCCCGTTGCCCATTGGCAAGAAGGTTGTTTTTACAAGTTGTTTCCATTTGGTCTTGTAGGCATGGAGAAAACGCGAAGATGAGCGGGAACGGACGTGTCATAGGCGTAATCCCCTCGCGGTGGGGCTCGACCCGGTTTCCGGGGAAGAGCCTCCACCCGCTTTGCGGGAAGCCGCTGGTGCAGTGGGTGGTCGAGGCGGCGATGCGGGCGGAGCGGTTGGACGCCGTCCTGGTGGCGACGGATGACGAGCGGATCGCCGAGGCGGTCAGGAGCTTTGGAGGGACGGCGGTGATGACCCGCGCGGACCACCCGTCGGGAACCGACCGCGTGGCGGAGGCGGCGAAGCCGGAGGATGACGACATCGTGATCAACATCCAAGGGGATGAGCCAATGATCCGGCCGGAGTTGATCGACGCGCTGGCGGCGCGGATGCAGGAGGATCCGACCTGGGCGATGGCGACGGCGGTGACGCCTATCACCAACCGCCGTGACCTGGAGGCGCGGACGGTGGTGAAGGTGGTGCTGGACCGGAATGATGCCGCGCTCTACTTTTCGCGGCTGCCGATCCCCTGCCGGCGCGACGGCGAGGCGGATTTGGCGAGCGGGCTGTATCTGCGGCATCTGGGCATCTACGCCTACCGGGGCGCCTTTTTGAAACGGCTCGTGAGGGAGCCGCCCTGCGCGCTGGAGCAGACCGAGAAGCTGGAACAGCTGCGGGCGCTCTACATCGGGGGACGGATCGCGGTGATCCGGACCGAGGAACCGGGTGTCGGGATCGACACGCCGGAGGATGCGGTGGCGGTGGAAGAGATGATGAAACGGCTAAACGCTTAGGATGGCCGGGCCGGACGGGACAACCGATCGGTGACCGGCAACGAGTCACCGGCGGCTGACGCGGGATCGAAGAGGAGCGGGATGAGGACAAGCCTGATGGTCGTATTGCTGGCGGCGGGGATCTGGGCGGCGGAGACGCCGCCCGGAACACGCGATACCCTGCGCCAGACGCTGGAGGAGAAGGCGCGGGAGAAGACGCAGGACGGCGCGTGGGATCCCGACGCGGCGTGCCAGGCACTGGCCGCCCGGTGGGATACGGTCGAGGCGGGCATGGACGCCCCGATGGAGCGGCTGATGTTGCCGCTGGAGTATTATCCCGACGGACGGCTGAAGGCGCGGCTCTTCGCGGAACAGGCGCAGCTCTTCGACAACGGCAACACCATCTTCGCGAAGAAGGTGAAGGTCGAGCTGCTGACGCAGGAGGGCGAGCCCGACGGCGAGCTGGTGGCGGACGGTTGCCTGTTTGACCGGAAAGGCAAATACGGGTATTGCAAAGGCGTCGTACGCGTCGTAAAGGACGGCGACCAGATAAAAGGGGTCGGTTTGTTCTTTTCTTCGCAACGGGAGTTTATTAAAATACTTTCAAATTGTGAGATTCGCACAAACCGTTTCAAGGGCGTGTTTGATCGGCTGTAGCGTTGAGGGAGAAGGGGGAGAGCGATGAAGTTGGTGTGGATAGTGCTGGCGTGGGCCGCCTGGACAACGGTGTGGGCAGAAGAGGCGAAACCGGCCGATGCGGCGCCCGCCGCCGGGAAACAGGCGGACGTGAAGGTGGTGAAGGAGGCGAAGGCCGAAAAAGAGAAGAAAGCCGAGAAGAAAAAGACGATTCCGGCGGCCGGCCGGGAATCGGTGATCACCGCCGACAAAATCGAGTTCGACAACAAAGAGGGGGTCATCCTTTTCGACGAGAACGTGCTGGTGGATGACGAGCAGTT
Source organism: Verrucomicrobia bacterium UBA1211 (assembly GCA_002309585.1). Classification (GTDB taxonomy): domain Bacteria; phylum Verrucomicrobiota; class Kiritimatiellia; order RFP12; family UBA1067; genus UBA1211. The sequence goes on from DBXN01000176.1 coordinate 5,500, forward strand.
CATGCTCCGCTCCGAACGGCTGCTGGTCTTCATGGAGGGGACAAACGACGTGAAGCAGATCATGGCGATCGGATCGGTTGTGATCACCAACGAGAACCGTTCCGCCTCGTGCGACAAGGCGGTCTACACACGCGCCAACGGCCAGATCGTCATGACCGGAAACGCCAAGCTGCAGCAGGCGGGCGCCAAGGGCGGCGCGGTTCAGGGCGAACGGATCACCTTCTGGCTGGACGACGAGCGGATGGAGGTCTCGAAGGGGAGCCGCGTGGTGCTGCCGCCGGGAACCTTCAAAAAGGTGGACGGGCTTCCGGGAGGCGTGGGCATCGGGAAGAAGGAAGAGTGAAGAGTGAGCCGACGGACGACTGACAACTAACGACTAGAGACAAACGACTGGCAAGAGGGAATGGAAGAGGTTAACGTGACAAGAGAACCGGACTTGGCGGCGGAAGGGCTGATCAAGCAGTATGGGGCGAGAACCGTGGTGAACGGGATTTCGCTTCACGCCTCGTGCGGGGAGATCGTGGGGCTGCTTGGGCCGAACGGCGCGGGCAAGACGACAACCTTTTACATGGTGGTCGGACTGGTGCGGCCGAATATGGGAACCGTCACGTTCCGCGGGGAGGACATCACACGGATGCCGGTCTTCAAACGGGCCAGACGGGGCTTGGGCTATCTGGCGCAGGAGGCGTCGATCTTCCGGAAGCTGACGGTGGAAGAGAATGTGATGGCGATTCTGGAGACGATGGACCTCTCGGCGGCGGCGCGGAAAGAGCGGGCGGAGGAGTTGCTGGAGGGACTGAACCTGACCAAGGTCGCGAAGCAGCGGGCCTATACCCTCAGCGGCGGCGAACGCCGGAAGCTGGAGATCGCGCGGGCGCTGGTCCGCAAGCCGGCGATCCTGATGCTGGACGAGCCGTTCAGTGGTGTCGATCCGCTGGCGGTGCATGACATTCAGGAGATTGTGAAGGATTTAAGGAACAAGGGATTGGGGATCATTGTCACAGACCACAATGTCCGCGAAACCTTGTCGATCGTGGATCGGGCCTATCTGGTCTATGATGGGCAGATCCTGTGTGAAGGGCCGAGCGAATTCCTCGTTCAGGACGAGACGGCGCGCCGCCTCTACCTGGGCAAGGATTTCCGCATGTAGCCCATAACGAACGCGGCCAAGGCCGCCAAGAAAGGTAAGGTGCAAATATGGCAATTGAAGTCACGATCCGTCACCAAGACGCATCAAACGCAACCAAACTCTATGCGACGCAACGCGCGGAGAAGATCGTTGAGCGTTTCCCGAAGCTCGACAGCATCCGTGTTGTGGTCGATTCCCAACGGCACCTTTACGAAGCGGAAGTCGTGGCCCACATCAAGGACCAGACGGCGGTCGGCGGCAAGGAGCACGCGACGAACATCCGTTCCGCCATCGACATGGCGGCGGCGCGCGTCGAACGGCAGCTGCGGAAAAACCGGAACAAGATCGTATCGGTCCACACTCGGCCTTAACGCATGACGATTCAGCAAGAGAGCATTACCGCAGCGTCCTCGCGGGTCACGGTGGAGACGTTTCTGGCCCACGGCAGGAAACGGCTCTCCCTGACGCTGCTGACCGGCCGGCAGGGGCTCGGAACGGAAATCCCCGAACCGACGCCCAACCGGCCGGGCCTGGCGCTGACCGGCTTTTTCGACCACTTCGCCCACAAGCGGCTGCAGGTGATCGGGTTGGCCGAATATGCCTACCTTCAGGGATTACCGGAAGCGGTGAGGATCGCGCGGTTTGAGGCGCTTTTCGCAACGAAGATCCCGTGCCTGGTCTTCACGCGCGGCCTGACGGTCTTCCCGGAGCTCTTCCATCTGGCGGAGGAGGCCGGCATCCCGGTGATGCAGACGCCGGACGAGACCAAGATCTTCGTCCACAACGCGACCTTCGTGTTGGAAGAGCTGCAAGCGCCGTGCAAGAAGGTGCACGGGACCATGCTGGAGGTCGCGGGCGTAGGGGTGTTCATCGAGGGCGAACCGGGCGTCGGCAAGAGCGAGACCGCGCTCGGGCTGATCATGCGCGGCCACGCGCTGGTCGCGGACGATCTGACGAATTTCAGGCGGAGCGCCAACGGCCACATCATGGCCTTCGCCAGCGAGGTGACGCGGAACTACATGGAAATCCGCGGAGTGGGGATTTTGGACGTGCCGGCGATTTTCGGTGTTTCGGCGGTACGCGGAGAGAAGCAGGTGGATCTGGTGATCACGTTGATGCACCAGACCAAGGAACTGGACAATCTGGATCGAACGGGCATGGAGGAGATGACGCGGGACGTCCTCGGCATGAAGATCCCGCAGCGGATTATCTCCGTGGCGCCCGGGCGCGATCTGGTGAATCTGGTGGAAACCGCCGCGCGGCAGCACAAGCACAAGATGCAGGGCGGCAATGCGGTCGAGACGCTGGATGAGCGGATCAAACGGCACCATGCCGGCATCAGCCGCAGAGAGGATTAAGGATGGGAACAACAACTGAAACGCAATGCCGGGACTTCGTATTGCAGAACAAATACGGGATGCACGTCCGGCCGGCGGGCCTGTTCGCGAAGGTCGCTTCGCGCTTCAACGCCGATGTGAAGGTCGAGAAAGACGGGAACGTCGTTTCCGGCAAGAGCATCATGGCGCTGATGACGCTGGAGGCCACCTGCGGCTCGACCTTGACGGTGACGGCCTCCGGACCCCAGGCGAAAGAGGTACTGGACGAGCTTGAGGCGCTGATCGCGCGGAAATTCGATATTCCGGATGAGCAGTAGCGGCCGGAACGCTCCGACACGGGAGAACGTGGCGTGATGGGACAGGAGATGCATACGTTTTGCGGGACGGCCGTTTCACGCGGCTTTGTCTCTGGGCCGGCCTATCTGCTGCGGAACGCGGCGTCGGAGACGGTGCCGGAGTTGACCGTGGACGATCCCGAAGCGGAGATGGCGCGCCTGAAGGCCGCAACGGAGGTGACGCGCCAGCAGATCGCCTCGCTCTCGGCTGAACTGAAAAAATGGTCCGGCAATCCGGACCCGGATATCTTCAGCGGACATCTGATGATGCTGGAGGATCCGGTCATCCGCGCGGAGTGCGCCACCCTCATCCGTGAGCAGCGCCGAAACGCGGAATACGCCGTCCAGCAGGTGGCGGCCAAGTACATGACGGTCCTCTCCGAGATGGATGACCCCTATCTCAAAGAGCGCTCCAAGGATGTCGCGGATGTCAGCCGGCGGCTCATCCGGAATCTTCTCGGTAACGAGACCGCCATCCCCTTCGCCGCCGACAAACCCTGCATCGTGGTGACCGACGAGCTGACGCCCTCCGAGGTGCTTTCATTCCCCAAGCGGATGGTGCTCGGATTCGCCGCGGACCGGGGCAGCGCCACCTCCCACGCCATCCTTCTAGCCCGCGCACTCGGTATCCCGACCGTCGTCGGACTCCGCACCCTCAGCACCGTCACCCACACGGGCGACCTGATCCTTCTGGACGGATCGCGCGGCAGCGTGACGGTCAATCCCGACGCGGCGGCCCGCGCCGCCTTCGCCAAACTCCAGGAGCGGGGCCGGGCGCTGGAGACGGCCCTGGAGGCGGGACAGGACCAGCCGGGCATGACCGCCGACGGCCATGCGGTCCCGCTCTACGCGAATGTCGATGTGAACACGGCCATGTCCAGCCTCCACCAGGTGCACGCGGAGGGTATCGGCCTTTACCGGACGGAATATCTCTGGATCGCGCTCAACCGGGAACCGACGGAAGCGGAGCAGACCGAGGCCTACACGCAGGCGGTCCGGACGTTGCCGCCCGGTACTCCGGTCACGATCCGGGTACTGGATCTCGGCGGCGATAAATTGACCCGTCAGGATGATCGGCAAGAGGACAATCCCTTCCTCGGAAACCGCTCCATCCGTTTTCTGCTGCGCCACCCCGAGACCTTCCGCACGCAACTGCGCGCGATCCTCCGCGCCAGCGCACACGGCACGGTCCAGCTGATGTACCCGATGATCGCGACGTTGGATGAGCTGTTGGCCGCCAACCGGGAACTGGAGCGCGCGAAGGAGGAACTCACCCAGGCGGGTATCCCGTTTGACCACGCCATCAAGGTCGGCTCAATGATCGAGATTCCGGCGGCCGCGTTGATCGCCGAGGACCTCGCCGAGATTTGCGATTTCTTCTCCATCGGAACCAACGACCTGATCCAGTACACGCTGGCGGTCGATCGGCTGAACGAGGCCGTTTCCAACCTCTACCAGCCGACCCACCCCGCCGTGTTGCGGCTGATTGACCGGACGGTCCGGGCGGGCCACGCCAAGGGCATCCGCGTCTCGGTCTGCGGGGAAGCCGCCGCCGATCCCGCCATCGCGATCCTGTTGGTGGGAATGGGCATTGATGGGTTGAGCATGTCTTCAAACCTGATCCCGCTGGTCAAATACGCCCTTCGGGCGGTGCCGCTGGCGGAGGCGCAGTCGCTGGCCCGGCAGTGCCTTGAGGCGCGGGGCGCCACGGCAAAGACGATCGAGACGATGTGCCGCGAGGTGCTGGTGCGGTGGGTACCGGCGATGCGGTAGGGCAAAGGACGGGGCCTCACGGCGGCCCCGAACCCCACCGGACAAGACGCCACATGACGGAAGGCGGCCCCGAACCCTGCCGGGAGGAACGCCCCCTCGACGGGGGCTAACGGGGGAAGACGGCGGGCGTGCGGGGGATAGCGGACCACCGGAAACGGGGAAGGAGCTCGGGGAGGGTGAGCGCCGTCTCGCCGGGTTCGGCCAGGCCGGAAATCCCCGCGAGAAGGGCGATGACCGCCTCGGGCGGATAACCCGCCTCCCGGAAGGCGCGGATGCGGGTGTCGCCGTGACGTTTGGCGAGCCGCCGTCCATCCGGTCCGACCACCAGCGGCGTGTGGAAAAACCGGGGCGGGACCAATCCCAACGCTCGGTAAATCAGCAGCTGGCGCGGAGTGGTCGGCAGGAGATCGTCGCCCCGCACCACCTCCGTAATGCCCATCGCGGCGTCATCCACCACCACCGCCAGCATATAGCCGGCGCCGAGCGCGTGGCGCGCCAGCACGAAATCGCCGCTGAAGGCGGAAACCTCCTGCTCATACGGTCCGCAGAAACCGTCATCGAACCGGACCACCTCCCCCTCCGGTACGCGGAACCGCCAGGCGGGAAGCCGGTCGGGCGGCAACGTTGCCTGCGCGGCGGCGAAGTCCGCAAATCGTCCACGGCAGGTTCCGGGATAATAGAGACCGTCCTCGGTGTGGGGCGCCGACTGGCCCGCCTCGACATCGCGCCTGGAACAGACGCACGGATAGGCCAGCCCCTGCTCCCGCAGCCGTTCGAGCGCCGATGCGTACCGTTCGATCCGCTCCGTCTGGGTGTAGGGACCGTAGGGACCGCCGACATCGGGACCCTCGTCCCAATCGAACCCAAGCCAGCGCAAATCCTCCAGCGCCTCCCGCGCCGCACCCGGTTTGTTTTTGGGATGGTCCAAATCCTCCATCCGCAGCACAAGCGTCCCGTTCCGGCTGCGGATGCTGAGCCACGCCAGAAGGAAGGTCCGGGCATTGCCGAGATGCAGCGCGCCGGTCGGACTGGGGGCCAGACGGCCGCGAAGAGGGGATGTGCCGTTCATTCGAAAAGCCGCATCTGCCCGGGCAGGTCATCGCCTTTGCGGCGGGGCCGGGTCCGGGCGAGTTTCGGAAGGCCGGTCTCCTCCTTGCCCTCCTCCAGATTCGCCAAAATATCCTTGGAACGCTCGATCACCTCGCCCGGCATCCCGGCCAAACGCGCCACATGGATGCCGTAGCTCTTATCCGCGACGCCCTTGGCGATCCGGCGGAGAAAAACGACGGTATCGCCATGTTCCCGCACCTGGACGGTGTAGTTCTTAACGCCGTTCAGCGTGACCGCCAGATCGGTGAGTTCATGGTAGTGGGTGGCAAAGAGCGTTTTCGCCTTTACGCGCGGGGTGTTGTGCAGATACTCCGCAACCGCCCACGCGATGCTGATGCCGTCGAACGTACTGGTTCCGCGCCCGATCTCGTCCAGCACGATGAGACTCTTGGAGGTGGCGTTGTTGAGGATGTTGGCGGTTTCCTGCATCTCCACCATGAAGGTGCTCCGGCCGCGCGCGAGATCATCCCCCGCGCCGACCCGCGTGAAAACCCGGTCCAGCATCGGAATCGTCGCCCGCGCCGCCGGGACGAAGGACCCGGTATGCGCCATGATGGCGATCAGGGCGACCTGCCGGATGTAGGTCGATTTGCCCGCCATGTTGGGTCCCGTGATCAGCATGATCTGGTTC
>DBXN01000043.1:0-10977 GCA_002309585.1 Verrucomicrobia bacterium UBA1211
TTTTGCAGAAATTTCTCGTTGCACCCTCGATCTTGTGTCCCGGCAGATAGCGCTGGACTATCTGCGCGAGAATTGGTATCATTCTCTTTGTCGTTGCCTTGAGCTGTTCTTTCATTGCACCGCGTATGATACGCGAGAAAGAGGACCAAGCGCAACGACTTTTTTAATCACATCACGCCATCGCTATTGCATGGCAGTGGTCGGATTTGAAACTCTCACATTTCGCGTGACGACTGCTTTGCAGTATTGCAAATTGCTGTCATATCCACTTGTCACAAACCGCTACGAAAGCAGTCATTAAAGTGGTGCGGATTTCTCCCCGCCTTACCGTTTTAATCGTCTATGGGTGTCTTCCTTTCATTTTGCAGTTCCAAGATTGAGATCACATGACACTCTCAAGCACACGAATCATCTGGTCGTATCGAACGGCATCACCTTTGTCGTAACGCTCATTCCAAGACTTGAAACCACAGGCATTGTAGAAATCAAGAAGTTTGGGACGGTCTGCCTCCCGTTCGACAAGAACCAGTTTACCCCCAACAACCCTCTGCGCCTTGCGTAACGTGTCAAGAGCGAGTTCGACGAGTTCCCTGCCTGAGATACGTTTGGGTCCTACGATGGTGAAATTCTTGCCTAACTGGGCAATAAGATACAAGGCCGTCGTGTATTCACCCGTTCGTTCATTAAGCTCCGCAAAGCGGGAAATGAGTTTGCGGTTGTTCGACGAAAGTTTGTCTTTGGCAATTGAAAATGCCTTAAGAACCAAGGTGAAATAACCAGCGAGACTCGAAGCCTCGGCATCAAAAACAAGATAGGTAATGGCTGACTTCAGCTTTTCCGCCTGAACCGCCTTATGCATCAAGAAGTCCTGAACCTCGTTGTTGAGCGGACAATTAAAAGTCCCAAGTACAAGCCGGACATTATCCTCGCCGATACGGCGGGAATAATCGCCAAGTTCCAGAACCTCGTATTTGCGGGTCACTTCGCCATTCTCCTACGGGATGAGTGCCGCTTCGCAACCAAGGCTTTTCGGGCGGCTTCAACCGTCTTCAGACAGAACGCCTGTTCATCCGCTTCACTTGCGAATTCATGCGCATACGCGGTACCGGGATTACGCGAAACTATCTTGACGGGTTGTGCAAGCATACGCACAAAGGCATTTGCCGCCTTTGCGTCATCGCAATAAAAGTTCGCCGTTATGCTCGATGTCGCCATTTATGTTCCCCACTTTCTGTTTCAAGGCATCACGCCCCAAGAGTTGTAATTACTTTAACATATTGACGTTTTTACGTCAAATGGGGTGTTTTTCGCCCATGCCGACTGGGATCGGGAAACAACCAAAACAACTGGTAACAACTTGAAGAGGAACGCGGGCTATTTCGCCCACGTTATCCCCGTTTTTCACATGTCATAGCAGAGCGACCGTGAGATCCCGACCTCCGACGTGAGTTCGTTTCAAGACCGACAGATATGCGCGGGCGAGTTAGCCCGCGCGTACAAGAAAAGTGGTTGAAATAGTTGTTTTCAACCATCATGAACCTTCAAAGGTAAATTACGCCCCGTCAAATGAACCGCGAAACGCTTTCCACTTGCCATCACCCGCATTCTTTCGTATGATGCTCGCAAAGTGAGGGATTTCATACGTTTTTGCCGTGCGGAACGATATATCCCGTACCCGTGGAGAGGGAAAATGAGCCATCTGATGTTGTCATTTGATCGTGTGTGGATCGAGGAGCTTGCGCGAAAAGGGATCAAAACGATCCGCCTGTTGGAGAAATGGATCGCGCGCGACGACCGTTTCAAGCTGAAATCCAGCAGCCGGGACAGCCTTACCGTCGAGTTGGAGGCCTGCTACCGGATGGTGTTCCTCCAGGAAATGGAGGAGCAACTAAGCCAAATCTCGGGGGAGAAAGACCCGCGCGCCCACCTCACCGTCTCCGGCGACACAGCGGGCCTGGACGTTTCCGAGCCGCCGCCCTCCAGCGGCAAGAAAACCCAACCCCCGCCGGCGCCGGCCGCCGCGTCGCCGCACAATCCCGCGCCGGACGAGATCGCCAAGCCGGTGAAGGCCGACGGCGGCGACCTAGACGCCAAACCGCAGGTCGACCCGCAAGAGGTGATCCGGGCGCTGGAACAGGAGATTCCCATGAAGTACAACCCGAATCTCCGCCAATACCTGCATGAGATCGGCCAAGTCATCCCGATGCTGCAACAGATGGCGGTCGTGCCGAGTTTCTGGCAGCAGAACCTGATGCTTTCCATCGATGTCGGCTACGGGTTGACCTCGTTCATCAAGGCGCTTTCCCGTGTCTACGCCGCATTCGGAATCGCGAATGCGGAGATCAACGAGAAAACGGTGAGGGAGCTGGTCATCCGCAAGGGCCAGGGCGACGCCTCGAACGCCTATGACGACTGGGAAACCGCCGTCACAACGGCGAGGGACATGCACCGCGCCAATTCCCGGAACGGGACCGTCCGGTCGGTCCTCTGCCTCGACATCGCGCAATGGCAATCGGACCTGAACTCCGCGCAGGTCAAAGGCTTCCTGCGGGAATTGAACGAGTTCGGCGACACCTTTGTGTATGTTTTCCGCGTCCCCTTCATGGAAACCCACATCCTGCGGGACATCTCCGACGCGCTGAACGACATCATGAACGTCCGGACCCTGATCGTGCCGCCCATGATCCTGAACGACATGGTCGACTACGCGCAGACCAAACTGGGCAAACAGGCCTTCAAGCTGGACGAGGCGGGAATCGGCGCGTTTGAACAGTGGATCCTGAAGGAGAAGGGCGATGACAGCTTTTTCGGCTACAAGACCCTCGACAAGATGATCGAGCGGTTGATTTACGAAAAGGCCCTCAGCAACTGCAACGTCGGCCAGACGGACCGGGTGATCGTGGAGGCGAACATGAACACCTTCACCTCCCCGCTGGCCCCGGAGGAGTCGCCCGAAGCCGAACTCAACCAGCTCATCGGCCTGGATTCGGTCAAACAGAAGCTGCGGGAGATCATCATCCAGATCAAGACCCAGAAACAGCTCGCCGCCCAGGGAAAGAAGATCGCGCGGCCCGCCATCCACATGGTCTTCTCCGGAAACCCCGGAACCGGCAAGACGACCCTCGCCCGGATCGTCGCGCGGATGATGAAACAGGAGGGAATCCTCCGCAAGGGATACCTGTTCGAAGTAAAGGGGCGCGACCTGTGCGGCAAGTATGTCGGGCACACCGCCCCCAAGACCTCCGCCTACTGCCGCGACGCCTACGGTTCGGTCCTCTTCATCGACGAGGCCTACGGTCTCTTCCGGGGCGAGGACTCTTTCAACAACGACTACGGGCGCGAGGCGCTGGAGACCCTGGTCGCCGAAATGGAGAACCACCGCGACGACTTCTGCGTGATTCTGGCCGGTTATGGGGACGACATGCGGACCCTGCTTCAGGGCAACAGCGGGCTGGAGAGCCGCATCCCGTTCTTCATCGACTTCCCCAACTACTCCCGCGAGGAGATGGAGCGGATTTTCTTCTCCATGATCGGAAAGAACTTCGAATGCGAGGAGGGCGTACGCGAATCGGTCCGCACCTTCTTCAACACCATCCCCGATGACGTGCTCAATTCGAAGGCCTTCAGCAACGCGCGCCTCGTCCGGAACCTCTACGAGCGGGTTTGGGGCAAGGCCGCCTACCGGTGCAGCATGGACCGCTCGCCGGTTTTCAGGATCATGAAATCGGACCTGGCGCTCGCCACCGAGGAGAACGAGTTCAAACGGCTGCTGACCAAATCCGATTATGACCGGCACACCGCGCCGATCGGATTTTAACCCGACCCCATTTGACAGAAAGGAGACACACCATGCAGACTGAGGAAATCATTGACGCCGTCAGAGACTTCCTGGATGAGGACAATTGGCGCTACGAGTTTGAAGCGGAGAAGAACCTGGTCCGTTTCAACGTCACGTTGAGCTGTAAACTGAAGGACATCCGTTGCGTGATCGATTTCGGGGAGAATTACTACATCGTTTACGCGATCTCGCGCATCAACGCGGACAAGGACGCGCCCCAGGAGATGCTCAAATATCTGACGATGGCGAACTACGGGCTTCGGAACGGCAATTTCGAGATGGATGTCCGGGACGGTGAAGTCCGATACAAATGCTACGTCAACTGCGACGGCATCGAATCCCTCTCCAAGGGGATCATCGAGGACAGCGTCAAGATCCCCTGCGCGATGTTCGACCGCTACGGAAACGGCATCGCCGCTTTGGCGATGGGCTTCTCCGACGCCGACACGGAGATCAAGAAGGCCGAGCCGGACAGCCAATCGTGACGCGCTACGCCAGGGGTTTCGGCAAGAGGTCGGACCTCAGGTAGAGCGGATGCTTGGGGATGCCGTCCTTGGTCTTCTCCAGATAGTATAGGGGACGGTCGGCAAGCAGCGTGAACAGGCGCTCCTGACGGTTCAGGAAGGTGGCGTGACGGCCCCAGGCGCAGACCGTCCGGTCCACCTTCCCCGTCATCTCCAGGATCCACCGGTCATTCTCCGGCCCCACGGGATCCGCCGCCGCCCGCATCACCTTCGGGTCGGTCGCCCGGAAGCCGAAGGCGTTCAGCATGTAGAAGCAGTTGTAGCCCCAATCGGTCGAAAACCCCCGGATTCGGCGCAGGGTGGGATCCAGCTGATTCTCATCCGCCGTCGAGGGGTTCAGCCCGATCCAGGCGATCGCCCGCTCCGCCTCCCCCGGTTCGCCCCAGAAATGGCGCAGCACATACCGCCAGGTCCGGCAGGGCGAAAAGACACACCAATTTCCCGACTCGTTCTTCATCCGTCCACTCCCTTTCCACCAAAAAGGCCGTTCCCCGCAAACGGGAAACGGCCTTCAGAAGTCGGAGACGCCACGCTTACGCGAGAGCGGCGCGGGCCTTGTCGATGAACTGCTTGAAGCCGTTCGGATCGGCGATCGCGATCTCGGAAAGCATCTTGCGGTTCACTTCGATACCGGCCTTCGTCAACCCTTCGATGAAGCGGCTGTAAGTCATCCCCTCCGCGCGGGTCGCGGCGTTGATACGCGCGATCCACAGACGGCGGTATTCGCGTTTGCGCTCCTTGCGGTGGATCGTGGCGAGGGCTCTCGCGCGATCGACCGCCTCGGTCGCTTGACGGAACTGCTTGCTGCGCCCGCCGCGGAAACCTTTGGCAAGCGCCAAACGACGACGGCGACGTTCTCTGGATGCAGGTGCATTCGTAGTTCTCATGACGCAATATCCTCCTAGGCTTGACCCTGCAGCATGCGCCGCGCGGTTTTCACCATCGATTCATCAAGAACGGTTGTCCCACGGAGATTGCGTTTGCGCGTGCGCGGCTTGTAGCCGTTGAGGTGGGACTTGCCACCCTGCGTGCGCAACACCTTACCCGTGGCCGACATTTTCATCCGCTTGGCAGCGGACTTCTTGGTCTTCATTTTAGGCATGATCACATTCCTTTGCTTTGAAGCCTCATGATACGCGGGGCAGCCAGCCATGAAAGCCCGCAACGCATCGCCTTTCCACCTACTCCGGCGAAAAGTGAAAGAAAAATGTAGCATAAACCGTCCGCCCTGTCGAGTGCGATTTAAAACCCGCCATTTGGCGTTGAGGGTTGAGCGTTGAGGGAGCCTCCTTTGGAAGTGGTCAATGATCAGTGATCAACGATCAATGTTCAGTAACCATTTCCCCCTTTCAATCTTCCCGCCGTTTCCGTACAATGGAAATCGGCTGTGGATAGAGCTGCTTGACGGAAAGCCGGATACGGCCGGAGGGAGAAACGATGAGTGCGGAGAAGAAGACGGAACGACTTTTCTCGTTGGATTTGCTGCGGGGACTGGATATGGTTCTATTGGCCGTGATCGGGCCGCTGGTGCGGGGCGCCGACCAGGCATGGGGCTTGCCGAAGCCGGTCATGGCGCAATTCCGCCACGCATGGGCCGGCTTCTCCCTCTGGGACATCATCATGCCAATGTTCATCTTCATGTGCGGGGCCGCGATTCCCCTGGCGCTTGAGCGGCGGATGCGGGACGGGCAACCGACGGGCGCGTTCTGGCGCCACGTCGCGTGGCGTTTCGCGTTGCTGTGGGTGTTCGGCATGATGGCCCAGGGGCGGATACTGACGCTCGACCCGATGCAGATCAGCCCCTACAACAACACCCTCCAGACCATCGCGGCGGGATACCTCATCACCGCCCTGCTGATGCTGACGCGCAACCGGATCGTGCAGATCGCGGTGCCGATCCTCCTCTTCGCCGGATACGGTATCCTGCTCGCCTGCCTCGGGGATTACACCGAGACCGGGAACTTCGCCTATCTGACCGAGATGGCGGTCCTGAAACGGATCGTGCCGGAGGGCAGCAAGGCGTTCCAGGTCGGCGGCTACACCTGGTTCCTGACCACGATGATGTTCGGGTTCATGTCGCTCTGCGGGTTCCACTGCACGGCGATCATCCGAAGCGCGCTCGACCCGCGCCGCAAGACGGCGATCCTGCTCGCCTTGGGCGGCGGGCTGCTCGGGTTGGGCTGGTTGCTCGCCCTCCGGGTGCCGGTCATCAAGCCGATCTTTACGGTCAGCTTCACGGCGCAGGCGATGGGATGGTGTGTGCTGGCGTGGACGGCGCTCTACCTAATCACCGATGTCTGCCGGCTACGCCGGGGGCTGGGTGTCATCATCCTCTATGGACAATTCGCACTGACCGCCTATCTGTGCCACACCGTCTTCCATCCGGCGGTGAACCGCACGGCGGAGATCCTCGCCCAAGGGCTGCCGCGCATCTTCGGCGAGACCGCGCAACCCTTCACCCTCGCGTGCGTGGCGGGGCTTGTCATCACCGGGATCGTATGGGTCCGCTCGCGCGTGAGCGGTAAGAACGGTCATTGAACACCTCCCTCCGTCCCGTCCGTCCCATAACCTTTTAACCCTTTAACCTTAAAAACAACCCTTTATCCTTTCGGCCTTTTAGGGTAAACTCTTCTTTGTGCTGGGATTGTCCCGTGCGGAAGAAAGGGAATTACGGATGAAACGGTTGGAAGCGGTGATGGGAACATTGTTGGCTTTGACGGCGGTCGCGCAAGCGGCGGAAGTATCGTTGTCGGATCTGGACATCTCGAAGACCAAACAGGGCTGGCGGGAACCGGCGCGGGATTTCAACCTTTTCGGCAAACGGTTGAGCGTGGCGGGCAAGACCTTCCAGACCGGCCTGGCGACCCATGCCAACTCGACACTCTACGTCCGGCTGAACGGCGCGACCCGGTTCCAGGCGTTGGCGGGCGTGGACGACACGCGGGACCAGCCGGGGAAACTGCGCTTCCAGGTCATCGCCGACGGACGGATCATCTGGCAGAGCCCGCTGATGGGCAAAGGTGACGCGCCGGTCGCGGTGGACGTGGACCTCACCGGTTATCAGACCGCCCTCCTGCGCGTCGACCAGGGTCCGGACGGCAACGCCGGCGACCACGCCGACTGGCTGGAGGCGAAGTTCATCACCGAATCCGCCAAGAAACCGGAAGCCCTTGACGACCAGCGCTGGCCCAACCTCTGGATCTCCTCGCTCGATCCCGCTTTCGCCATTCCCGAACAGGCCGTCCAGCGGGGCGGCGTCACCATCGCGGGAAAGGCCTTCGCCGAAGGGGTCTCCTTCACGGGACCGGCCGACTGGGACGTGATCACCGCCGGCGCGCGCCGGTTCGGCGGCAAGGTCGGCGTCGCGGACGGCTCGCAGGGGAAACTGGCGTTCATCCTCGCGGGCGACGGCAAAACTCTCTGGGAGAGCGGCGAGATGAAGGCCGGCGATGCCCCGAAACCGTTTGACGTGAAACTCGACACCGTCGGGATGCTCACCCTCTCCACCCGCGGCGACGCCGCCGCGAAAGGCGGCTGGACCGAGACCTTCTGGGAGATGGGCGACGGCGCCTGGCCGATGGCCACCTACCGCAAAGAGGCCTTCGCGGACCGTCCCGAATGGGAGAATCCGCTGGTCTACCGGGTCGGGACGGAACCCTCCCGCGCGACGATGATGGTCTACCCCACCCCGAAAGCCGCCCGGAAGGCGCAATCCCGCGCGGATTCGCCCTTCTTCCTCTCGCTGGACGGCGCGTGGACCTTCAGCTGGGCGCCGAATCCCGACGTCCGCCCGAAGGATTTTTACCGGCCTGATTTTGACGCCGCCGGGTGGAAGACGATCGAGGTGCCGAATTCGGTTGAGGTGCTGGGCTACGGCACGCCGCTCTACAAGAACATCGGGTACTATTTCAAGGTCGATCCGCCCTTCGTGACCCGCGAACCCCCGAAGGAGTTCGTCACCTACAGGGAGCGGAACGGCGTCAGCTCCTTCCGCCGGACCTTCACGCTGCCGGAGAGCTGGCGGGACCGGCAGATCCACCTGCGGTTCGACGGGTTCGCCTCGGCGATGTATCTGTGGGTCAACGGCCAGAAGGTCGGATACGCCCAGGACGGCCGCCAGGGCGCCAGCTTCGACGTGACCGAGTTTGTCCAGCCGGGTGAGAACCTGATCGCGGTCGAGACCTACCGCCTCTGCGACGGCTCCTACATGGAAGACCAGGACTTCTGGCGGCTCTCGGGCATCATCCGTCCGGTCTACCTCTGGAGCACCCCGAAACTCCATCTGGAGGATTACTTCGTCCGGACGACAGTCGCGCCGGGCGAGCCGTTTGACGGGCTATGGACGCTACGGATTGACGGGACGCTGTCGGTAGCGGCGGACGCCACCCTGGAGGCGGAGCTCTATCCGCGCTCGTTCTCCGGTGGCCGCGTCGCGAAGGGCAAGGCGATCGCGGTCCGGCGTTCAGGCGCGGCCGCCGTCGAGCTTGATCTCCCGGTCCGCTCCCCCGCCCTCTGGTCCGCCGAGAAACCGAACCTCTACACCCTAGTCCTGACCCTTCGGGACGAGCGCGGCAAGGTCGTGGAATCCATTCCCCAGACCGTCGGCTTCCGGCAGGTCGAACGGAAGAACAGCCAGATCCTCGTGAACGGCCAGCCGATCCTCATCAAGGGCGTCAACCGCCACGAGATGGATCCCGATCATGGCTACGCGGTTCCCTACGAGCGGATGGTCGAGGACATCCTGATCATGAAGCGGAACAACGTCAACGCCGTCCGGACCTGCCACTACGCCAACGACCCGCGTTGGTTCGACCTCTGCGACCGTTACGGCCTCTACGTGATGGGCGAGGCGAACCTGGAGACCCACGGCCTCGGTAACGCCCGCAACCCGGTCATCGATCCCAACTTCCGCGCCGCCGCGCTCGACCGCGAGAGCGGCATGGTCGAACGCGACAAGAACCATCCCTCGATCATCTTCTGGTCGCTCGGCAACGAGAACAACGTCCGCTCCGACTTCTTCGCGCAGGCGTTCAAGCTGATCCGCGACCGCGATCCGGGCCGCATGATCCAGAACCAGCAGAACGGTCCCAAGGATCTGATCGACTCGATGTACGCGCGGGTCCGCACCATCACCGACTACGGCAAGCGGACCGACACGGATGTGCCGTTCATCATGTGCGAATACTCCCACGCGATGGGTAACTCCTCCGGTAACCTCTCCGACTACTGGAAAGCGATCTACACCTACCCGAACCTCCAGGGCGGCTTCATCTGGGACTTCGTGGACCAGGCGCTCCGCAAGCCGATTCCCGCCGAGCGGGCCAAGCGCGGCGGTCCCCAGACCTTCTGGGCCTACGGCGGCGACTACGGCGACAAGCCCAACGACGACAACTTCAACTGCAACGGCCTGATCCAGGCTGACCGCCGTCCCTCCCCGCAGATGGAGGAGGTCCGGTACTGCTACCAGAACGTCGCCGTGACGGCGGTTGACGTGACCCGCGCCCAGTTCAAAATCAGGAACCGCGCCTTCTTCACCAACCTGAAGGAGTACGTCTGCAAATGGACCTATGAGGAAGATGGCGTGGTCATCGCCAAAGGGTCGCTCGGCAAGCTGGACATCCCGCCGCAGGGCGAGAAAGAGATCGCCCTGCCGCTCTCGATGGTCCGCCGTCCCGGCTCGCTGGTCCATGTCTGCACCTGGAACTTCACCTTCCAGACCGCCCAAGCGACCGAATGGGCGGAGAAGGGCCACCTGATCGCGCGTGACCAGGTCGTCGTGCCCGCCGAAATGACGTTGCCGAAGGGGACCGGCCCGGCGATGTCCGGCCCGATCGAGCTGAAGGACGGAGAAGCGGCCATCACCGTCGCCACCTCCCGCTACGGGCTGACCATCGATAAGACAACCGGCGCCATCACCTCGCTCACCGCGAACGGGAAATCCTTCCTCCAGGCACCGCTGGAGCCGAACTTCTGGCGCGCCCCGACCGACAACGACAGAGGGAATGACATGGTCGGCCGGCTCGGACGCTGGAAAGACGCCGCCGCCAAACGCGTCGTCACGCGGATCACCCCCCGCCGGGAGGTCAACGGCGATTGCGCGGTGCGCGTCGATCTGGCGTACCCCTCGATGGACGAGACCACCGGAACCCTCTCCTACATCTTCACCGTCTCCGGTGAGATCCGGGTTCTGTTCGAACTCCATCCCAAGGCGCGGAAACCGGATGCGAACGCGCCCAAGAATCAGCCGGCGCCGACCCTGCCCGCCATTCCCCGCATCGGCATGACCACATGGCTGCCGCCCGCCTGCTCGACCGTCACATGGCTCGGCCGCGGCCCGCACGAGAACTACTCGGACCGCCTCGCCTCGGCCTTCTTCGGCCGTTACGCCGCCCCCGCCGAATCGTTCTTCTTCCCCTATGTCGAACCGCAGGAGACCGGCAACCACTGCGACACCTTCTGGGCGCGCTTCACCGACGAAACGGGTGACGGGCTGGAGATTTCCGGCGAACCGACCTTCAACTTCAGTATCCTGCCCTATACGATCCAGGAACTCTCGGCCAAGAAACATCCGTGGGAGTTGGCGCCGTGCGGCAGCCTGGTCCTGAACATCGACTA
>DBXN01000043.1:11013-15847 GCA_002309585.1 Verrucomicrobia bacterium UBA1211
CACACCCTCTCCGCCGACACCGATTACCAGTACGGTTTCGCGCTCAAGATCGTCACGAAGGAACCCAAGAAATGAACACCATCCTTGTCCAAGCCCAGAAGGACCACATCGCCTCGCTCTGCCTGGGATCGCCGATCCAGGCACTCTCCGAGCTGATCTGGAACGCGCTGGATGCCGACGCTTTCGATGTCAAGGTCGATCTCATCCAGAACGCGCTGGGCGGGATCGACGCCATCCGGATTTCCGATGACGGCCTGGGCATCCCCCTCCAGGACGCCGAATCCTGCTTCGGCAACCTCGGCGGCTCCTGGAAGCGGACCGCCTCCCAAACCCGCCTCTCCTCGCGCGTCATCCACGGGCGCAAGGGCAAGGGCCGGTTCAAGGCCTTCTCGCTCGGCAACCATGTCGAGTGGCGCACCACGGTCAACACCGATGACGGATTGCGCTCCTACCGGCTCAGCGGCCAGGCCGCCGAACCGGGCCGGTTCGAGTGGGAAATGACCTCCCCCGGTCCCGCGACCGGAACGGAGGTCATGATCACCGAAATCGTCAAAGAGCCCTCCACCCTCCTCAATACCGAATGGGTTGTCCAGCAGCTCGCCTCGCAATTCGCCCTCTACCTCAAGGCCTACCCGAACGTCCGGATCTACTTCCAGGGACTGCTGGTGAATCCGGTCATCGTCCAGCACGCCACCACCGCCTACAAACTCAAGGCCACGACGGGCCATGTCGCGGAACTTCAGGTCATCGAATGGAAAACCCGGCAGGGACGCGGGAAGATCGTCTTCTGCAACCAGGACGGATTCGCCCTGCACGAAATCGACGCGGGCGTCCGGCCCGGCAGCGGCTTCAACTACACGGCCTATCTGATCTCCCCGCGTTTCAAGGAGCTCCAGGAGGAGAACGTCCTCACGCTGGAGGAGATGCATCCCGAGATTAAGGCCTTCATCGACGCGACGCGCGATGTGCTCCGGACCCACTTTACCGACCGGCGGAAGATCCAGACCGACGAACTGATCCAACTCTGGAAACAGCAGCAGGTCTACCCCTACCGGGACGAGCCCGCCACCGACCGCGACAGACAGATCCGGAAACGGTTCGACGCCTGCGCCCAGGCCATCCGGGCCGGATCAAAGGCGTTCGACCAGTTCGACCCCGCCGACAAACGGCTGGTCCTGGGCCTGCTCAAAGAGCTGGTCGAACAGGATCCCGATACCGCCATCGGCAAAGTCGCCGACCTCCTCGGCCTCCCCGTCCGCATCCGGAAACAGATGGGCAAGAGTTAAACCCGCGTGAGCGGAGAACAGTTTGGACCCTGCAACCATTGACCACTGATCACTGACCACTGATCACTGACGGCGCCCCTCTCCCGGTGCGCTGTCTGGGTTCCCCGTTCCCCATTCCCTCAACCCCCGCCCATGGCCGCGAACCGGACCAGGATCCGGAAAACCCGCCCCGGATCGGCCGCCCAATCCGCGAGAGCCCGTCCCGCGTCATCCGGCCCGACCACCTCCGTCACGAACGGGTCCAGCGAGACCTTCGCGCTCTGGAGATACCGGATCACTCCGCGGAAATCGTCCGGCATCGCGTTCCGGCTGCCGCGGATATCCAGCTCTTTCTGGACAAAGAGTTTGGTCTGGAAGGTCACGGGCGCCTTGGCGTACCCGATGCAGACCACCCGTCCCGTGAAGGCGGCCGCCTCCACCGCCGCGACATAGGTTACCGGCGAGCCGACCGCCTCGATCACCACATCCGCCCCCGCACCGCCGGTCAGCTCCCCGACCGCCGCCGCGATCTCCTCCCGCATCGGGCAGATGCCGTGCCGCGCGCCTAGCGTGCGGGCGAGGTCAAGTTTCTCCTCCGCAAGATCGACGGCAATCACCGTCGCCCCGCGCTGGACCGCCCGCACGACCGCCCCCAGCCCGACCATCCCGCACCCGATCACGACCACGGTATCGGTATCGGTCACCTCCGCGCGCGCCACGGCGTGAAACCCGACGCTCATCGGCTCGATCAACGCGCAATCCCGCAACGCGACCCCGCTCACGGGAATCACCTTCTCCCGCGGCACCGCCAGATACTCCCGCATCGCGCCGTCCCGCTGGACGCCCAGCGTCTCGTTATACCGGCAGGCGTTCGCGCGGAGGTTCCGGCAGCTTGAACAGACACCGCACGCCGTATAGGGATTCACCGTCACCGTCGCCCCGATCGCGAGATCATCCGCGACCCCCGCGCCCAGCGCCTCAACCGTGGCCCCGATCTCATGCCCGGGGATCACATTCGCCCGTGCCATCGTGTTACGCCCGAGATAGGTATTGAGGTCACTGCCGCAAAACCCGACATACCCCATCCGCAACAGGACCTCCCCCGCCCCGGCGACCGGCCGCGCCTCGTCGGTCACGACAACGTTTCTCTCTCCCGCGATATGCACCACCTTCATCGTTCACACTCCTTGCCGCATTCCCCATCCTTCAGACGGTAAAACCGCCGCGCCGTCTCGCCAAAACAGGCATCCGGCAACACCTCCCGGCAGGCCTCCAGCCACGCGCGGTACCGCATATCCGCCTTCAGCACCGGCCAATCCCCGCCCCACATCACCCGTTCGGGACCGAACGCCTCCAAAACCGTCTCGATGTAGGGTCTGAAATCGACACAGCCGACCTCGGTCACCAAGCCGCTCACCTTGCACCACACCTGGTCGCGCCGCGCCAATTCCCGGATCCGGTCCCGCCAGAAGGCGAAATCCGCGCCCGGCTTGCCAAGATGGTCCAGCACCAGCCGCATCCCGGGATGGCGGTCGGCGAAACGGATCGCCTGCGGCAGCTGCCGCGCGAAAACCAGAATCTCGTAGGCGAGTCCCGCGCGGCCGACCGCATCGACCCCCGCGTTGAAATCCTCCCGCAGGATAAAGCCGTCATCCGGCTCATCCTGCACGACATGCCGCACCGCGACCGCCGCCGCTTCCGCCGCGAACCGCTCCAGCGCCGCCGCGGCCGCATCCCGCCGCGCCGCGTCACCGAAATCCACCAGCGGGAGCCAGCCGACCACCCCGCGGATCTCCCGCCGCTCCGCCGCGAACCGCAGCAGCTGTTCCGTCTCCTCCAGACACTGCCGCGCCTCAACCGCGACGCATCCCGAAACGCCGGCATCCGAACCGTCCGCCGCGTAATCCGCCGGGAGGAAATCGCGCTTCAACGCCGCCGCCGTAATCCACCCGAACGCCGCCTCCTCATACCGCCAGAAATGCACATGCGTGTCGATGATCATTCCGATTCCCCTTTTTCATTCTGAAATGATGACATTAAGCCATTATGGAATTTCACACCGTCTCATTTTCATAATGCCACATTGTCCTATTTCCACAATACCATAATCACCCGTTCCCCATTCCCCGTTCCCTCTTCAACCTTTTAATCTTCCTTTGCGCTCAACCCTCAACTGCCCACACCGCACGCCGCCCAAAACCGCTCCGGCACCCCGGCCGTCGCATAGGCGGCGTTTTGAAGGATCCGCGCGGGATTCGAGGTGTTCAGCGCGACGGCGTCAAACCCGATCCGGAAGGCGTAGCGCACGGCGGGAACGGCGGGATCAAGCCCGTAACGGTCGCAGAGCGCGAGATAGCGCGCGCGGAAGGCGAAGGCCCCGGCATCCGCCACGGGATCGGCCTTCCGGTAATCCAACATCTCGCCCCCCAGCAGGAAACCGCCGTTGAAGAGCGCCGAACCGATCAACCCGACCCCCTTTTCCTTCAGTTCCCGCACGAAACCGACCGACGCCGCCGGATGGCGGAGCAAGGTGGGCTCGCAGGCGAACATCGCCCAGTCGAACGGGACATCGCGGGAAAGATCCCGGATCACCTCCCACGTCTTGCTCCCGATCCCGACCCCCCGGACCTCTCCCTTCGCCTTCAGCGCGAACAGCGCCTCATACGCGCCCAGAATCGCCTCGCGTCCCGCCTCGCCCCGCGCGGCCAGATACTCGTCCGGATCGTGGACCGAGACGTAATCGATCGGGAATCCCCGCAGCAGCTCCCTCGCCTCCGAATAACAGCGCAGGATCCCCTCATGCGAGATATCCTGCTCCGCGTCATACGCGAGGCCCGCCCAGACCCCCGGCTCAAAGGTCGGTTCCGGCGTCATGAGCGGCTTCCGCCGCCATCCCAACTTCACCGAGATCGCCAGATCCCCCGGTTTCTTGCCGAGCGCCTCAAGCGCCTCGCCGATCGACGCCAGCGACAGCCCCGCGCCATACTTCCCCGCCGAGTCGATGACGGGCTTCGGGAAGGCCCTAAACCACTCCGCCGCGATCGCGCGCTTGGTCTCGGGCGGCACGACCCGGTAAAGATTGCCCAAACAGCTGGTACCGAAGATCACCGGCGCCTCGAATGTCATCTGAAACCTCCCTTCCCCCGCGATCAACGGAACGGGCCCTCCAGCACAATGCCGTCGGTACGGAACGCCGTGAAAAAGAGCCGGCCGCCCTTCTCGCGCCCGAGCAGCGTGATGACCGGTCCCCCATACGGAACATCCGGGAAGATCAGCGTCAGCTCGCCATCCTTCCGTTCCGATCCCGTCGCCGGAACCCCCGCCCCATACGCAACCATGCCCTGCGGGCCCGCGATGACGCTCCCGGTCTCGATATCCGTCGCCGGGTCGAACCCCTCCTCCTTCGCGATCCGCACTTCCCAGCCTCTTTCCGTCTTCCGGAGGGCCGCCACGCGACGGCCGGGATTCAGGGGCACCGTCAGATTCTTGGAGGAGTGGTTGTCACTGCCCTTGTCATCCCACTTCACGCAATCGATCACCGCGAAATTCGCCTGGACGACCCGTCCGAA
>DBXN01000043.1:16029-16441 GCA_002309585.1 Verrucomicrobia bacterium UBA1211
CCGCTCGCTCATCTGGACGAACGGCTTGATCCCGTCCTCGCTCAGCCAGATCCCGCCCCCGCGGCAGACGGCGAGCACGCTCCCGTCCGGACGGCGGCAGAAGGAGAAGTTCGACTCCCCCTCGATCAGCTTCTTCCCGTTGAGGTCGAGCTGCATCCGCTCATACCGCCACGGCCCGTTAACCGACGCGGAACGGTAGAGATGGGCCTGGCCCCGGTTGTTGATGCAGTAGAGCGCGAACGAACCATCCCTGCAGCGGAAGAGTTCCGGGTTGTGTCCGGGCCCCACGACCTCCGCGACCGCGAAATCCCCGTCCGGCCGGGACGAGACACAGTGCGCGATCTCGCTGTTCGGCCAATACATGTGGCCCTTCGGCTCCGACTCCTTCCAGCGCGCGACGAAAAGATGGTAC
>DBXN01000045.1 GCA_002309585.1 Verrucomicrobia bacterium UBA1211
GCTCTCACAGAGCTCGATCGGCGTAAAAATCAACGGCGGCTTCAGGGCGCAAGGCATCGAATCCAACGAACACATGGCGCTCACCTTCACTCTGGAGAAGAACGAGGAAACCGGCGACGTGAAGATCCGCTACAGCGAGCCGGAGGGATTCCCGCTGCACTTCAGCTGGGAGGCGACCGTCCATCTCGACGGTTCCACCGAAACGACTCCGATGGTCGTTGATGTCCCGCAGGATTTGGGCTACAAGGCGCTTGCAGGGGCCGCCGGTACCGGGCCGTTCACGTCCAGCACGGTCGTGTCGGGCAACGGCCCAGGCGCCACGCTCATGCGCAACCTGATTGACACGCGCTGCGGCATGCCGGAGAATGCCTCGCCAAACGAGAAGGCCAACGCCTTCATGAGCAAGGTTAACACCTTCGCCGCCAAAGACATGGTCTACACCGTCGCGACCGTCGCTTCGAAGAACTTGGTCGTCGAGGCGAACGGCCAGAAGCGTGAGGACTTCGAGGCGGTCAACTTCCAGTTCAACCGCGACTTCTCCACCGCATACAAGCTCTTCTTCCCTGGCGTGAATGGCCATACGAACGACTACAACACGAACCGCGACCGCCTCGTGAAGTTCTTAACGGATGACAAGAACGCCACGTTCGCAAACGCCACGACGGAAGTGAAGAGGCAGATCGGCGTCCTTATGGCGCTCTTGACGCAGTACACCGGCTCGGTCGTGCATGAATCCGTATCGGGCGCAACGGCGCTGCCGGGTTCTCCAACCAGTTTCAACGCGGTAGGCCCCTTTGGCGCTGACAACCCTCCTGTCGAGTTCTCGCTCTCGAAGGATGCGAATGGCAACATCAAGATCAATTCCACGGCAAGTCTCGCCGTTCAGATGATCATGACGACAGATGACGACCCCAATGTGGCCATGGTCCAGCCCGGCAGTCACTACAGGTATTCGATTGACATCACCCTGCCAAAGGACAACCTCGAAACGCTCGCCAACGCCGACTGGACGCAGTACGACCGTCAGGCCGTCACGGACTACAATGGCGACTTGGATGGCCGCATTGCGCTCATCCCGGAGCAGTTCCGCTTCACCGGCACGGTCAACATCGCCTACCACATGCACCTGAACGAGGCATAATCGACCCCGAAGCGTATCCTTTCCAGAGGAGAATGATTTGCCGTACTGTCGTAGGAACGGACGGCAGTCGTTCAACCAGTCCTAAACCAGGAACTCCTGCGATTTGCAGGAGTTCCGTTTTTAACCCTCTCCCCTTCCGTGCCGCGTGCGCTGATTGTACCCGTTTAGCCCCGTGAAACCGCCCTCCCCCACCATCTTCACGATCGCAAGCGCACGCCGTAACACGAAAACCTTCTGGGACACGAAAAGCCGAATACGGCACATGGAAAGGGTTACCTCTCCCCTACCCCATTCTCCGCTTCTCCGTAAATGCCTTCAATAACGGCTAGCGGGGCATGTTAGCGCAAGATCAAGAAGGTGCCGACAGGCACGACAACCAGGTTGAGCTTATTGCCCTCGACGGCGAGGCGCTGCACCCATTCCGGCTTCGGTTCGGCGAAGGAAAAGGCCTCCGGATCCACCTCGGCATCCCCAGGCCACTCCATGATGGTGTAGACGCCGCTTAACGGAAGCGTGTCGCCCAAGGTGAAGCCGAGTTTGACGCTGATGAACGAAGGTGCCTTATCCAAGGCAAGCTTGGGAATCGCACCGGCATCGGTAAGCCGGAACGAAAGTTTTGCATCTTCCTCGCAGGTGAGCGCCGCCGAAAGCGTCGCCGTTCCGGCGCCCTCCACCCGCAGCGTTGCCCCCGTCTCCACTTTTACCGTGCCTGTTCCAATGTCCGATCCGGGAACCAGGGCGAGTGTGGCCGGCGCGTGTACCGTGAAGTTGACCTCGTAGGCCGTCTGCCCGTATATGTCCGCTCCCTCCCTCGCGTAGTTGCACACGAGCGCACCGAGGCCGCTCACGTGGAGATAACCCTCGCGCAGGAATCCCTTATTGGCTGTGACCACATGTCCAAGGCCGTCTTTGTACCCTGTGGTGGACAGGAAGAGTCCCTGTGCGCTTGAACGCACACCGACCCAGTCGTTGATCTCGAAGTCGCAGTCGTACGGCTGCATCTCCACCTTCACCGCCGCATCCGCGAACATCCACACACCGTGCGTGCCGGTTATTCCGCTC
Organism: Verrucomicrobia bacterium UBA1211; assembly: GCA_002309585.1. Lineage (GTDB taxonomy): Bacteria > Verrucomicrobiota > Kiritimatiellia > RFP12 > UBA1067 > UBA1211. Next base: position 2,204 of record DBXN01000045.1, read on the forward strand.
CGCCCGAACGCCCACCTCATATACTGCTTGTTCGTGGCGAGACGGAATACCCAGTTGGCGTTGTCGTTGGCGATTCCGCCGGCGACGATTATACCCGTGCTCGAATTCAGGGTAGGCCACACGTCATTCTTTCCGATGGCGTATATCCTGCCGCCCACGATGAACTCGCCGTCCACTTTGTCGACAACCCACGCCGCGCCGTTGGTCGTGTCGAGGACCACATCGCCATCAAGCGACACGGTGGCACCCTCAGCCACCGCAATCTTCGACGTGTCAGAGAAGGATGTCGCAGCAAGCATTCCGGAGAAGGTGATCACCCCCGCGCCCATAAGGACATCGCCGAACTTCGGCGAATCCGGGATATCGGCAATAATCTCCGTCGCCGTGTTCACACCGATGAAATACAGCTCGTCGCCCGCCACAGGCGCCTCGCCGCCATACCAGTTCCCGCCGTTGGACATCCTTCCGTCCCCCGCAAGTCCCGTCCATGTTTTCCCCTTCAACAATCCAACACTCAAGATAAGCGTATCATCATCAACCGACCACGTGAACGCCTCTCCGCCCGTTGACGGCGCGAACTTCGCGCCATCGGCAACGGTGATCCCCCGCTTCGAGAGAATCTTGTATGCCCCCTTCCGGAACGGCTTGCCGTCCATCGTGAGTCCCACAACGCCCTGCTCCGGGAACGTCAGCGCCGTGACGGACATGGGAACCACATTGACGGTGAACTCATCGACATTGAAGGTCGACCCCGCCTCAAACGCGAGACTCGCAACATGCGTCTGCCGCGTGGCCTGTACCGAGAACCCTGCCCCCGCCTCCACGGTTGTGGGACGTTCCAGCGAGAAGCCCCCATTGAGGCGCACCGTACCCTTCTTCACCCGCAGCGCTGCGGTAGCGGTCTGGTTCGTCGCGAAACGAAGCGTACCGATACCCGTCTTCGTCAGCGCGCCCTCGCCGCCGATGTTGGCTGTGATCGTTCCGCTGAAGCCGTTCGAGTCGAGAACGATGCCGTCCGGGCCGGCGGTTATAATGGTATTGGCGTTTAGGTCCTGCTGGTCGAGCCAGTAGTCGCTGTTCGCGGAAAGAACGAGACGCGTATTGTTGAAACGCGCCGCATTGAGCGGACGGTCATACCACACGCGAAACTCCTTCGCCGTCACCACGCACCCCTCCAAATCCGCCGTGTAGGAACCGTCGGTATGCGCGCCCCTCGCGCCGTTGCCGAGATACACGCCCGCCGTTCCCACGTCAAGTAACGCATTCGTCATCGCCAGCACAAACACGGGTGAAACGGGATTCTTGTTCTGCCATGTGTTACTTTCGTAGTCATAGCCGAAGCAGATGCCGCTGTTCTTCACCCTGACGGTGGAATCGACCACCGTCATATAAAGAGACGGGCTCTGGTACGCGGTGGAGCCGTCCACCACGTCGCGGCACGTGAGCATGCGCGTGTAGCCGCCAAACTCGAGCTCGCCACCGTCCGTGACGTTGATGTTGAGCCGACCGTCGAGGGTCGCCTGCATGAGCCAGTTATTGTTGTTGGCGGCCGAGACCATCTTGCCGCCCGCGATGTTGAGTGTGAACTCGTTCGGCGTGTTCACGATGAAACGGGAGGAGGTGGAAAGCGTCGCGCCCGACGCGACCGTGAGGACCGCCGGCGGCAACGCCGATGCAGCCACGGACGAGTAAGCGATGTCGCTTCCGTAAGTGAAAACGCCGTTTAGAAGCGTGACATCCGTTCCCGTGCCAATATAGGAGATGGGATTCGCCGTAAGGGTTTGGCCGCCATAGTCGAATGCGACGGGCTTCGCGGCGTCCGTGCCGAGGAGAAGATTCGCCGCGTTGACGGTCGCGCCCGATGCGAAGGCGAGCGTACCCTCGGAGAGCGTGGTCTCCTCCGTGCGGCCCATACCGAGCGAGAGGGTTCCCACGCCGATCTTTGTCAACTGGCCGGCGGTTGGGGCGGAAATGGTCGCCGAGACGCCGGAGGCCACCGAGACATCGGCGACCGTCAGAGGGGAGGTTCCGGTCACCACGCCGGGGGCGGTGAATTCAACCTTGCTCGCTAAGACGGGGGCGGCGATAACCGCCGCCGCGTCCGCCGTCGCAAAGATGGCGTTGTTGCCATCCACCCATGTCACGTCCTCACCCTCTTTCGTCCAGGCATCCGTATCGCCCCAGTTGGTCTTCGTGGTGTTCCACGTGTAGTTCTCGACCACTGCGGTTATGGTCAGAGTGAGATAACCGTCGGCGACAGATACCTCATGCGGAATCATGATACCGCCCCGTACCGGGACGACCGTGAACTTCTCCTTGTCATCGGTCTTGAAGAGCCTGAATGTGCGTCCGGAGGCCGGAACGTCGGAGAAGAAAAGGTTGATCGTCACAGGGTTCGCCGCCGTCGCGGTGAGGTTGGTCGTCGCGACGGAAATGGTGTCGATGTCGGTGGCATTCGCGTCGAGGTCGAGAATGGCGCCTTCCCCGAGGTCAAACGAGTCGAGGGTGTAGGTGGCGACTGCGCCGTCACGCGTAAAATAGTCGGTGCTGCCGCCGGAAGCGAGCGTCAGGGCGGGCGCGGCATCCGTAATGGTCGCGCCGGTGAGCGTGAGCACGCCGTCCGCCGCGGAAAAGGCGATGTTTCCCGAGGAGAGTGCGCCGGAAAGCGTAAGGTTACCGCCTTCGGCTCTGAAGGCGGTGGCGGCATAGCCCAACGAGGATGACCAAGCGCCTTCGGTGACAACGAGCGGGCCTGTGAAGAGCATCTTTTGGCTGCCTTTGGAGGTGATGTTGTTCCAAAAGATTGATCCTGCACCGATCTTCGTGATACCGCCGACGCCCTTGATCGCCGACGAGTTACCGTCGACCGTGAGCGTCTTGCCGGACGGTATGTCCACCGTGAGCCCCTCGGAAAGGATCTCGTAAAGGTCTCCTGAAAGACCGCTGTTCTGTCCGATGAAGCTGTTCGAACCGGTGCCCGCATAATGGATCGTCGCGCCGTTGAACGTCACCGTGGGGGCGGGATAAGCGTATGCATACAGCTGGTTCACGGTCAATTCCGATTCCGGACCGAAAGTGGCACTCACATAACTGTTTGCGGGGTCACTGAGGTAGTTATTGGTCTGCCCGAAGCGAAGTTGCTTGGCGGTGATGGCGGAGTCCTCCACGTTGACCGTCACCTTGAGCGTCTTCTCCTTCTTGCCATCCGCCTGCTCGATCTCCCCGAACCTCACCTCGCTTGAGGTCGAGAGTGAGGATTTGTTGCTCATCAGAAAATTGACGATAACGTTCTTGTCTCTATTGCTATTATTCGCTAACGCATGAGGGAATGATATCTCCGCCGAGCCGCCGCGGAACGTCCCGTTATTGAGGATAAGCTGTGTCGTGCCGTTGTAGGTCACGCCGGCGTAGGTCCGGCCAAACCAGACCGGCGACTTTGACGTGTAGTTCACGACGCAACCGTCGACAATCTGCACCGTTCGTGAGCCGGAAGTACCCCACATCCCGTCCGTCTGGTTCAGGACGAGACCCGCGCCGAAAGTGAACGTGCCGTCGGCGAACCCCTGGTTGGCCGAGACGGTTAAGACGCCGTTGCGCACATCATGGCCCAAATAGGTGTTCAGACCGTTTACGGTGGAGATCTCCACCGTTTCGCCACTCAGATCGATAATCCCCGCATACGCCTGAAGGGCCATACCCGCCGCCGCAACGAGTGAGACACGAAGGCCTCGAAAAGCCAGACGGCGCACGTGCTTGCTCGCATAACGTTTTCCATGAAAAACCGTTTGAGTCATCTTATCGCCCATTATACACTATCCCTTCCCGTACTGCACTGTTTGGAATAGTTTAACCGTTCCATGTGATCTGTCAAGGGACCTTTTCCAGCCGGGAAATACGGATGTGCGGCCGTTCCTTCCCGGCCCCCATCCGATCGCCCGCAGGGTTTGCTTTGCGAGCGGGGATTTGGTAAGATGGGGATGTTTTGGCGGAACGTTTGGAATGGCGGTCAAGGACGGTATCTTGGCGTGTTTACACGGCAAGGTTGGAAATGGAAGGAAATGGGGCATGAAACGGATCGCGGTGATGGCGGTATGCGCGGTGACGGGGTTGATCGCGTGGGGCCTTGAGTTGGGCGGGGACCATTTGAAAGGCAAGCCTGACGGCACACTCCTGGCGTGCGGCGGGGGAAGTGTCTGGTTGCTCGATCCGGACGGGAAGGTGAGCTGGAAGAAGGACGGTTGCGGGAACATCCACCGCGCGATCAAACGGGGAGACAAGGTCTATTGGTCGAACGGCAACCTTTGGGTAACCGATCTTCCCACCGGCAAGACGGAACTCTACTACCAGCCCGCGCCGCGTGAGGGGACCTACGGGTTTGACATCACACCGGAGGGGAACATCGTCGTGGCGGAGAACGCCACCGACTTCATCACCGAAATGAAACTGGAGACGAAGGCGGTTGTCGCGAAGTTCAAGGGCGATCCCAGTCGCGCCGACGGGACGACACCTCCCGCCCACCACCACTACCGGATGGTCAGCAAGACGGCGGCGGGGACCTACCTGGTCTGCTGCTCGGGCGCGAACATCGTGCGGGAATATGACGCCGCCGGCAAACTCATTTGGGAACAGCTGACCCCAAAACTCGCTTTCGAGGCGCGGCGCCGCGCGAACGGCAACACCCTCATCTCCCACCTCGATGCCGTGACGGAGTATACCCCGGACCATCGGGTCGTCTGGCGTTTCGCCTGTACCGACGTACCGGAACTCAAGCTCGACAATCTGTGCGGGATTTTCGAGAAGCCGAACGGGAACCTGGTGGTCGGAACCTACGCGAATGGGGTTGAAGACGGCAGCCGCGCCACGGGAGTTGAGGTGACCCGCGACAAGAAGGTCATCTGGAGCTACTGCCCCGCCGGTAAGCGACTCTCCACCATGACGATTCTGCCGGCAAATGGGGTGACGCACCAGTAACGGGAGGAGTGATCCGATGAGAAACGGTATTGTGTCGATCTTTCTTTTCACGATGGGCGTCGCGTGGGGTGCGCCGCTTTGGGAAGCGCCCGCGCCGGACGCGCGGAGTGTGACGGTGAAGCTGGCCGATGAGACCGAACTGCGGGTGGATGTGCTGGCGGAGAACCTCTTCCGGGTGCGGAAGAGCTGGACAAACTGCTGGACGGAATCCGGGCTGAACCGCTACGGCATCCTGAAAGCCGACTGGCCGGAGGTAGCCTTCACCCGCGAGGAAGGGACGATCCGGACGGCGGCGGGCGCGCTGACGGTGGATCCGGAGAAGGGCACCCTCCGTCTGAAGTCACAGGTCTCCGCCGCGGATCTCACGGTTGCGCCGCGCGTGGCGGGCAAGGGTTTCGCGATCACCTTCCCGCTGGCGAAGGGGGAGCGCATCTACGGTCTCGGGGACTGCAGCCGCGACGAGATCATGCGGCGCGGCAAGCGCTATGAGATCTGGGTGCGCAATGTGACGAGCTACATCCCCATGCCGGTCGCGCTGAGCCGGAACGGGTGGGGCGTGTTTCTGAACACCACCTGGCGCCATACCTGGGACGTAGGCGCGAAGGATCCCGACGCCATGGTGGCCGAAGCGCGGGAGGGGGAGATCGACTTCTACCTCTTCCTGGGACGGGACTATCCGGCGTTGCTCGACATCTACACGCGCCTCAGCGGCCGGCCGGCGCTCCTGCCGATCTGGGGATACGGGTTCACCTATGTCGCGAACCAAAACATCGACCAGTTCAATGTGATCAACGAGTGCATGCAGTTCCGTGACCGCGGCATCCCCTGCGATGTCTACGGTCTGGAGCCCGGTTGGATGAAAACCTTCTATGACTTTTCCATCTACAAGGAGTGGAATTCGGAGCGCTTCTACTTTCCCTATTGGGCGCCGATAGGCCCCCACACCTGGATCGGCGCCATGAACCGTATCGGTATGAAGCTCTCGCTGTGGCTCTGCTGCGACTATGATCTTTTCCGCTACGAAGAGCAGTGCGCCGCCGGACTCGCCAAAAAGAGCGGGCGGCAGGTGAAGGTTCCGGAGAACATCACCGAGACCTGGGAAGATGACCGCATCAACCCGGACGCGAAGAAAGACGACAAACCCCAGAAACCGTCATCCCACAAGGAGCAGATGTACCGGAAGCTCAAATGCCCCGAGGACGAGGTGCCCAACGGGATGCTGCCGTGGTTTGAGCATCTGAAGAAGTTCGTGGACCAGGGGGCGCAGTGCTTCAAGCTCGACGGCAGCAACCAGATCGGCGAACATCCGGATCGCGCCTGGGCAAACGGTCGTACAGACGAGGAGATGCACAACCTCTATCCGGCGGTCTACGACAAACAGATGGCGCAGGGGTACGAGGCGTACACGGGCCGCCGCGCGATGGTCTATTCCGCCAGCGGTTACGCCGGAATCCAGCAGTTCGTGGCGACGTGGGCGGGGGATACGGGCGGCGGGCCCAAGCCGTTGGCCTCGCTGCTGAACCTCGGGATCTGCGGCCACTCCAACCAGAGCTGCGACATGTCGATCTTCAAGATCGACTCCCTGCACTTCGGTTTTCTCCAGACATGGAGCCAGCAGAACAACTGGGACTACTGGGATCAGCCGTGGATCCAGGAGCCGAAGGGTTTCGAGACATTCCGCCGTTACGCCCGCCTGCGTTACCGCCTGCTCCCCTATCTCTACACGGCCGCCTCCCAGGCATCCCGTACCGGGTGGCCCGTGATGCGCGCGCTGGCGTTGGCCTATCCGGACGAACCCGCATACGACACCGTCAAAACCACCTACCTGCTCGGGAACGATCTGCTTGTCTCGGCGTTCTCGCCCACCGTCGTCGTGCCGCCGAGCGTCTGGCACGACTGGCGCACGGGTGAGACGGTGACGGGTCCAACCGAACGCCCCGTGACGGTCACCGACGAGTGGGGCGGCGCCCTCTACGTGCGTAGCGGCGCGATCATCCCCATGCTGCCTGAGGGCATCCTGCATGTCGAGCGGGGCTGGAATGAGACGGTCGAACTTCACGTGTGGGCCGGCTCGGACGGCGCGGCCGAGTGGTACGAGGACGATGGCGACTCCCTCGCCTACCGAAGCGGAGCGTATGCGGTGACCCCGCTTGCGTACAAGGGCGGTGTCCTGACCATCGGGGCGCGAAAAGGGTCTTTCACCGGCATGCCGGCGACACACCGTGTGCGGGTCGTGCGCCATGACGAACACGGTCAGACGGTCATCGCCGAACGGGTGGTGGATGCCGCCGGCGCGACCTTCTGAGATACGGGAAGGAGGGGGGTGAACAGTCGGATCCGCCGAGCGAAAACCGACCCGCGCCCGGCGCGGATTATAAGGCCGAAAGTGCCGGCAGATTCTTTTTTCCGCGATTCGCGCTTTCCCATTGACCCCGGGCCGCCGAATATGGTATGTTAATTGCTCTTTTGTGAACGTTTAGTTTTTAGGAGAAGCACATCATGAAAATGACTTGGCAACCTTCCAAAATCAAGCGCGCCCGCAAGATCGGTTTCCGTGCCCGCATGGCGACCCGTTGGGGACGCGACATCCTGCGTCGCCGCCGTCAGAAGGGCCGTCTGCGCCTGACCCAGGTCTAATCGCGATGCCGGGAGGCGTCAACGTGGACAGACCATCCTCGGAGAAGGAAAAGGTCCCGTTGATTCGCGGCCCTTTTCGTTTGGATTCAGCGCGTTATCCGGCCGTCTTTGCCGCAAAACGTTCCTTTTGCGGGAAAAAGATGGTTTTGTGGCTGAACCGGAGGGCGGAAGCCGGCCGAAGGGCCGGCGTTGTTGTTTCTAAACGGACCCTCCATGACGCGGTTGACCGCAATCGTGCGAAGCGGTTGCTCCGGGAGGCGTTCCGGCTGTCGCGGGGATGCCTGCCCGCGGACATCGAGGTCATCCTCATCGCGCGCGGCGGCATCCGGGGAACAACCTGCCGGGAGGTCCGCGCCGATCTTGAGCGGATCTGCCGGAAAGCGGGCATTTGGATGGCCCCTCCCGCCGAACATGGGGCCGGACCGGGAAGTGCGGAGCCATGCGCGGATGCCTGAACACGCTCGGCCGATGGGCGTGCGGATGCCTGATCCTGATGGTGCGCGCCTATCAGATCGTGATATCGCCCCATCTGGGCAACTGCTGCCGGTTTGAACCCTCCTGTTCCGCCTACTGCATTGAGGCGTTGAAGATACACGGTTTTTGGAAAGGCTGTGCGCTGACGGTCCGCCGCCTGCTCCGTTGCCGACCGTTCGGACCCAGCGGGTATGACCCCGTTCCCCCGAAAAAGGAGCCGCATGACGCGGAAAGGAAAGCATGAATAAACAGGAAAAACTTTTTGCATGTCTGTTAGGTCTGGCGCTCCTCGGCTGGATGGTCTACAGCACCAACCAGGCGAAGGAACGCGCCAAGCGGATCGCCCAGAACCAAGTTGAGGCGGTTGCCACCCAGGAAACCGCGGCGCCCGCGCCCGAAAAGGAACCCGTCTTGAGCGCGCCCGCGGCCACCCCCGCCCCGCTTCCCGCCGTTCCGGCCGCCGCCACCCTTCCGCCGCCGGACAAACCCGAAAAGAGTGTCCAGCTGAAGAGCGCGGAGGGCGACCTCCTGCTCGACCTCTCCTCGCACGGCGCCGTGATCCGGCGCGCGACCTTGACCGCCTTTGCCGAGAATCCGGGCAAACCCGATCCGGAGAAGAATCCCCCTGTTGCCCTGAACTTCTCCGACGCGCCCGCCCTGGAACTCGCGGGCATGCCGGGACTGCCGCAGAACATGGCATACGAGCTGGCCCAGCCCGACGCCCATACGGCCACCTTCACCGCAAAGACCGGCGAGGGTCTGGAAGTCACCCGTCAGATCACGGTCGGCAGCAACTACGTGGTCCACGTCAAGGATGTCTTCAAGAACGCCGGCGACCAGGTGCTCTCCATCGGCACCAACAGCGTCTGCATGGGAACGATGCCCCGCGGATCCTCCAAAAACGACACGCTTTCGATGGACTCCCTGCCGAACCTCCCCAAAGCGAAGGTCCGTTTCTGGGACCGGGAGAAAAGCACCAAAAAACTGATGGCCGGCATGGCGGGCGGCGGTTTCGGCTGCAGCGGCTCGCCTTCAGCCGTCGGGCTCCCCGACACCATCACCATCCCCGTCACGGAATCCCAGAACTGGATTGCCTTGAAGAGCCGCTTTTTCGCCAGCATCTTCACATCGTCGGCCACGAATGACGGGTTCACCGTGACGCTGGCCCGCGACCTCACCAAACAGACCTATTTCCTGAACACCCTCTCCGCCCGCGTCTACTACACGGGTGGAACGCTTGCGCAGGGCGAGACCCTCACCCGCGACTATACCCTTTTCATCGGCCCCAAGAAGCTCTCCCTGCTCAGCAAGATGGGCAACCAGCTGGATGAGATCATGCAGTTCGGCATGTTCGCCTGGTTCTGCAAACTGCTGGTCCCGACCCTGAACTTCTTCTACCGGATTGTCCCGAACTACGGCATCGCGATCATCCTCCTGACCTTCCTGGTCCGGATCATCTTCTGGCCGTTGACCCGGAAGAGCACCGAAGGCATGAAACGGATGCAGGAGATCCAGCCGAAACTCAAAGAGATTCAGGCCAAATTCAAAGACAATCCCCAGAAGATGCAGCAGGAGACCTTCGCCGTCTACCGGGAGAACAAGGTCAACCCCTTCTCCAGCTGCCTGCCGATGCTGATCCAGATCCCGGTCTTCATCGCACTCTTCACGGTTCTGCGCAGCGCGGTCGAATTGCGTTACGCACCGTTCCTCTGGATCATCGACCTGAGCGAGCCGGAGAACCTGCTGGCCGGCGTCCTGCCGATCCCGCTGAACATCCTCCCGATCCTGATGGCCGCCACGATGGCACTCCAGAGTTACCTCACGCCGTCAGGGGGCGATCCGCAGCAGCAGAAGATCATGATGGTGATGATGCCGATCATGATGCTCCTGATGTTCTACAGCTTCCCGTCCGCGCTCTCCCTTTACTGGACCGTCAGCCAGGTCCTCTCGATCATCCAAATGGTGATGATCCACCGGCAGAGCCAAAAGAAGGAAACCGGCGCGACGCCCGACAATACCCGCCTGACCCGCCAGCAGCGGCGCCATGCGTAAAGGAGACCCGACCATGACCCCGGAGCGAACCGACCCGAATCCGTCACAACCCCTCCTTGAAGTCAAGAATCTGCGTTGCTGGTTCCCGATTAAAAAGGGTGTTTTCGCGCGGACCGTCGGATGGGTCCGCGCGGTGGACGGAGTTGATCTGACGCTCCGCCAGGGCGAAACCCTCGGAATCGTCGGCGAGTCCGGTTGCGGCAAATCCTCCCTCGCCCGTTCGATTCTCCGACTCAACAAGCCCCAGAACGGCGAGATTCTGCTGAACGGCGTCAATGTGTTGACCCTGCGGAAAAAAGCGCTCGAGCAATACCGCCGCGATCTTCAGGTGGTGTTCCAGGATCCCCAGGCGTCGCTCAATCCGCGCCATACGATTCTCGACATCCTGACCGAAGGGGCCATCGTCCACAAGCGGATCACGAAAGAGGAGCGGCGCGCGTTCGCGACCCGCCTGCTGAAGGATGTCGGCCTGCCGGAAAGCGTCCTCGACCGTTACCCGCATGAGTTTTCGGGCGGCCAGCGCCAACGTATTTGCATCGCGCGAGCGCTCGCACTCGACCCGAAACTGCTGATCTGCGATGAGGCGGTGAGCGCACTTGACCTCTCCATCCGCGCGCAGGTTCTGAACCTGCTGGAGGAGATCCAGGAGAAACGGGGCATTTCCTACCTCTTCATCACGCACGATATCGGCGTGGTTGAACACATCGCGGACCGGATCATCGTGATGTACCTCGGACGCGTGATGGAAAGCGGCCCGACCGTCACCGTCCTCTCCGCCCCGACCCATCCTTACACCCAGCTGCTGCTCAGCGCCGTCCCCCGGATCGGCAAGCGTTTGCCCGAGGAGAAGGACGCATCCGATCCCATTTCCGCAGCGGCAGCAGGCACGGGATGTCCCTTCGCGCCGCGCTGTCCGCGCGCCACCGACCGGTGCCGCCAGGAAGCCCCCGCGCTCCGTCCGCTGGCCGCCGATCCCGAACGCGCCTCCGCTTGCCACCTGACCGCCTGAGGGTGGTTAGGTGGTTGGGTGGGGTGTGACTATTTCAGGCAGCAAATGACGAAGAGGCCCGCCAGAAGGCAATAGACGCCGAAATACCAGAACCGTCCGCCTTTGAGGACCTTGACCAGCAGCGCCAACGCGAAGTACCCCACCACCGCCGAAACCAGCGCCCCGACCCCCAATAGCCAGCCGTGGTGCGCATCCGCCGCCGGCTCCGTCGCCTTCAGCATCTTCAGGATATCCAGTAACGCCCCACCCGCCAAGAGCGGCAGCACCATCACAAACGAAAACTCGGCCGCCACATCCGCCGCGATCCCCGCCATCCGTGCCGAAGCGATCGTCATGCCCGACCGGCTGATTCCCGGCAGAATCGCCAGCGCCTGCGCGATCCCGACCAGAAACGCACGTCCCCCGGTGATCGGCAGATTCCCCTTCCCCAGCCACCGCAGCAACAGCAACACCAAACCCGTGAACATCAGGAAGCCGCCGACCGAACGGGGGCTCTCATAAAACGCCTCGATCCTCTTGTGGCAAAGCAGATAGAAGACGACGGCCGGGATGGCCGAAAGGATCACATAGCCGAGATACAGCAGACTCTTCTTCTCCCGGCGCAGGCACCCCAACGCCAAGTCGATCAGGAACTTGCGATAGAAGATCAGGATGGAGAACATCGTCCCCACATGGAGGATCACCTCCAACTCCATCCCCGGCTTATTGACATCAAGAAGCGACTGCGCGATGACCAGATGTCCCGAACTGCTGATCGGAAGGAACTCCGCAACCCCCTGCAGAACAGCCAGAACCATCACCTTGCAGAACTCGCTCATACCGACTCCTTGAAACAAAAAGGCCACCTTTACAGGTGGCCGAAAAATGGCGGGGTCGACGGGATTCGAACCCGCGACCACCGGATCGACAGTCCGGTGCGCTAACCAATTGCGCCACAACCCCGCAAAAAGTAGAGTTAAGGTATCAAATCGGCGGCGCGTTTGCAAGCGCGAAAAACCCTTTTTTTCAAATATCTCCACAGAGGCAATTTTTCGCCCCTGCGTCAATTGCCTTTTTCCGCTTTCGGGGTGAACGTGACATATCGCGGAACCGCGCCGTTCAGCGCCTGAAGCGTCTCGCGGTTAAAGATGTTCAGCCGCGTCGAGACCTCTGTACCGACCGGCTCATCCTTCACCTCCCTGAACTTCGCCAACGGGTAGAGAATCCCGCTGTTCAGCCGGTAGACATGCCGCTTGACATGCGGGATGAGACGCACCGCCGTGATGGCGTTCCCCAAGTGGAATTTCCTCTCCTTGTAGGTGGCGACCTTCTCGTTACGGAAACGGGGTTCGACCGGAAGCGCGGCCGAGCCGGAGACGAAGAGCGCCTTGGCGCGCGGCCTGACCGTACCGCGGAAGACGGCGACCTTCCAGGTGGCCCCGTCCGCTCCGCGGACCGTCACCAGCGCGTACTGCTCCTTCGCAAGCGGGATCTCGCGGTAATCCTCCACGGCGACGACGGCGGCGAGCGGCACGACCGGCATCTCTTCGTCCGTTCCCGAACGCAACGCATCGAGGAACGAGACGGCGGCCTCCCGTTCCGGCGTCCGCTCCGGTTTCCCGCGCCGGACGTCCTGAGGCTTCGCTCCGAAAAGCATCTCGGTCCATGTTCGGCCATGTCGTTTCTTCATCGCACCTCCTGATCGGCCATCCGCCGGTTCACAACAACGGATAGATTACCATCTTGCCCCTCGCCCGTCCACCCCGATCGTCCCCGCTGTCCCGATCGTCCCGTCCGTCCCGGTATCCCGGAAAGCCAAAAAGCCGTCCCCCTTTCGGAGGACGGCCTTTTTGAACATGACCCGGAGCGCTTACCGGCGGCCACGCAGCTGTCCGTGTTTCAGGAAGCCGTCGTAGTTCCGCATCAGCAGGTGGGACTCCATCTGGCGGAGGGTATCGAGAGCGACGCCGACGATAATCAGCAGGCTCGTCCCGCCGAAGAAGGATGCCATCTCCCACGGCAACTCCATGAAACCGCGCAACAGTTGCGGCAGCAGCGCGATGATCAGGAGGCCCACGCCGCCGATCAAGGTGACCCGCGTCATCAGGGCGTCCAGATACTCCGCCGTCGCCATACCGGGACGGATACCGGGGACATACGACCCGTTCCGCTTCAGATCCTCCGAGATCCGCATCGCATTGAACTGCGTCGCGACCCAGAAGAAGCAGAAGAAGAGGATCAGGATGGCGTAGAGCGTCAAGTGCAGGGGGCTCGTCCATTCCCGCAGCTGGATTCCCAGCCACTTCAGCCATCCCAGCCACTTGATGTCGTCCGGAATCCGGCTCAACATGGCGGCGGGAATCGTGATCAGCGGGCCCGCGAAGATGATCGGCATGACGCCGGTGTAGTTCACCCGGAGCGGCATGTAGGTCTGCTGCATCCCGTAGGAGTTACCGCCACCGACCGCACGGCGCGTGGAGTGGATCGGCACTTTACGCAGACCCTGCGTCAGCATCACGGTCCCCATCGTCACGGCGAAACCGAAGAGCAGCAGGATCGCCAATTCGATCGGGCTGCGGGTCGCCTCCATCCCGCCGATACCGAAGTAACGCTGCCACGCCTCAAGTGTCGCGGCGGGCAGACGGGATGTGATGTTGATCATGATGATCAGCGAGGTTCCGTTTCCGATCCCGCGCTGGGTGATCTGGTCGGCCAGCCACATCACGAAGAGGGCGGCCGCCGTCATGCAGATCACCGTCATGATGTTGAACCCGAGGCCGGGGGTCGTCACGATACGGACGGCGCCCAATCCGAGGGTGGCGGGATTTTGCAGAGCCGTCGCCAACGCGAACGACTGGAAGACGCAGATACCGATCGTCAGATAGCGCGTATACTCCGCCAGTTTCATCCGTCCGGACTCACCCTCGCGGGAGAGCCGTTCGAGCTGGGGAATAACGGCCGTCAGCAATTGAACGATAATCTGCGCGCTGATGTACGGCCAAATGCTCAGGAAGCCGACGGCGCACTGACTCAGGGCGCCGCCGCTGAACACATTGAACAGATCCATCAGCCCGCCGCCAGCGCCAGCCTGTTCCCGCATCCGGTCGAGAGCGACCTGCAGCGTCTGCCAATCCACGCCCGGTGTCGGGATCATGGAGAGCAGCCGGCAAATGAACACCAATCCGAGGGTGAACAGGATACGTTTCCTGAGCTCAGGGATTTTGAAGGTGTTCGCAAAGGTTCCAAGCATGGGCATGAGTTAAGTCCTTTAGCGGGTTATTTCTTGGCTTTGGCGGCTTCGCGGGCGGCGAGACGCGCGGCTTTACCCGCGGCCTGGCAACGCTCCAGCGTGCTCGGACCATCGCGCAGCGGCAGAACCGTGCCGCCGGCGGCCTCGATCTTCGCCTTCGCGGCGGCGCTGACGCCGTTCACCTTCACGGTGAGCTTCTTGGTCAGCTCGCCCTTCGCGAGAACCTTCACACCATCAAACTTCGCGCCCAGGAGCCCCTTCGCGCGGATCGCCTCAAGCGTCACCTCGGCGCCGTCATCGAAATACTTCTCCAACGAGCAGACGTTCAACGCAAGATACTCGACCCGGTTCACATTCTTGAACCCACGCTTCGGCAGCCGGCGGATCAGCGGCATCTGCCCGCCTTCGAAGCCGAGCTTCCGCTTGTGGCCCTTACGGGACATCTGACCCTTCTGACCTTTACCCGCGGTCTTACCCAGACCGGAACCGGGACCGCGACCGACGCGTTTACGGGTTTTGCGGGCGCCCGGCGTGTTTTTCAGTGATGATAAATCCATTTTCTCTCTCCAAATGAATCGGTTCAGCCATCCGTTAGGCGCGGGCGGCGGCGATCTCCTCGGCGGAACGCAGCTGATTCAGCGCATCCACCGTCGCCTTGACCACGTTCAGACGGTTCTTACTGCCAAGGGACTTGCCGACCGCATCGCGGACGCCGGCCGCCTCCAGCAACGGACGCATGCCGCCGCCGACGATCAGCCCGGTTCCATCCGGCGCGGGCTTCAGCAGCACGCGGCCGCCGTCGCACACACCCGTCACCTCGTGCGGGATGGTCTTCCCGGCGAGCTTGACGCGCATCATGCTCTTCTTCGCGGCGTCGCCACCCTTGCGGATCGCGTCGCTCACCTCGTTCGCCTTACCGAAGCCGAACCCCACACGGCCTTCGCCGTCACCGACGACCACCACCGCGCTGAAGCTGAACCGGCGGCCGCCCTTCACGACCTTCGCGCAACGGTTCACAAACACGACATGCTCGATGAACTCGCTCTGCGCCTCGTTGTTACGGGAGAATTTTCCTTCGCTCACTCTTTGGCCTCCTCAGCAACTTTCTCAGAGATCTTCAACCCGGCGGCGACCGCAGAATCGACGATCTGCTTGACACGGCCGTGGAATTTGAACCCGCCGCGGTCGACGACCACGATGGAGATGCCCTTGTCCTTCGCCGCGCCGGCAGCCCGCTCACCGATCCACTTGGCGGTTTCGAGGTTGCACGGGCGGGACTCGCCCTTCTTCAGGGTCGAAACGAACGCCAGCGTGTTCATGGCGCGGTCATCAACGAACTGCACATACATGTGCTTGTTGGAGATGTTGATGGCCATCCGCGGGCGCTCCGCCGTTCCCTTCACGCGCCGACGCAGACGGGCGTGGCGGATTGCACGTTGTTCTTTACGATTGAAACTCATCTTGTCAACTCCAATCTCAGGCGTTAGGCAACGGTCTTGCCCTGCTTACGGCGAATCTTCTCGCCGACGTACTTGATCCCCTTGCCCTTGTAAGGCTCGGCCGGATAGTAGCTGCGGATCCGCGCCGCGACATCACCGACGAGCTCCTTGCTCGTCCCCTCGACCGTCACATTGACGCCCGCCGGGTCGACCGTAATCGTGATCCCTTCCGGAATCGGATACTCTTTCGGGGAGGCGAAACCGAGCGAGAGGCTCAGGATCTTGCCGTTCAGCGCGGCCTTGAAACCGGTACCCTCGATGTTCAGCGCCTTCTTGTAGCCCTCGGACACGCCGACCACCATGTTGTGGATCAACGTGCGGGTCAAACCGTGGCAGCTCTTCAGAATCCGCGAATCATCCGCGCGGGTGACCACCACCTTACCGTCATCCAACGTGATACCGATGCCGTTGTGGAACGTGCGGGTCAGCTCGCCCAGCTTCCCCTTCACCGTCACCCGGCTCCCGTCCACATCCACCGTCACGCCGGCGGGAATCGCGATCGGCTGTTTACCAATTCTCGACATTGTGTAATCCCTCTTACCAGATGGTGCAAATCAACTCACCGCCGAGGTTGCGCTTGCGGGCATCCTTGCCGCTCAGCACGCCGCCGGAGGTACTCAACACCGCAATGCCCATGCCGCCCAGCACAACAGGAATCTCCTGGACGCCGCAGAACTTGCGCAACCCGGGACGGCTCTCGCGGCGGAGGCCGCAGATGGCCGACTCGGCCCGATCGTTGTACTTCAGCTCGATGGTCAACACGCGGGGAACCCCATTGGTCAACTCGAAGTCAACGATATACCCCTCTTCCTTCATCACGCGGGCGATCTCGCCCTTGATGCGCGAACCCGGCATCGTCACCGAAGCGTGGCCGGCCCTAATCGCGTTGCGGATACGCAACAGCATATCGGAAATCGGATCTGTCATGAGTCTCTTCTCCTTACCAACTCGCTTTGGTGACACCCGGAATCATGCCGGAAAGAGCCAGCTCGCGGAAGCACAGACGGCAGAGCTGGAACTTGCGGATGTATCCACGCCGACGCCCGCAACGGGAGCAGCGGCAGTAGTGACGCACTTTGAATTTCGGGGTGCGCTTGGCTTTAACAATCAAACAGGTCTTTGCCATAATGAAATGCTCTCCTTACCGGCCGACAAAGGGCATGCCCAAGATCTCAAGCAGCTCACGCGCACCGTTGTTGTCCCTCGCGGAAGTCACGAACGTGATGTCGATACCATCGTCGTGGGCAACCGTCGTATCCATCATCTCAGGGAAGATCGAGTGCTCTTTCAAGCCCAACGTATAGTTCCCGCGCCCGTCAAAACCGCGCTTCGGAACGCCGTGGAAGTCGCGGATACGCGGCAGGGCGCTGTTGATCAGACGGTCGGCGAACTCATACATCCGCTCGCGGCGGAGCGTCACCTTCGCGCCGATGATCATGCCTTCGCGCAACTTGAAGTTCGCGATGCTCTTGCGGGCCTTGCACAGCACGGGCTTCTGCCCCGTGATCCGCCCCAGGTCNNTCCACCAGCTGCTTCTGCACGTCCTTCTCGACAATGCCGAACGCCATGTTGATCACGATCTTCTCAAGCCGGGGAACCAGCATCTTGTTGGTCACGCCCATCTTCTCCTGAAGTTTGGGCGCCAACGTCTCTTTGTACGCATCCAATAATCTGGCCATCTCAAACTCCTTATCAGTCCAGGACCTTGCCTGTCGCCTTGGATTTACGGATCAACTTGCCGCCTTCGCGCACACGGCTGATCCGGACGCCCTTCTTCGCCTCGGGGTCGTAGGGCATCAGATTGGACAGATGAATCGGAGCCTCGCGCTCAATGAACCCGCCATTGGGGGCGGTCTCGGAACGGCGAACCGATTTCTTCACGATATTCAGGCCCTGCACCACAGCCATGTTCTTCTTGGGAAGCACGCGCAGCACTTTGCCTGTCTTTCCGGAATCATCGCCCGCAACGGCGATGACCGTATCACCTTTTTTGATTCTCGCAATACTCATTGCTTCTCCTATAACCGTTTTGAGGCACAGCCCACCGTGGGATGTGTTTCTCATCGGCGTTATGGGTTTTCTCCATTTCGGAAGTGTTAAATGTACCATAGGACGGCCTCGGAAATCCAGCCGAAAATCAAAAAAAGTGCGGCGCGGCGGGAAACCGATAATGGCCCTCGCTTTTCGCCCGGGAATCTGCTATCGTGGGGATTCTCGATGAGGAGTATTGTCATGACACGTTGGATGATGATCGCAACACTGGCCGGAATGATCGCCGGAACCGCCTGCGGGGCGGATGGGGAGAGGCAACAGAAGGAGACGACGAAAATGGACGACTACACGTTTCTGAAAACCTATATGCCGGAAAAGGACCGCGCGACGGTCAGTGACGCCTATCTGCGCAAAAACGTCGAACTCGCCCAGGAGGCGCGCGCCACCGCGCCCTGGCGCGACCTGCTGACCGACGAGATCTTCCGGGAATACATCCTCCCCTACTCCTCCATCGGGGAGGATGTCGATGACTGGCGCCCGCTCTTCCGCGAGAAGTTCTGGCCGCTCGTGAAGGACTGCAAGACCACGACCGACGCGGTCCAGATCATCAACTCGAAGATCTGGAACATGCTCGACGTCCATTACAGCACCAAACGCGACAAGGCCGACCAGTCGCCCTTCCACTCGATGCGCATCCACATGGCCTCCTGCACCGGCCTGGCCATCATCCAGATCGACGCCTACCGCGCCTGCGGCATCCCCGCGCGCTTCACCGGCTGCAACTGGACCCCGATCCCCGGCAACCACTCCTGGCCGGAATACTGGGACAACGGCGTCTGGCACTTCTTCTCCGACGCCGAACCGGACAAGTTCCTCCCGCTGGACGAGGCGTGGTTCACCCCCTACGCCGCCCTGGCGGACGGCTCGAACCCGCGCACCAAGATCTACGCCACGCGCTGGAGCCCCAACGGGACCTTCTTCTGGCTGACCTGGCGCGGCGGCAACCGGCCGAGCACCATCCCCGCCGACGACGTGACCGACAGCTACAAGCGTTTCCGCAAACCCCTGAAAGAGGGACGCATCGCCTTCGTCGTGCGCGACGCGGAGGGCAAGCGGATCCCCAGCGCGATCCGCCTGATCGCGCCGGACACCCAGAAACTCCTGGCCGAGGGCACCACCTATGACGACACCCACGACATGAACGACCACCTGATCCTCTCGAAACCGGAGAAGACCATGGCCGTGATCCTGCTGAAACAGCCGGACGGAACCTGGAAGGAGGCGGGCTTCACCACCTTCGGTCCCCAACAGCAACTCATCGAACTTAAGCGGTAACCTATGCGAACGACAGCCTTCATCACGGTCCTGCTTGCGGGATGCGCGGCTCCGCTTTTCGCTACGGAACGCCACGTCGGCGCGGGCCATCCCTACGCCACCCCATCCGCCGCCGCCCGTGCGGCCCAGGACGGCGACACGATCCGGATCCATGCGGGAACCTACCGGGGCGATGTCTGCGTCTGGCGGGCGAACCGGCTCAAACTGACTGGCGACGGCGCCGGGCAGGTGGTCCTCGACAGCGAAGGCAAGGTCTGCCAGGGAAAAGCCATCTGGATCGTGCAGGGAAACGACACCGAGATCTCGGGCATCACCTTCACCGGGGCGAAATGCCCGGACAAGAACGGCGCGGGCATCCGCCTGGAGGGAAACGGGCTGACGGTCCGCTCCTGTACCTTCCGTGGGAATGAGAACGGGATTCTCTGCGGCGCCCTGCCCGAGTGTACGGTGACCATCGAGAAGTGCACCTTTGAGCGGAACGGCGCCGGCGACGGCTATTCCCATAACCTTTATATAGGGGCCATCAAACGGCTCGTCTTCACGAACAACAGCACCCACCACGCGAACGTCGGCCATGCCCTGAAAAGCCGCGCCCTGGAGAACATCATCCGGAACAACCGGTTCGACGACGGAACCGACGGGAAGTCCAGTTACCTCCTCGATCTCCCCAACGGCGGCAAGGCAGTCGTCACCGGCAACTTCTTCCGGCAAAGTCCCCTCGCCTCCAACGCCAAAATCATCTCCTTCGGCGAGGAACGCCCCCTCCACCCGGTCCAAGACCTCAAACAGGAGAACAACACCATCATCGACCTCCGGAAAAAGTGATTGATGCGGCAAGGCGGAGACGGTGAAAGGCCATATAAGGATGTGCCATGTACGATCAAGTTTATAAGCGGATAGACGACAATCTTTGGAAGGACGCCGGATGTGGCAGCGAGCTTGACTATGTGGAGCAGTCGAGCTGGATTCTCTTTCTCAAGTATCTTGACGATCTCGAACAAAACCGCCAGGACGAGGCGGAGCTTGACGGGCGTGACTACGAGCCGATCATCACGAAGAAATTCCGTTGGAGTACGTATGCCGTGCCGAAGAAGAAGAACGGCGAACGCGATCTGGCGAAGGCGCTGACGGGTGATGACCTCCTGGGCTTTGTAAAGGACAAGTTATTTCCCTACCTTCGCGCGTTCAAGACGTCCGAGGCCTCTCCCGACACGCTCCAGTACAAGATAGGCGAAATCTTCTCGGGCGTCCAGTGCAAGCTGACGAGCGGATACGTCATGCGCGATGTCTTCGACGAGGTGGACAACCTCCGCTTCCAGTCGAGCGAAGACCAGCACGAGATGAGTTCGCTCTACGAAATCCGCATCAGCCGCATGGGCAACGCGGGGCGCAACGGCGGCGAATACTACACGCCGCGTCCGCTCATCCGCTCGATGATCGCCGTGCTGGAGCCGAAGATCGGCGAGAGAATCTACGACGGCGCGTGCGGCTCGGCGGGCTTCCTCTGCGAGGCGTTCGCGTATCTCATCAAGCTCTGCAAGACGGCGAAGGACCGTGAGACCGTGCAGAAGAAGATGCTCTTCGGCAAGGAGAAGAAGGCGCTTCCGTTCATCATCGGCACGATGAACATGATCCTCCACGGCGTGGAGGCGCCGAACATCCTCCTCACGAACACGCTCGCCGAAAATCTCGCCAACATCCAGCCATCTCAGCAGGTCGATCTCGTCCTCGCCAATCCCCCGTTCGGCTCCAACTCGGAGCGCGCCGAGATCAAGGAGAACTTCACCATCAAGACGGGCGAGACGGCCTATATGTTCCTCGAGCATTTCATCCGCATGCTCAAGCCGGGCGGACGTGCGGGCGTGGTCATCAAGAACACGTTTCTCTCGAACGGAGACGCGACCGCGCTCCGCAAGATGCTCCTTTCAGACTGCAACCTCTTCGCCGTCCTCGACCTTCCGCAGAAGGTGTTCACGGCTGGCGTGAAGACCGTTGTGCTCTTCTTCGAGAAGGGGCGTCCCACGAAAAAGACGTGGTTCTACCAGTTGAACCTCGACCGCACGCTCGGCAAGACGAACCCGCTCAACGAGGACGACCTCGCAGAGTTCCGCAAGCTCTTCAAGAAGAAGGCCGACAGCGCGAACTCGTGGACGGTGAACATCGCCGACCTCGACCCCGAAGCGCTCGACCTAACCGTGCGCAATCCGAACGTGAAGGAAGAGAAGACGACGCGATCGCCGAAGGAAATCGCGGCGGAGATGGCCAAGCTCGACAAGTCCAACGCGGCGCTTCTCGCCGACATCCTGAAAGCGCTGGGGTGACTACCGAAGGCAATGCGTGAAAGCGGCTTGAAACCATCCGTCAGATGTGGTACACTCTTGACGGTTTATTCCGCGAACCTTGCGAAAAAACGAAAGGAACGAGAACCAGCTGGATGAATTTAAAGAGTTGGATAGTTAATCGAGAACAGATAGGCAAGCCCTGTTTTTCGCGAGACGATGTTGCCGCATCGTTTCCCATGCTTTCGCCCAATGCCATTGACTCTTCGCTTTCCCGGTTTCGGGCGAATGGGCTTGTGGCCGCTGTCCATCGCGGTTGCTATTGCGTCATACCGGCACATTATGCGCTTGAGGGTGAATTGCCTCCCCAGTATTATGTTGATTCCTTGATGAGATGGATTGGTAAGCCTTACTACCTTGCCTTGCAAACGGCTGCAGCGTTGTGGGGAGCGGGACATCAGAAGGTTATGAAAGCGCAGGTCATGACGGAGCTCCCGCAACCAACCACGTCCATGAGGAAAAACCCGTCGATTATCTGGCTGTATCGAAAGTCGGTCCCCTTGGATTTTGTAGTTCGGCGGAACGGGGAGAACGGGCAGGTTTCGTACTCGAACCCCGAATTGACCGCTGTCGACCTTGTCCGCTACGCTGATCGTGCCGGAGGCATGTCATTTGTCGCCACGGTGCTATCGGAATTGCGGGAGACCACAAATTTTTCCGGGGCAGGGACTGGGGTGTTCAGGACTGCGGGGGTGGCAGACATCCAGCGACTTGGCTACATCTACGACGAGATACTTGACGACGAGGCGCAGGCCGATACGATTTACGCCGAAATGATGCGTCTTGGTGCAAGAATCCGCCCCGTTGCCTTGGCGCCATCCTTGACCGTTCCTTCAAAGACCATGAATAAGAGGTGGCGCATCAAGGTCAATTACGAGATAGAGGAGGTCGACACGTGATAGACCGGGCGTCGATTACGAACTGGAGGGTGGAGCATCCATGGACGAGGAATTCGTTTGTGGAACAGGATCTCGTCATCTGTCGCGCCCTGGTGTCGATTTACTCCGATCCCTTCCTTTCCGGGGCGCTCGCGTTTCGTGGCGGAACCGCGCTGCACAAACTTTATCTTTCCACGCAAGCGCGCTATTCAGAGGACATCGACCTTGTGCAGACAACTCCGGGACCGATAAAACCGATTGTTGAGCGACTGGACGCCGCGCTTTCGTGGTTGCCGGATAAGTCGTTCGACATGCGCAGGTTCGGGTTCAGAATGCGCTTTAGGTATGAATCTGAGTACCCTCCGGTTGAGCAGATGCGCCTGAAGGTTGAAGTGAACACATTTGAGCATTTTACGGAACTTGGGCATGTCATGGTGCCTTTCCGGGTTGACTCCTCGTGGTTCTGCGGTAGCTGCAAAGTTCGGACATACGCCCTAGACGAACTTCTGGGAACTAAATTTCGCGCCCTCTACCAAAGACGCAAGGGACGCGATCTTTTCGATTTGAGCCATGCCCTTGAGAACGGCAACGTGGATGACGGTGAAGTCTTACGATGTTGGCTCCGCTACATGATTCATGGCGGGAAATATGCGCCGTCTTCTGCGGAATTCCTCGACAACATGGATGCCAAAATGTCAACAGAGGACTATTGCGCCGACGTGGATCTTCTTCTGCGCCCCGGCCTCTCGTTTGATGCAAGGGCAGCATACGCCAATATTCGCAAGAGGTTCATATCGCGAATTGACGCATTCCTTCAGCAGCACCCAATCCAAGGAGTCATGCCATGAAAAGCGACCAGACCACGAAGAAGCGGGGCAACGGGCGGGCGGAAATCAAATACAACGGCATGGTGCTCAAAGATATCGATTCCAAGGTCCGCGAGTCCCTGCGCCCGCAGCTGGAGTCGGTTATTGGCAGCGTATCCAAAGAGGAGGCCGACTTCGTTCGCAAGGCCATCGCAGATCAGCACGTCGTCGACGAGGAGATGTGGAAATGAGCGGCTGGACCACAAAGAAACTGGGCGAGGTGTGCGAGGTCGTTCTTGGAGGAACGCCTCGAACTAGCATTGATGTGTACTGGGGTGGTTCTGTACCTTGGTTGACACCGGGTGACATGGGGAAAATTAAAGGGTTGTATGTCGCTGAAACATCGCGTTCACTCACTCAACAAGGACTTGAAAACGGTAGCAAACTCTTCCCGGAGAATTCAGTTGTCTTATCAACTCGTGCGCCTATTGGTTACGTTCTTATAAACACCGTACCAATGTGCACTAATCAGGGATGCAAAACGCTTATTCCTAATTCTACGATTGCGCCTGAATACTTGGCATATAATCTTATTGGCCGAACAATCGAGTTGAATGAATTAGGTACTGGGACAACATTTAAGGAACTTTCCACTGGAGTGTTAAAGAATATAGATATCCCCATCCCACCCCTCGCCGAGCAGAAGCGGATTGTGGCGAAGATCGACGCGGCGTTTGAGAAGATCGATGCGCTGAAAGCGAACGCCGAGAAGAACCTTGCGAACGCGAAGGAGCTGTTCCAGTCCGCACTCGACGAGGCCATGCGCCCGAAAAAAGGCTGGGTCGAAAAGCGGCTGGGGGAGGTGTGTGAAGTTCTTGATTCGCAAAGAATCCCGATAACAAAGAAAGACCGAAAACCAGGAATGATTCCGTACTATGGGGCGACGAAACAAGTTGACTCGGTGGCGGATTACATCTTTGACGAAAGGCTTCTTTTATTGGGTGAAGATGGCGCGGATTGGTCGGCTGGTGCAAACTCAGCATACATTATTGAGGGAAAATCATGGGTTAATAACCATGCTCATGTCCTTCGACCCATGGCTGATATTGTCATTGATGTTTGGTTGATGTTCTATTTAAATGCAACTGATTTGACAAAGTGGGTGTCCGGCACAACCGTGCCAAAGCTCAATCAAAAGAATATGTGCGACATTCCTGTTCCAATTCCGCCGATTCGCGAACAGACGATTCTCGCCAAAAGTATAGAAATACTTTCCTCGAAACTTGAAACCCTCCAGCAGAACTACGCACAGCAGATTGCCGACTGCGCGGAGATGCGGCAGGCGATACTTAGAGAAGCATTTGAAGGGCGACTATGAACGAAGCGCAGACAAGACTTGAGCTGATCGACCCTGCGATAAGGGCAGCGGGTTGGACGGCGGCAAACGGCTGCAGGATGCTCGTGGAGCAGTCCGCGTGCGAGTTCGCGCCCGGGCGCGTCGGCAAGGTGCGCGGCAAGCCGCTCCGCGCCGACTACATCCTCACGTATCGCGGGCGGCGTCTCGTCGTCGTGGAGGCGAAGAGCGACGAGTGTCAGGCGATCGAGGGGTACGAACAGGCGCTCAAGTACGGGCGCAACCTCGGCATGGTCGCCGTGTTTGCGACGAACGGCAGGGAGATTCTTGAGGTCGATCTTAAGACGGGCGGCACGGAAGTGGTCGATGCGTTTCCGAGTCCGCAGGAGGTGTGGCGGCGGGCGTTCCCGAACGAGAACGGCTGGCGCGATTCGTTCGACGCGGTGCAGTACTGGTTCGACGCTGTGAAGAAGCCGCGCTACTACCAAGAGCTTGCGGTGAACCGCGTGACGGACGCCGTCGCGGCGAAGCAGCGTCGCATCCTTCTCACGCTCGCTACTGGCACGGGCAAGACGTTCATCGCGTTCCAGATCGCGTGGAAACTCTTCAAGGCGAAGTGGAACCTGCAGTCGGCGAAGGGCGACGGCTCGCCGGGGGCGCGCACGCCGCGCATCCTCTTCATCACCGACCGCAACATTCTCGCGAACCAAGGGCTCATCGACTTCAGCGGATTCGACGAGCACGCACTCGCGCGCGTCACGCCCAAGGCGATCCACAAGCGTGACGACAAGGTGCCGACGAACGCGACGGTGTTCTTTACGATCTACGAAACGCTCATGTTGGGCGAACCGGGCAAGGAGTTCTACCGGCAGTACGCGCCTGACTTCTTCGACTTCATCATCATCGACGAATGCCACCGGGGCGGCGCGAAGGACGAAAGCACGTGGCGTCAGATTCTCGAGTACTTCGAGCCCGCCTACCAGCTCGGGATGACCGCCACGCCCAAGCGCGACGTCAACGCCGACACGTACCGCTACTTCGGGCGGCCCGTTTACGAGTATTCGCTTCTTCAGGGCATCGAGGACGGCTTCCTTACGCCGTTCCGCGTCCAGAAGGCCACATGCACCATCGACGACTACGAATATGACCCGGACGATACGGTCGTTGCTGGCGAGGATGAGCTGGACAAAGACAAGACCTACGAGGAGAAGGACTTCTACCGTGGGCGCATCCGCATCCGCGAGCGCGACGAGGAGCGCGTGAAGGAGCTGCTGGGCAAGATGCGTCCGATGGACAAGACGATCATCTTCTGCTACAACCAGCCGCACGCGATGGAAATCATGGGGATGGTCAACAAATACCAGAAGCTTGCGGAGAAGACGCCCGACTACTGCCGTCGCGTGACGGCCCACGATGGAGAAGAAGGTGAGCGGTTCCTACGCGAGTTCCAGAACAACGAGAAGCAGTTCCCCGTCGTCCTCACCACGTCTCAGAAGCTTTCGACTGGCGTGGACGCGAGGAACGTGCGGAACATCGTGCTGATGAGGCCCGTCAACTCGATGGTGGAGTTCAAGCAGATCGTCGGGCGCGGCACGCGGCTCTTCGACGAGAAGTATTACTTCACCATCTATGACTTCGTGGGCGCGAGCGACAAGTTCGACGATCCCGACTGGGACGGGCCGCCGGTCTGCCCGAAGTGCGGGAGCGATCCGTGCATCTGCAAGCGCGGCGGCGGTGTCGGCAGCTCGGAACTCAGGGAGGATAGCCTCGGTTGGGAGTTGGAGACATGCCCCGTCTGCGGCAACCTCCCGTGTACGTGCGGCAAGAAAGACAAGACGGTTGTCATCAAACTGGGGAAGAATCGCCAGGTCCAGGTCAAGACGGAATGGGAAAGCCTCATCATGTACGATGGGAAGATGATTCCCGTCGAGGAGTTCGTGAAGAAGGTCTTTTCGAAGGTATCGGGTTTGGTGGGGTCTGCGGAGGAGCTTCGCAAGGCGTGGAGCGAACAGGCCTCGCGGCGTGAACTGCTCGCGAAACTTGCGGAGAACGGCTTTGAGATGGAACGGCTGAAGGCACTGCAGAAGTTGATGGAGTCCGATGACTGCGACCTGCTGGACGTCCTTGAATATGTCGCGTTCGCGGTACCGAGGAAGAAGCGCGCGGAGCGGGCGGAGGCGGCGCGGCTTGGCCTCAGCAAGTGGGTCAAGGGCGATGAGGCGCTGAATTTCTACACGTTCGTACTCGACAACTACGTGCAGGGTGGCGTCGACGTGTTCACGCACGAAAACGCGCTCTCGCAGCTCATCGTCACGAAGTACGGGACCATCAATGACGGCAAGGCCCGGCTCGGCGGATCGAAAGCCATTCAGCTTGGCTTCGCGACATTGCAGAAAGAGGTCTATGCGGCATAAGGGGATCACATCCGCATTGTAAAACGTGCGGGTGCCGTATCCGGCCATGCCCGCCAATTGGTTTAGGACACAAATCACTACATTTTGTGTCCGAACGCCGAGCCAGGCACAATATATTGATTTTCGGTTGCAATTCTTCCGCCGATTTGTTAATGTAAATCTGTTTTTACCCGGATTCTTTGGAGGACCTCTTATTTTATGAATATCATCAAGCGCAGTGGTGAAGAAACCCCGTTCGAACGGGAGAAGATCGCTTCCGCGATCCGGAAGGCGAACGCGACGGTCGAAGATGCCGACAAGTTGACCGAGGCGCGCATCGCCCGGATCGCCGAGCAGATCGAGGCGTTCGCAGCGGCGCATGACCGCGCCCTCTCGGTCGAGGAGATCCAGGATCTGGTCGAGACGAAAATCCAAGAGGCCGGCGCTCACGCGGTCGCCAAGAAGTATATCAAATACCGTTTCGTGCAGGACCTGAAACGCCGCAAGAACACGACCGACGGCGAGATCCTCACCCTGATCAACTGCACCAACGAGGAGGCGAAGCAGGAGAACGCCAACAAAAATCCGACCATCAACTCCGTCCAGCGTGACTACATGGCGGGCGCGGTCTCGAAAGACGTCACCAAGCGGCTGCTGCTCCCCGACGACATCGTTCAGGCGCACGATGCGGGATTGATCCATTTCCATGACATGGACTACTACGCCCAGCGGATGCACAATTGCGATCTCGTCAATCTGGAGGACATGCTCCAGAACGGCACGGTGATCTCCGGCACCCGGATCGACCGGCCCCACACCTTCTCGACGGCCTGCAACATCGCCACGCAGATCATCGCGCAGGTCGCNNGCCTCGAACCAGTACGGCGGCCAGTCGATCTCCCTCACCCACCTGGCCCCGTTCGTGCAGGTCAGCCGCGAGAAGATCGCGCGGGAGGTGAAGGAGGAGTTCGCCGAGGCGGGCGTCGACATCGCCCCGGAAAAGATCGCCCGGATCGTCGAGCGGCGGGTGCTGGAGGAGATCAAACGTGGGGTCCAGACCATCCAGTACCAGGTCGTCACCCTCATGACCACCAACGGCCAGGCCCCTTTCATCACCGTTTTCATGTACCTCAACGAGGCCCGCAACGAGCAGGAGAAGAAAGATCTGGCGGTCATCATCGAGGAGATGCTCAAGCAGCGGATCGAAGGGGTCAAGAACGAGGTCGGCGTCTACGTTACCCCGGCCTTCCCGAAGCTGATCTACGTGCTGGAGGAGGACAACATCCGCGAGGACTCCCCCTACTGGTACCTGACCGAGCTGGCCGCGCGCTGCACGGCCAAACGGATGGTCCCGGACTACATCTCCGAGAAGATCATGCTCAAGAACAAGATCGACAAGTCGGGCAACGGCAACTGCTACACCTGCATGGGGTGCCGCAGCTTCCTGACCCCCTACATCGATGAGGACGGCAAGCCCAAATACTATGGCCGTTTCAACCAAGGTGTCGTCACGGTCAATCTGGTCGACATCGCGCTGAGCGCCGCCAAGGCGGCCGGCACCGTCTCCCCTGAAGACCGGCTGGCGGCCTTCTGGAAGATCTTCGACGAGCGGATGGAGCTCTGCCACCGCGCCCTCCAGTGCCGCCACGAGCGGCTGACCGGCACCTATTCCGACGCCGCCCCGATCCTCTGGCAGCACGGCGCGTTGCTCCGGCTCAAGAAGGGCGAGACAATCGACAAATACCTCCACAACGGCTACTCGACCCTCTCGCTCGGCTATGCCGGGCTGTGGGAATGCGTCTACGCGCTGATCGGCAAGAAACTCACCGAGTTTGAAGGCGAGGCGCTGGGGCTCGACATCATGATCAAGCTGAACGAGTACACGGCCAAGTGGAAGAAGGCCGAGTGCATCGACTACTCCCTCTACGGTACCCCGCTGGAATCCACCACCTACCGGTTCGCGAAGTGCCTGCAGGAGCGGTTTGGCATCATCCCGAACATCACCGACCGCAACTACATTACCAACTCCTACCATGTGCATGTCACCGAGCCGATCGACGCCTTCGAAAAGCTGGCCCTGGAGGCGAAGTTCCAGGCGCTCTCGCCGGGCGGCGCCATCTCCTACGTCGAGGTGCCGAACATGCAGGAGAACATCCCCGCAGTCCTCAAGATCATGCAGTTCATCTACGAGCACATCATGTACGCCGAGCTGAACACCAAGAGCGACTACTGCCAGGTCTGCGGCTGGGACGGTGAGATCCAGATCGTCAAGGACGAACACGGCAAGCTGGTCTGGAAATGTCCCAAGTGCGGCAACACCGACCAGAGCAAGATGAACGTGGCGCGCCGGACCTGCGGATACATCGGCTCGCAGTATTGGAACCAAGGCCGGACGCAGGAGATCAAGGAGCGCGTCCTCCACGTTTCGCAACCCGTGCGCGCGTGCTGCTGACGATGAATTGGTGCGAGATCATGAAAAGCGACATCGCGAACGGCGAAGGCATTCGCGTGTCGCTTTTTGTCGCCGGCTGCACCCGCCACTGCAAGGGTTGCTTCAACCCGCAGACCTGGGACTTCGATGCCGGCCACCCCTTCACGGCGGAGACCGAGGCGACGCTCCTGCGCGAACTGGCCCATCCGTGGGTGGACGGCCTGACCCTGCTGGGCGGCGAACCGATGGAACCCGCCAACCAGCGCGTTCTCGTTCCGTTCCTCCGGACGATGAAATCCCGCCTGCCCGGAAAGACCGTCTGGTGCTACACCGGTTGCGTGCTGGAAGAGGAACTTCTCGCGCCGGGCTATTGGCGGACGGAGGTGACGGACGAATTTCTCTCGATGATCGACGTGCTGGTGGACGGCCCTTTCATCGAGTCTCTGAAAGACATCTCCCTCGCCTTCCGGGGCTCCTCCAACCAGCGCATTCTCCGCAAGCCCTTCCCCCGGAAAGACTAGATCTTCTAGAATTTTAGAGGCCCTTGCCTCACTTCAGGCGCAGATGGGCGCGTCCGGTCATCTTGGGCAGGGCGATCTTGAAGCGGATCGCCGCCAAACGCAACGCCACCACCGTCAGCCCGCCGATGATGGCGCAAAGGCGCGGATCGCATCCGAGCCGCAGAAAGAGAATGTAGGCCACGCCGCCGCACGCGCTGGCGGTGGCGTAGAGCTCCGACCGGAAGATCAGCGGCACGGTGTTGACCAGCACGTCGCGCATCACGCCGCCCGCCGCGCCGGTGATCGTCCCCATCACGACCGCGACCCACCAGGAGTGACCGCAGATGAGCGACTTCTGGACGCCGATCACGGAGAACATCGCCAAGCCGATCGTGTCGAAGATGAACCAGGTGATGTTATCCTTGATGATCCGTCTGCCGAAGGTCCACACCACCAGCAACGCAATGAAGGTGTTGATGAGATAACCCGGCTGCGACACCCAGAACATCGGCACGCCCAGCATGATGTCGCGGAGCGTCCCGCCGCCGATGGCGGTGACCAGCCCCACCACATACGCGCCGAAGAGATCGAACTGCTTGGCGGACGAGATCCGGATACCGGAAATCGCACAGGCCAACGCCCCGACGTACTCCAATACCGTCAGGAACGTATCGACCGAAAAGAGGGCGGACAGATAGGCGAGCATATGGATTCCACTGTGCAACACGCAACGGGAACGGCCGCAACCGATCGCAGCGGTTACGGCCGTTCCGATCATCCGCGCCGTCAGAACGTCGCGGTATAGGTGCCGGGGCCTTTCTCGACCGTCCCGCCGCCCGGGACGCTAACCGTCGCCGTCGTTCCCTGCGGCACGGTATAGGTCCAGCTTCCGGTACCATCGGCGTTATACTTCCACGCGCTCTTGATCTCGCCCGACGCGGACCGGTAGGTGCACTCGACAAAGCCCACGCGACGGTCCGGTTTCGGAGCCAGGAAGAAGTGCTTGAAGCCGGGCGCCTTGGGATCGGCCTTGATACCGGCCATCGACGCGTACATCCAGCCCAGCACCGCACCGTAGGCGTAGTGGTTGAAGCTGTTCATGCCCGCGTTTCCAAAGCCCTTCTCCTTGGTGTAGGAGTTCCAACGCTCCCAGATCGTGGTCGCCCCCTGGTCCACCGAATAGAGCCAGCTCGGGTTCTTCCGCTGGAGCAGCAGCGTGTAGGCCATCGCGTCCTCGCCGATCGCGCTCAGCGTCTCGGTCAGGATCGAGGTGCCCAGGAAGCCAGTCTGGAGGCAATCGCCATGTTCGGCGAAGTTCTTCATCAACGCCGCGTGGGCGGCATTCTCCGCCTCTTTGGTCGGGAACAGGCCGAGCTTCAGCGCGAAAAGCGCGGGGGTCTGCATGTGGCGCAACTCCTGCGGCAGCTGCCCGTCGGGACGGATGAACTCCTTCCGCATGTAGGCCAGCGCGCGGTCGGCCATCGCCCGGTATGCCGCCGCATCCTCGGGCTTGCCGATCGCCTCGGCCATCTCGACCATCATCCGCGCGTCCCACAGCCAGTAGGCACCGCCCAGGAAGCGGCAGTTCATCGGCTGCGCCCGGCCCGCGCTTTCGTAGGAGAGCCAGTCCGCCCACTGGTGCCCGACATTCAGCCACCGGTTGCCTTCCACAAACGCCATGTACTTCTTCATCGCGTCCCAGCTGTTGCGGATCACGTCCGTATCGCCGAACTGCGTCCAGACCACATACGGCACGATGATACCGGCATCGGACCACCCGAACCCGATCGACTCGCTCCCGTACTGCGCGATCGGCGCCACGCCGGTGAACGCGCCGTTGTCATGCTGCGTCTGGCAGAGGTCCGCCATCCACTTGCGGAAGAATCCGCGCACGTCCGCCTGATAGCTCGCCGCCAGCGTGAAGACCTGCGTGTCGGCCGTCCAACCCAGCCGCTCGTCGCGCTGCGGGCAGTCGGTCGGCACCGAGAGGTAGTTCGAGTACATCCCCCACCGGACGTTGGAGATGAGTTTGTTCACCAGATCGTTGCCGGTCTTGATGGTTCCGATCTCATCCTCCTTCGCGATCGAAGTCACCGGCACCGACTTGAACGATGTAATCGTCACATCGCCGTCGGCCGACACCCCCACATAGCGGTAGCCGAAGAAGGTGAAGTGCGGCATGTACGTCTCGGCCGCACCGCCTTTGCAGATGTACTCGACCCGCGAACGCGCCCCGCGCAGATTCTGCCGGTAGAGGCTCCCCTCCGGACCGTCATTGCCGCGGGAGGTCTGGCCGTTGCCGTCATTGAGGATCTCGGCCGTCTTGACCGTCACCTTCGTCCCGGCCGCCGCCGTCAGGGTCATCTCCGGCTCCGCCGCCGCGTTCTGCCCGAAATCGATGATCAGCTCCTCGCCCGCCGAAAGTTTCATCGGCTCACCGGGACGGTAGCGGCGCGTCACGATCACTTTCCCGTACGCCTTTTTCGGCTCGCCCCCCGTCGCCCCTTTCCAAACATACGCCTCCACCGGCGAAAGGGTCAGGTCGCGCCGGACCTTGACATCCGCGCCCGGCTCCTCGACGATCTCGCCCGCGAACTCGCGGTTGACCCGCGACGCCGTGAACGCCTCCGCCGGCTCGCCGGTCGTCAGCCACGCCATATCCTCCCGCGCGTCATACCGCTCGCCATCGAAAATCGCGGCGGAACGCACCTTGCCCGCGTGCGCCGAAAGCCACGAGGGATCGGTCCCGATCACCTCGCTTGTCCCATCCGCGTAGGTCAGCTCCAGCCGACCGCGAAACGCGCTCTCCTTGCCGCGACGACCGGTGATCTGGTCGCGCCACCAGCCCTGCGTGACGACCGCCGCCAAAACATTCTTCGCCCCCACCGCCGTGTCGAGCATCCCCGTGACATCCGTCACCCGCTCGATGCGGCGCTTGTACACATGCGTGAATCCCGGCTTCAGAAACCCGCCGATCTCTTTCCCGTTCACATACGCCTCGTACACGCCCAGGCCGGTCGTCCGCCAGACCGCCTTCGTGATCCGCTTCGCGTTCACGAACCGCTTCACAAACGCCGAGCTGTCGCAGGCGTCCCCGCCGGCGGGGGGCCGTTCGGTCGAGATGAAGACCGCGCCGTCTCCGCTGTCCATCGCGATCCTCGGATTGACCGCGCGGTAGGGCCGCCACGCCATCGCGTTGCCGCCGGCCTTCACCTGCTCGGTGATGTCGATCCGCACCGCGCCGGAAACGTTCCGGCTAACCGACTTCCCGTTGATGTCCAGCGTCAGCGATCCGCCCAAGACCTCATCGGCCTCGAAATAGACACTCGCGCACGGATCGAGCGCCGCCAGCGAGAACGCCGCCGTTGCCGTGATCATCTCATACGCCAGTTTCGGCGCGGTATCGAAATTCCCCCACGGCGAACAGCCGAACTCGCCAAGCGCCAGCGGCTTCACAAAGTCGGTTCCGTCGCGCGAAACCTGCCACGTCGCGTCATCCGTCGGGAAACGCACCGTCTGCCCGCCGCGAAGCGAAACCTCCACCACGGCGACGAACCCGGCGAACCCCTCGGTATGGTTCTCGCACCGCGCCGTGATCGTGTTCTTCCCCACGCGCAGGAACCGGCCGACGCCGTCCACCCGTTTCAACGCCCGCCACGAATCCTCATCCGTGATCTGAAACGCCGCCTCCTGCCCGTTGATCGCGATCCGCGCGCCATTGTCGCACGTGAAGACGAGCCGCGCGGACTCGATCGCCGCATCTACCGGAATCGTGAATTGGGAACGGAACGAGACCGCGCCCTTCGCCGTCTTGGCTTCACCGTGCCAGAGCCACTTCGCCCCTTTAAACGCCGCGGGATCGGCCGCCTGTACGGACGCGATCACCCGCTGGTCAACCCGCAACGGAACCTGTTCGGTTCCCTTTCCCCACACCGATATGGCGCACGTCAGCGCCACCGCCAACATCATCCGTCTCATCTTCCGAACCTTTCCCTATGTTTGAAATGACGGATGAAAGTATACCCCATCATTCCGCCCAGAGCAATCCGCAAGAGAGGGACAAGTATGGATGGTGCGCAATTCACCATGTATTATTGTGAAATTGTGGAATTATGACAATGTGACATTTTCCCAATTTCATCATTCCATAATGTCTCAATTCTTCAATTCCACAATTTCACAATGGTTGTATGGCATGGGTGAAAAACGCAGATCCGCCCGTATGGGTGCGGTCCCAAACTTTTCTTTTGCCCCGCCGCGCCGATATGCTAAACTGTGGCATGTCTGCGGGTCCCTCCCCACTTTCGGAGAGGCGGCGGCCGCGGCACTCCGGGAAAAGAGGGCCTGAAATGAAGCGTTTGTCCATACTGTGTCTGTCGCTGTCCCTGTCCACCGTCTGGATGCGGGCGGAACCGGCCGAAACCCCGACCATGGGATGGTCCAGCTGGAACACCTACCGCGTCAACATCTCCGATCGGTTGATCATGAAGCAGGCCGACCTGATGGTCGAACTGGGGCTCGACACGTGCGGTTACCGCTATGTGAACATCGATGACGGCTACTTCGGCGGGCGGGATGCGAACGGCCGGCTCAAAACCCACCCCAACCGATTCCCGAACGGGCTGAAAGGGGTTGTCGACCATATCCACGCCCTCGGCCTCAAGGCGGGCATCTACTCCGACGGAGGGGAGGACACCTGCGGCTGTTTTTGGGACAAAGATGTCCTCGGGGCGGGTGTCGGCTTCTATGGCCATGACGACCAGGACGCGGCCTTCTTCTTCCGGGAACACGACTTCGATTTCATCAAGGTGGACTTTTGCGGCGGCGACGGTCCGCAGAACGCCAAACACCTCACCCTCGACGAGCGGGAACGGTACACCGCCATCCGGAAGGCCATCGACCGGATCAAACCCGGTGTGCGCCTCAACGTC
>DBXN01000022.1:0-788 GCA_002309585.1 Verrucomicrobia bacterium UBA1211
GTTCAAGCCGGTCACGGCGGCGGCAGGAGCCGTTGCTTCATCGTGTCCCACCGGACGCTTGCCCCGGAGGATGAGGTGACGGTCAACGCGCCCGTCGTCTCGTCCAACGCAAACGTGACCGTCTCTCCAACGGGGAAGGAGACGATCCGCGAGTGGTGGTCGAAAAAGATCTGCCGCCCGTCCTCCTCAAGCCGGTTCACACNNCAGATGTATCCCCCGTCCGCTTGGGATGTAGGTTCGGCAGAATACACACGTTCCCGAATCAATCTTCCGTGTTGAGAAACGGATTGGGCAGACCGGGGAACGTACCCATTCGTTCGTTCCAAGCAAGACAACCGCCCGCATCTGGTTTGTTCCGAGTGGCGACATGTCGAATAAGGGTTCCTCGCCGAAATCCCATACCAGCTTCCCGCCCGGTGGCAACGTTTCAATGTCCCCGCGCGTACTGTTGTTAATATAATATAATGCGGCATCATTTTTTCTTGGTAAAACACCTGCCGCAATAAAACGGGATGTCTCATTTGTGTTTTCCAATTCAAAAAAGAGTTGCGCACGAAATGCCATGTATCCACCCGCAAATATCCGGTAGGTTCGTTGCGTCCCGTTGGAAACAATAACCGAGAAAGGAAAGTAATCCTCGTCGAAATAAACCGTATTCGTTGGGGCCGTCATGCGCATCTCCACCTCACCAGCGAACGCCGAGAACACCATTACCAACCATGCGATAATTCCAATCCTCATTATTATTCACCTCCTTCTGACGCGACCGACGCCCGTGTCCGAAAATT
>DBXN01000022.1:795-5593 GCA_002309585.1 Verrucomicrobia bacterium UBA1211
CAAATAGTGACGGGTGATCCGGTAAAATGGCACTCTTTCTCCCGAGGTCAGGGAGGATGGTTTCTTCGCCTACCTCGTCAACGTATCAGAGTTGTTCGCCTAGGCGGCGGATGGGCGGTCTCAGCGCGTTTTGGCCCAGCGGCGCAGGAAATAGCAGGGGGCGCAGCTCCAGGCGTGGCAGCAGCTGTTGATGAGGGGGTTGCCGTAGGGCGAGAAGAAGTCGTCGCCGGGGTCGAAGCCCTCCCAGAAGGTGTCCGCGCCGCGGTCGGCCATGCCGCCCCAATAAGCCATCAGCTCCCGGCGGGCGTCGTCGCGAAGGCCCGCCACGTCGAGCGCCTCGATCCAGTAGTTGCGCAGATAGGGGGTGAGGGGTTTGCGCACGCCGGGGGTCGCCGCCGCGTTGACGAGACAGTCGCGCGCCTCCTGTCCGGTGACGACGCCGGACAGCACCATCCAGATCTGCGACGCCATCGAGACCTGCTTTCCCGGTCCGCTCACGAAGAGGCGCCGGTTCGCGTCCCAGAGTTCCCGGCGGGCGGCGGCGGTCATCTTCTCGACGAGCGGCTCCACCGCCGCCGTCTGGTCGCGGTGGCCCAGGCGGTTCGCCAGTTCGATGGTGCGCATGAGCCCGTAGAGGATGGATCCCTGTTCCGCAGCCTGTTTGTCGAGGTCACGGTCCCAGTCGATGAAGCACCAGACCGCCGCTTTCCGGAAAAGGCCGTCCTCATCCACCGGGGCGAGGGTGTATTGCAGCTGCCGGAGCGCCATGGGCCACAGATCCTCCGCCGTCTCCCGGTCGCCGCTGGCATCGAGGTGCTCCAGCACGGTGGGGGCGAAGAGCGCGGTGTAGTCCAGGATCCGGCAGACCCCGGCCCGTGGGACGGGCTTGTCGTAGGCGTCCGTGCACACGATGTTGTCCTTCTCCGAGAGTCCGGCAAGGAGATAGAGGCAACGCTTCACGAGGTCGCGGTTGCGGTAGGTCTCGTAGTTGGCGAGCGCCTGGAGCCGCAGGTCGCCCAGCCACAGCCGCCGGTCACGCTTGGGGCCGTCCTCGAACATCGTCTGCATGCAGTCGCGGAGCGTGTGGCGGGCGATGGCGTCGAGGCGCTGTTCGGCCGGATCGCGGACGGGGCAGGGCGCGAGCTTCCGCTCATCGGCGCTCGTTACCGCGTCGGCGAAGAAGCCGTCGAACGCGAAGAGGCCGTCCGCCTGCTTGTATTCCGGGATCGTGCAGCGCACGTAGCGGAAGGCATACCGGCGCGGCAGGGCGATCTCGCCGGGGACGAAGTCGATGGTCACCACCTCGTCCTGATACCACGCCCGGGAGAGCCCCGTGGGTTTCGCGTCCGGATCGCCCATCACCTCCGCGGGCGTTTCGCCGAAGACCAGCCGGAGGCGCAGGGGGAAGTGGAGCGGACGGCGTCCGGCCTTGAGAGTGAAGCGGAAGTAACCCGTCAGGTGGCGCCCGAAGTCCAGGACGAAATCCGGCGCCGGCTGGAAGGGCTTGCGTCCGGTGATTTTCCATCCCTGGAATCCGGAAGGGTCTTCCGCGATCGTGACGATGCCCGTCGGCGTGAGTGTCTCGTGCAGCAACGTCGGTTGCAGCGCCTTCGCCTTTTCGAGCCAACCGGCCTTGCGCGCCTCGATCATCCGGTCGGCCTCCCCGAAGGTCAGCTCAATGCCGAAGAGCGGCAGCGACATACCCAGCAAGACGATCATCCCAAACGTTCTTTTCATCCCTTTGCTCCTTGACAGGGATGGTATCATTTCTTCGTAACGGCTTCAACGTGAAAACGGCGGGGCCGAATCGCCCAAACATGGGGGATGAGGGGGAAATCCGGCGGCCCTGTCCGTTTTCCGCTTGCCTTTCCGGCGGCGGCATCACATCATTTCCTCCTGTAACGGCAAACAGGCCTGTCCGATCCGCATCCCGCCGATGCGGGCGCGGCGGCGACATCTGCAGGCGGAGGGGCATTTCTGCCATGGGAGAGCGAGAGGGTGAAAGGGAGACGAACCGGGAGGCGCTGAACGCGCCCGCCCGTACGCGCCCCTGACGGTGGTCGGCTACGAGAGCCTTGAGGCCGAGGGGATCCCGTCCAGGGCGTTTTGATGGCGGGAGGGGGGATGGCGGCTTAGGGACAAGCCGCCGGCAAAACGCTTATTGCCCCTGGGTTTGCGGCAAGGCTCATTCGGGGTGAAAATCGTCTGAACTTTTTCCTCCCCGCGTCTTGACCGTTTGCTATAATCCTCTTCAGCCGATGCAGTGGGGTCGGCGGAGATGAGGTTAAAGGGAAGGGGAAGATGATCGTTCAGCGGAGAGACAAAACCCTGGGAGGGGGATGGCGCCTTGGGCGGCTCCTGCCGACGGTCGCGGCTGCGGTGGTGGCGGTGGTGGCCGGGGTGACCCGTGCCCCGGGGGCGGGGGATGGGGCAGGCGGCCCGATCATCCGCGAGCGGATCAGGCTCGGGGAGGCTGAACTGGTGTGCGCCCGCCCCAACGCGATCGCGCCGCTGGAGCCAGCGCGTTTCACGCTGAGGGGCGCAGAGGGCAGGGTCCCGGACGCAGTGGCGGTCGCGGTGGCGGACGGCGGCGGGGCGGTGTACCGGACGATGACGGCGGGGGCGGTTGACGGGATGATCGCCTTTCAGTTCCTGCCGGGCGGGAGGCCGGGCGAGCACCGGGTGGAGATTGCGACGGGGGAGGCGAAGGCCGTCATCCGGGTGGTGATGACGAAGGTGGATACCGCGATCGCCACGCCCGGCGACGGCCGGGTGGGGGCGTTCTTCGACGGGCTGAAGCGTGTCATCCTCAAGGAGATCCGGACCATCCCGTTCGACGGAAAGGTCTATTACGAGAACAAGGAGTGGTTGCGCGACCACATCCATATCCTCAAGGCCACGCGCTACTGGCGCCTCACGGGGGAGCCGCCGATCCTCGACCCGCGCACGCCGCTGGAGCTGTGGATTCGCCTGCAATACCCCGACGGGCTCTATCCGGAGATCGTGGTGGGGATGGCCGATCCGCACGTGACGTACACGCGCCCGGAATACGTGACGCCGATTGAGGGGGGGCGGGCGGTGATTCGGCTGGAGGCGGAGAACGACATCGAGTTCCTGATGGCGCAGGCGATCTGGCAGGCGTGGAAGGCGACGGGCGACGACGCGTGGCTCGTGACGCCCCTGAAGGGAGCGCTGTCGCCGCTGGTGTCGATCGACAAGGCGCTGCGGCACATCGTCGGCGACACGGGGAGGCGGTGGGACGCCGGGCTCGGGCTTTCCGTGCGCGGCGTGTCGTGCGACACCTGGGACTGGGTGTACGGGCAGAAGGGGAGGGACGCGAACCGGCGCATCGAGTCCGATACGCCGATGGCCGTCTTTTACGGGGACAACACGGGGTTGTACCAGGCCTTCGTGCAGGTTGCCGAGATGCAGCGGGCGGTGGGGAGGAACGAGGCCCGTGCGCGGGAGTGGGAGAAGCGGGCCGAGGAGCTGAAGACCGCGTTGATGAAACAGGCTTGGAACGGGCGGTTTTTCGCGCACATGGTCCACACCCAGCCCACGGCGGAATCCGCGCCGGAGGCGTGGCGGGAGGACTTCGCGGCGGACCGCACCCGGCTGTCGCTTTCGAACGCGTACACACTCAACCGGGGGATCCTCGGGCAGGCGGAGGCGTCCCGGGTGATCGAGACCTTCCTCGGCCTCCGGCTCAACCCGCCGCCCGCGGAAAAGGGCGGTGGCCCGCTGGCCCACGAGTGGGTCACGCTTTTTCCGGGGTACCGCAACGTGGATGCGATCCTCTATGAGCCGGGCCGGTACGCGAACGGCGCGCTCGGCTCGTTCACGGCGGGCGAGCTGATGCGCGGGGCGTATGCTTACGGCTACGCGGGGTACGGCGTCGACATCCTCAACCGCCTCATGGCGCTTGAACGGCGCGACGGGGAGATCGTGTTCATGTATGACCAGAACGGCGAGGTGTTCGAGCGGAAGCCGCTGGGGTACGACACGCGCACCCTCTCGCTGGGGGGCGGCGGCCCGGCGGGGTGGGGCACCGCGGCGATCTACGAGGCGATGGTCGCGGGGCTGGCCGGGGTGCGCGACGCGGACGGGTCGTTCGCGCGGCTGACCGTCGCCCCCGCCTGGGAAGCGTTCGGATGCGCGGAGGCGCGCGTGACGGTCACCTTCGCCACCGTTGACGACTATTTCGCCTACTGCTATCGGCATGAGCCGGAACGGCGGCGCGTCACGCTGCACGTCACGGGGAGCCGGCGGACGGTTCTGGATGCCGCGATCCCGGTGCCGGTGGGGACGGCGCCGCGTGAGGTGCGCGTGAACGGGCGGTCCCTGCCGTATGGGGTACGTACGGCGGCGGTGGGCGATCTCGACCCGCACACCGGGAAGCGGTTGACGGACCGCCGGAAATGCGCGGCTTTTCAGGTGACAACGGAGACCCAAACGGCTAACATTTCGGTCACATACAAGTGAGGAGGTGTCGGATGAAAACAGGGATGGTGACGTTGCTTTCGGTGACGCTCGCGGCGGTTTGCGCCGCGCGCGGCGAGTCGGTCCGGGAGGTTCTCGGGAAGTGCGCGGGGAGCGAGGAGATCCCCGGGGCGGTGAGCGCGGTCGTTCCGTCCCTTCAAGTCCTTCAATTTTCCGCTCCACGATTTGGAAGTCTGATGTCCGAAATCTGGTTACTGGTTGCTGGTTATTGGCGGCTGGTTGCTGGTTACTGGTTGTTGATTGACAAAAACACCAAATGATCACCAGTGACAGAACCCATTTTTCGGCTTCCCTTCCG
>DBXN01000030.1 GCA_002309585.1 Verrucomicrobia bacterium UBA1211
CGGCAAATACCAAACCGGCACGAAACGCGCAAATTCTTGCGATTCAATATGTTACGCCGTCAGAAACACAAAAAAACAGCGGCAAACGGCTCCGAAGAGCCGACCGGAGACACACGCCCATCCCATCGCAACCCGCTCTCCGGCAGAATGTTACGGGGAAGTCAGGCGGACAGCCTGCGCCGTGGTGAGCGGGACATTGAAGAACCGGACGGAACGGACGGCAGGAGCGGTTTTCGGATGACGGGCGGCAATTGAGCCGAAACCGCGCGGAATACGGCCCCAGCCTCTCGGCCGGAGGCCTCCCCCATCGCGGAAACAGCCGTTGGAAACGACCGAGAGAACACCCGCCCGGAAATCGCAGATAAACGCGATCGCCTGGGTCCCGTCCAAAGAAAGGGCCGATTCATCCGCCTGCCATGAGACGGCGCGGTCGCCGTCAAACAGTTCAATCTGCAAGACCGGCGCGTTCCGTCTGGAGACAAGCCGGACAATCCGCATTCCCCGGTGTCCGTCCATCGTCGAAAACAGAACGCCCCCTTCCGTCGTCTCCCGCCCGGCAACCGTCAAGACGACCGACACGCCCCCCCGCATCTCACGGGCGAAGGTTTCGGGCGTAGCCTCCTTCGGCAAGGCGGTTGAATCAGGCATCCCCTTCCCGAATCCGAACGGGACAGGGAACACCAGCAGCCGGTTCGCCGCATCAACCGCCACAATGCGTCCGCCGTCTGCCGTATCGAGCCAATCCAACGCCGTAAGCGTAGCCCCATAGCAGAACAGTTCCGGCTCCGACCAGACGATCCGTTTCGACGCGTCCAACGTTCCGGTTGAGAGGAAAAGCGTATCGGTTTGTTCGGGATGTTCGCCGGAGACATTCGTGAAGAGCATCGAAAAGCGGTCCGCGCCGGTCCGGAAGACACGGGGGGCGGCATGGCCGCACGGGATCGGACGGGTGGCGGCACCGCCGTATTCCATCCGTTCAGGCAGGCTCCAATGGACCCCTCCGTCACGGCTGAGCGACTGGGCGGGGTTACCGGCGGTTTGGAACACGCACAGCACCTCCGTATCATCCAACGCGACCAGCTGATGACGGTCCTGATCCATTCCAAACTCGGGATGGCGGATGCCCCGATCCCCCTCGGGAAACATCTCGAATTTGATCAGATCGGGATTCCGTTCGTTCTGAAGCTGGCGGGTCCGGACAACCCATCCCTCTTTCTCGTTGGCGGTCAGAGAGCCGATCTTCGTAAAGGCCAGCACCGTCTCCATCCCGACATCTACCGGCGTGGCCACGCTCCAGAAACGGAACGGCTCGCCCCGCCACGGTTTACGCTTGTCGATATCGGTCAATCGCATCGGAATCCGGTACGCCTTTTCCGACCAGCTTTTCCCCTCGTCATCGGAATAGCGGAACGCCCACCACCCCTGCTGGCTGGCCTCACGCTCGATCTGTTCCGAATCGGGGAGCGACGGATCGTTCGGCTGGAGGAAAAACAGGTAAAGCCGTCCGAAGCGCGTCCGGTAGAGCGTCGCCCATGCGGCGTTGGGATCGATCGTAACCGGCGAAGCCGCCTGTCCCCCATCGATCCGGCAGAGCCGTGAAACCACACGGGGCTTGGTTGTCTCATTCCACTCGGTCGTGACTGTCATGAAACGGTCGCCGGAAAGCATCGTCACGGCGGGATTGGCCTTGCTGTATTCCCCCGTGGTCAGGACATGGGCCGACCGGAGGTCGCGCGGATCGGGCGATTCGTCCGGCCGGCTGGCCGAAGGCTGTTCGGGTGACGCGCAGAGAAAGGCATCCGCCGCCAACGGTCCGTCCGAAACCCGCCAACCGCTCAGTTGGCCGACGAAGGAGTTGGAGTAGGACGGCCGGCCGCCCAGGAACAGCGTCGGGAACTGATGCCGTTTATCCGCCCGTGACGGATTGAGAACCGTCCCCTGCCAAACCCCATCCAGAAAGAGAATCCACGCGCCGGCCTTTTCAACGCTCGGATCGCAGACCAACGCGACATGGTGCCATTCCTGATCGCCCGACAGATCAACCTGGCGGAACGGCTTCTCAAACTGGAGATCGCCCCCCGAACTCACATTGTTGACATAGAGACTGAAACAGACCGCCCCTTCCGCATTGCGCCCGAGAAAGAGGGACCAGCCGTTGGTGTCATCCCGCGCGCCCGCGATCTGCCACGGCCGGCGGTCATCGGGATCGCCCCGTTTCTTGAACCACCCCTCCACGGTGAACCCGCGCGTCCATTCGCAGAATGACCCAAGCCCGTCCGCCGCCAACAGGCTCCGCACCCCGATTCCGCCCGCAAACGTAAAACATCCGTTCCGCACCCATCCGCGCGGATCGTCCGGGATCGACCGGTCCGGATTCGGAATCCCGCCGAGATTCATCCCTTCCGAATAGGAGACCCCGCCATCCGCCCCGACAGTGAGCGCGAAACGGCTATCCCCCATTCGGTTCGCCAATCCCGTCGGATCGGCCGGCCCTCTCACCAGCGGCCAAAAGGCGACCGTCCGGGTCCGGCACGCATAGAGCGAGGCGGAGGATTCGACAACCCCCTGGGAAATCCGCCACAGATCCAACTCGCCATGGAATCCGCCCATCTCCTCGATGTTGCCGAATGCGACACGTCCGCACTCCCTCAAGGCAGTATTCCCCGCCGCCGACGGCACGCCCGGATAGACTTGTCCATCCAGCCACACGCACCACCGGTCCGGTTCGCGGTGCGGATCAAACGTCAGCGCGATCGCGCGCCACGCCATCCGGCGCGAGCAATCGGCCTCCGGGAAATCGATCCAGACCGGCGCCTGCCCGCCGCGATTGATTCTGACATAGGGCGTCACCCGCCCGTCATTCCGCCGGAGTCCGAACACCCATCCGCAATCGGCGCCATACACCTTGAAGAAGGGCCCCTCGCCAGTCACCTCATCGGATGTTCTGAACCACCCCTCCACGGTGAACGGCTGGACCAGATCCAAGAACCGGCCAACCCCTTCCGCCGCATATTCCAAGGGTGTCCGCCCGCCCTGCACATAGAGCGACCCGCGATTCCCCATCCGGCGAAGCGGGCGGTCCGTCTCGATGGCGGGCATCAGGCACTGGGCCTGCCGATAGGAAAGCGACTCCGGCTCCGATCCCGCAACCCGTTTCAGGGGCGCGCCGTCCTTCACCGCATTCGACCCGTCAAACCGTCCGTTCACACCGTCCATCCGCCAATAGGCGACGGTTTCCGCGCCCCCGGCGAACAGCGGCAGACAAGCGATCAGAAAAAACCACACGCGCATCGCGCTATCCTCCCAAAACATCCCCGCCCCCTTTCCGGCCGATGAGGATCACCGTTGACGGCACACGGTCGAGTTGCCCACCGTGATCCGCCCAGTCGTCGCTGGTGTAGGGAGCCGAACGGACCGCCTTCGGCTCGGCGAGCGCGGTCACCTCCAGCCCCGCCGCGCGGAACCAGGCGAACCAGGACGAAACCGGATATGCGCGTGAGATGACACGGCACCCGTTGTCGTCACGGACATCATCCGGCGGCTCGAAATAATCGGTCAGGAATTGGCCGTCATACACCTGCCCGTCATCATCCTCCACCATGCCGGTAACCCAGCTGCCGTTGTAGAGCGGATGGACCGTGGAAACCATCACATGGCCGCCCGGCCGGAGGAAGGAGGCCATCGTCTTGATGATCCGGCCGGGACGCTGCACGAACTCCAGCGCGTGTGACGAGT
Organism: Verrucomicrobia bacterium UBA1211; assembly: GCA_002309585.1. GTDB lineage: Bacteria > Verrucomicrobiota > Kiritimatiellia > RFP12 > UBA1067 > UBA1211. Next base: position 3,736 of record DBXN01000030.1, read on the forward strand.
GGATGAAATCGAACCGCTGGCCGTGACAATACAGATGGAACCGCTCAATCGGGCTCCGTACCAGCCGGACATCGACCGCTTCACGCGCCACGAGCGCCGCCGCGTGGGCCAACTGGTTCTTGGAGACATCCATCGCCACGCAATGGAGGCCCTGTTTCGCGAGCCAAACGCTGTTCTGGGCCGCACCGCACCCCAGTTCCAAAGCCGTCATCCCTGCCGTCAAAGGCGGCAGGAGCCGAAGCCGGCGCTCTCCCGGAATCTGCGGTCCGTAATGGAAATCCCGGCACGAAATCCGCGTGATCGCCTGGTACGTATCGGCAAGGGCATCCCAATAGGCACACTCGTCATGCGTTTTAATCCGCTCCGCCATTCAACAGCCCCTTTCCTGTCTGAACATGGAACCCCGCACCCATCCTCAGCACCGTTCCCCGGTTGCGCCATCGAACAGCGAAATACCCGATGCGCCGAGCATGAGGGCCAGCGGCTGACCGGGAAGGAACACAGGGTCGGGAGCCATCCGGGCGATGACGGGCGTCCCGTCCTCCAGCACCAGATGCACGTCGGTCTCGGCGCCCATCGGCTCGACCACATCGATCACGCCCGTCACCATCGCCGTCTCCTCCGGCGCCGCGACACGCAGCGTCTCGGGCCGGAACCCCGCAATGACGGACTGTCCCTCCGGCAACCGGAACCATCGCGCCGACTCCTCCGTCCGCGGAAGCGGGAACCGTGCGGAAGCCGACTGGAAAAGAAGACGATCCCCGTCATGGCGCAACGTCCCGGTCAGCATGTTCATCGGAGGCGTCCCGATGAATCCCGCCACAAAGCGGTTGGCGGGCCGACGGTAGACCTCCAGCGGCGGCGCGGCCTGCTGGATCCGGCCCTCATTCATCACGACGATCCGATCCCCCATCGTCATCGCCTCGACCTGATCGTGCGTGACATAGATCATCGTCGCCCGCAACTGACGGTGCAGCCGACGGATCTCCGTGCGCATCTCCACACGCATCTTGGCGTCGAGATTCGAAAGCGGCTCGTCGAAAAGAAAGACCTTCGGTTTCCTGACGATCGCGCGGCCAACCGCCACCCGCTGGCGCTGGCCGCCGGAAAGCTGTTTCGGCAGACGCTTCAGATAGTCCACCAGCCCCAGCGTCTCCGCCGTCTCCCGGACCCGCTGATCGATCTCCCTGCGGGGCAATCCGCGCAATTTCAATCCGAACGCCATGTTGTCATAGACCGTCATGTGCGGATAGAGCGCGTAATTCTGGAAAACCATCGCGATGTCCCGGTCTTTGGGCGGCACGCCGTTCATCTCCACGCCATCGATCTCCAACGTCCCGGAAGAGATCTCCTCCAATCCCGCCACCATCCGCAACGTGGTTGACTTCCCGCAGCCGGACGGGCCCACCAGCACCAGAAACTCGCCATCGGGAATCTCTAGGGAGAACCGGTCAACCGCCAGTCCCCCCTTCGCGTAACGCTTGGATACCTCTGTCAAACGCACATCCGCCATCTCGTTCCCTCACGCCGACCATGCTTTTCTGTTAATAAGCGAAATATAGCAGGTTCTGACGGAGGGCGCAACAGTGAATTCGAATCCGCGGGGTCGCCGTATCCGCGCCATTCACCGCCGACATCCATGATGGGTGAAACCAACTCTTTTAAACAACTTCTCTTGTCCACGCGGGCGAGTTAGCCCGCGTTCCGTTTTAAGTTGTTTTTACCCGTTGTTTTGGTTGTTTTCCAATCCCCGAAACTGCTATGATTCTCCCACACATTCGATGAGGAGAACAGGCATGGACACCCAACTTTCCGAAGTGATCGGTTTTCTCTTTGACGCGCGCAAGGTCGCCATTTTCACGGGGGCCGGCGTTTCAACCCTGTGCGGCATTCCGGATTTCCGCGGTCCGCAGGGACTTTACAAGCAGCCCGACGCTGAACGCATTTTTGACATCGACTGGTTCATCCGCGATCCCTCCATCTATTACAACGGATGCCGTGAACTGGTTTACGGCCTTAAGAACTACAAGCCGGGACCCGTCCATACGGCGATCGTGGCGTTGGAAAAGGCGGGGTTTGTCCAAGGCGTCATCACGCAAAACATCGACATGCTCCACCAGGCCGCCGGTTCGAAAAACGTCTATGAGGTCCACGGTTCCCCCATCCGCCACCACTGTTTCAAATGCGGCCGGGAAGCGTCATTCCTGGAGGTCTGCAAGATGCTGGAAACCCAGCCGGTCGCACGGTGCGAGGTCTGCGGCGGCCCTTACAAGCCCGACATCACCTTCTTCGGCGAGATGCTCCCCGAAACCGCTTTCCGCAAGGCCACCGAACTGGCGGAGAGCGCGGATCTGATGGTTGTCCTGGGTTCCTCCCTCACCGTCCAGCCCGCCGCATCGATCCCCATGATCACGGTCCGGAAAGGCGGACGGCTGCTGATCGTCAACGGCCAGCCCACCCCGCTCGACCGTTACGCGTCGGCCCGCTCCGACGATCTGCTGGCCTTCGCGGAAGCGGTCCACGCGACCTGCGCCAAACTCGCCCAGCCCGCATCGGAAGCGAACGGCCATGTTTGACACCCACGCGCATTTTGAGGGGTCGCCGCTAGAGACCGAGACGGTCCTCCGCCACGCGGCGGAAGCGGGCGTCACGGCGATTGTGGCGGTCGGGGGAAGCCCGGCCCTCAACGCGGGCGCGATCGCGGCGGCCGCCGCCCATCCGGAATCGGTCCGGGTCGCCATCGGGTTCGACCGCGACCAGGCGACCGCCGCCGACCCGGAGGTCTGGTGCGAGACGCTCTGGATGCTGGTCCGAGATCAGGGCATCAAACCGGCCGCCATCGGGGAGATCGGCCTGGATTACCACTACGCGCGGGAGACGCGGCACGAGCAGTGCGCCCTTTTTGCCGCGCAGCTCCGCCTTGCCGATGAATGGGGCTTGCCGGTCTCCATCCACACACGGGAAGCCGACGATGACACGCTCCGCATCCTTGACGAGGCACCGTGGCGACAGGACCATCCCCGCGGCGTGATCCACTGCTTCACCGGCGACGCCCCCTTCGCGCAAGCGCTTGTCGCACGCGGGTTCGCCATCAGTTTCAGCGGAATCGTCACCTTTCGAAATGCCGATCCGCTTCGCGCGGTGGCCGCCACGATTCCCGAGGACCGTCTTCTGATCGAGACCGACTCGCCCTTCCTCGCGCCCGTCCCCAAACGGGGCGAACGGAATGAGCCGGCCTACGTCCGTTATGTCGCCCAGTGTCTGGCGGATGTCAGGAAAACCTCGCTCGCGGCGATTGACGCCTGCACAACCCGCAACGCCCAGATGATTTTCGGTTAAGCGTCGAAATTCAACTCATTTTGGCGCGAGGGCGAGACCAACCCGAAACGGGTATAACAAAGCGGTGTGGCGACACGGCCCTTCGGCGTCCGTTCCAGATAGCCCTCTTGGATGAGGAAGGGTTCGTAAACCTCCTCAAGCGTGTCGGGCTCTTCCCCGACCGAGACCGAGAGGGTCCCGAGCCCGACTGGCCCGCCGCTGAATTTATGCAGGATCGTCTCCAGAATGCGGATGTCCATCTCGTCCAATCCGCGCGGGTCGATCTCCAGCAGCGAAAGCGCCTCATTCGCTACCGTCCGGGTAATATGGTTGTCGGCGCGGACCTGCGCGTAATCGCGCACCCGGCGCAACAGGTTGTTCGCGATACGGGGTGTCCCACGCGCACGGGAAGCGATCTCCCGCGCCCCGTCGTCATCAATGCCGACCGCCAGTTTCTCCGCCGAACGGATCACGATCCGCGTCAGATCATCCAGCGCATAGTAGTCGAGCCGGTTGATCAACCCGAAACGGGAACGGAGCGGCGCGGAGATCAAGCCGCTGCGCGTCGTTGCCCCGACCAGCGTGAAGTGCGGCAGTTCGAGGCGGACCGAACGGGCGTTCGGGCCCTGATCGATCATGATGTCGATCACGAAATCCTCCATCGCCGAATAGAGATACTCCTCGACCGTCCGCTGCATCCGGTGGATCTCGTCGATGAAGACGATGTCACCCGGTTCCAGACTTGTCAGCAACCCCGCCAGATCGCCCGGCTTGTCGATGACCGGCCCCGATGTGGTCTTCACATGCACCCCCATCGCCTCCCCCAAAATGAAGGCCAGCGTGGTTTTGCCCAGGCCGGGCGGCCCGAACAAAAGCACGTGGTCCAGCGACTCCTTACGCTGGAGGGCGGCCTCAACGGCCAGCATCAGCCGGTCGCGGACCTTCTGTTGGCCAGTGAAGTCGGCGAAACGGGTCGGCCGGAGCCGATTGTCAAACGATGCGTTGCGCTGATTCAGTTGATCTGACGGACGTATTTCCATGACCCGTTATTGTCGCAGAACCGCAGAAAAAACGCAACTCAAGACCGCACCCGTTTCACTGCCTGTCTTAATCAGTTGGGGGTTGAGCGTTGAGGGTTGAGGGACCATCAACAGCCCGGCTGACACGCGACAAGCGGACGAAAACCGACATCCGACTCTCGTCACCCTTCTCTCCTCTTCCCTCTTCCCTTTAACGTTTAGGGTTGAGGATCAAAACCGAACCTGGGTTCGCTCAGTAATCCTTGTCGTCCGGCTGTTCGATCGTCTTCACCAGACGGTTCACCAGATCGGTGGTCGAGATGCCTTCGGAATCCGCGGCGAAGTTGGCCTGGATGCGGTGGCGGAGCACCGGCGTAGCCGCCTTGATGACATCCGCGCAACTCACATGGATACGGCCCTCCAGCACCGCCCGCGCCTTGGCCGCCAGCACAAGGAACTGGCCGGCGCGCGGCCCCGCCCCGTTCTGGACATACTTCTTAATGAAATCGGGACTCTTCTCGTCCTGCGGACGGGTCGCCCGCACCAACCGGACCGCGTATTTGATCACATGGTCGGAGACCGGGATCTTACGCACGACGGACTGGAGCTGCAGCAGCTCCTCCTTGGAAATCACCTTCTCCGGCTGCTCATGTTTCATCATCGTCGTCGCCTTGACGACGGTCTCCTCCTCATCCTCCTTCGGGTAGTCCACCCAGAGGTTGAACATGAAGCGGTCCTGCTGCGCCTCCGGCAGCGGATAGGTACCTTCCTGCTCGATCGGGTTCTGGGTCGCCAAAACGAAGAACGGCGCGTCCAGTTTGTAGGTCTGGTTGCCGACCGTCACGCACTTCTCCTGCATCGCCTCCAGCAGCGACGCCTGGGTCTTCGGCGGGGTACGGTTGATTTCGTCGGCCAGCAGCATGTTGGTGAAGATCGGCCCTTTGATGAAACGGAACGATTTCTTGTCGGTCACGGGATCATGCTCCAGAATCTCGGTACCGGTAATGTCGGTCGGCATCAGGTCCGGCGTAAACTGGACCCGCTTGAACTCCATGTCCAGCACCTTGGCGATCGTCGCGCAGAGGGTGGTCTTCGCCATGCCGGGCATCCCGACCAGCAGTCCGTGGCCACCGGCGATGATCACCATCATCACCTGGTCGATGATATCGACCTGACCGATGATGACCTTCGCGATCTCGGCGCGGATCCGGTTCGAGCGGACCGCCATCTCCTTCACGAGCCGGACGTCCTCCTCGGAGGCGCCCTGCGGGATCCGGCTCTTTTTGGGCGCGGGCGACGGGGCCGCGGCGGCGGCAACCGTCTCTTCCGAGAAGAGCGCGGGAACCTCTCCCCCGAAATCGATCTGGCATCCGTCCGCCAACACAACCCGCCCGACCTCCTGGCCATTGACGGTCGTCCCGTTCGAACTCTCCAAATCCTCCAGCAGCCACCCGTCTTCCCGGTGTGTCAACTGCGCGTGGCGGCCGCTCACGGCATCCACGGGAATCTGGATGTCCGCATCCTCCGCACGTCCGATCAAATACGTTTTCGCCGGATCCAACTCGACCTCAAACGGTGCGCCTTCCTGAATCTGAATCGTCAACTTCGCCATCTTTCTTGTCCTTTCAAATTAACCCTTCAACCGTTGAGGGTTGGGCGTTGAGCGGCCATTCCCCCTCTCATCACGCGTCGCCCGTCACCCGTCACTCTTTTTTCCCTTCGTTTCCATCCTCAGGCGCGTCGGGCTTCACCACGATCACACCCAAATCCTTCTCGCGCGTTGAGACGCGGATGCCCTGCAGTTTTTTCATGAAATATCCGGGAATGACGCCCTTCGTCTCCGGCGGCCCCAGTTCCTGACGGACCAACTCGCGGGACTTTTTCAACTCCCAATGGGTTCCGAGCCGCTTGGTCCCGACACTCTCCATGAAACAGATCTTCATGCTCCGGATCTGGATATTTTTCAGCGTCTCGGCGCTCTGGAGGGTGACCGGCAGGGTCCGGACCTCCTGATCCAAAATCCGCGCCTTCCCGAACGATCCCGTCTGCCCCTCGATCCGGTGTTGGTTTTTGACGTTGAAGAAGGGAATCGACTCCTTCATCTTCGCCTGAATGGATTTCCGGTCGTCAGCCGTCAACGTATCCGGCTCGCGGGAGAGGTTGATCCCCTCGTAGAAACAGTTCTCGCACAT
>DBXN01000077.1:0-592 GCA_002309585.1 Verrucomicrobia bacterium UBA1211
GATCCCGGAAAAAAGAAAAAGAAATTAGATCCCGGGATACAGAAAAAGAAATAAGATACCGGGAAACAGAAAAAGAAAACAAGATACCGGAAGACAGGTTCCCGGGAAAATCTGCAGGGCGTTTCATCTCAGGATGATACGCCTTTTTTTATTTCCGGATGAGACGTCCGTCTTGTTTCCGGGTCAGGCATGACGGCCTGTTAAAAAATATTTCAGAAGTTCTTCGGAAAAGAAATCCGCAGATTTCTTCCGCTTTCTTTTTTCCGTTTTCATAGGAGACGGAGAGAGCATCCCAGACTTCATCCGATGAGACGACTTTTCTCAGGATCTCCTGACGGACTTTCTGATCGGGAACGGTTTCTTTCAGATGCTTTCTCAGTTCTTCCTGAAGGCACATCATTTTTTCAAAATCGTCCGTGATCACGGATTCGATCAGGATCCGGGCGTGCTTTGTGATCGCCGGGCTTGCGCCGTTTGAGGAGACAGAGATCAGGAGACCGCCTTTTTCGACCGATGACGGGATGATGACTTCTGAGGCGCCGTCGACGGAATTGACGAGGCAGTTCAGGCGGCGGGCGATCGATGCGAGACG
>DBXN01000077.1:641-793 GCA_002309585.1 Verrucomicrobia bacterium UBA1211
AGGATTCTGCCTCTTTCGGGTCGCCGCTGTCCGTATTTTTCTCCGTCGGGATCAGATGCAGGTGTCCGGGGTCCGCGGCGGCCGCTTTCAGAAGATTTTCCGTAAAAGAGGAACTGTAAACGAAAACGTCAGCCGTCTGCATGAAACGGAGC
>DBXN01000077.1:817-28994 GCA_002309585.1 Verrucomicrobia bacterium UBA1211
CCGCCGCCGAAAATGACGATCTTCCTGCCGGAAAGGTCGATCATGAGCGGCGTATATCCGGATCTTCTGTCCCCGGAGATGTTGTCTGCGGCTGTTTTATCCGGCTGTTTTTCAGCGCGGCGGTCTTCCTGACACATTATCTCAGATCCTCACGCCGACTTTTTTGAATTCCGTGAGACTGAAGATAAGATGATATTCGGAAATGCCGACGGCTTTTGATATCTTTTCGGCGATAGCTTCGCATTCTTCCCGGGATCTCCCGTGGACCATCGTGAACAGATTGTAATTCCAGTGATAAGGTTCCCCGGGATATCTGGGGCGTTCATAACAGTGACTGACTTCGGGAATGGATGCCATGATCTTTCCGGNNTCATGGAATTGTAGATGAAACCGATCTTTCTGTGACCGATGGAAGCGCCGAAACGGCGGATGATATTTCTTTCCTGCAGATCTTTGATGCGGGCGATGACTTCTTCTTCGGATATGCCGAGCTGAGCGGCGATATCTCTGAACGGAGACGGCGTCAGCGGGATGCCGTCCTGCGTGAGGAGAATGAGTTTCCTGTCTTCTTCGGAAAGTTGGTTCATCTTCAGTGATCCACTGCTGTTTTCCATAGTCATTTTTCTGCACCTTTCTGCGTTTCTTTTCCTTTTCAGACGACGAATCTGACCTGGATCTTGTACTGTCTGACCGTCGGAAGGTCCAGGACGGGGCATTTCAGTTCATCTTCGATCTCTTTGATGATCGTGTCGATCCTTTCCCGCGTCGGCGCGGAAAGAGTGAACCAGATATTGAATCCGGCCGTCCGGAGATAATTGTGGGACACTTCCGGATAACGGTTGATAAAAGCTGCTGCCGCGTCGATCTGTGCCGGCGGCACTTTGACGGCGACGAGCGTGTTTGAGCCGCCCATGCCTTTCGAGTTGAGGATCGGGCCGATGCGCCTGACGGCGCCTTCGATCGTGAGACGTTTCAGCCGGTCGATGACTTCATTTTCCGTGATGCCGAGCTGAGCGGCAATGTCGGCATAGGGATGGACCGTCAGCGGAAAATCGAGCTGGATGAGATTCAGGATCTTTCTGTCGGTCTCGCTCAGCTCGATGACGCCGGGCATCATTTTTTCTTGCGGTTCTGTCATGTCGGATCAATTATAGAAATTTTCGTGTTTCAGCGGCTGTTCAGAAAGCTTTCCGGAAGATCATTCAGAGGATTATTCCGGGGGACGTTCTGAGGATCATTCTGAGTTCCGGGAGGCATTCTGAAGGCTGATGGGAATATAGGAACAGAGCGGCTCTTCTGCGAGATAATTGCCTGTCTCGGCGTAGGCGCGGGCGCGGCAGCCGCCGCAGCTCTTGCGGAAGGCGCAACGACCGCACGCGCCGCCGTAGCGGTCGGGCTGACGGAGGTCGTTGAAGACGGGGGAGGCCTCGTAGACCGCCTTGAAGTCGTAACCGGCCGCGCGTAGGTCGCCGCTGCCGACATCGAGAAAACCGCAGGGCTGGAGAATGCCGGTATGGGAGATGAAGACGAAGCCACGGCCCCCCATGCATCCCGAAGGCTGCGCGCCCGGACGGCCGAGCGATTCCCAGATGCGGACAGCCTGCGGGGAACAGGTCTCCCGGATGCGGATCGGGCCTTGCCGATCCATCTCAAAGGCCCAGCGGAGAACCGCTTCCGACTCCTCGGGCGAGAGGGCGAGATCCCGCAGCGCGGAGCCCCGTCCGACCGGGACAAGGAAGAAGAGATCGAGCGCCTTCGCGCCGCGCGCGATGGCGGTCTCGCGGATGGCCGGGAGCGAGGACCGGTTCAGTTTGGAGACGGTACAGTTGATCTGGAACGGCATGCCGATCCCGTTGGCGACCTCCATCGCGCGGGTGATGGTTCGGTAGGCGCCCGCAACGCCCCGGAAGGCGTCGTGTTCGGCTTCCGTCGCGCCGTCAAGGCTGAAGCTGCAGGCCATCACCCCGGCGTCCTTCAGGGCTTGGAGCGCTTCGGGGGTGACCTGCGTGCCGCAGGGGGCCATGACGGATCGGATCCCGAGTCGGGTCGCGGTTTGGACGAGGGTGAGGATGTCCGAGCGGAACATCGGCTCCCCGCCGGTCCAGATGATCATCGGACGGGCGAAGGCGGCGATCGCCGCCAGAATGTTCAGGCACTCTTCGGTCGTGAGCTCGTTTTCATAGGCCTGGTCGGTCGCGCCGCCCCGGCAGTGCTTGCAGGCGAGGGGACAGCGGCGGGTCACTTCCCAGGCGATGACCCGGGGGACATTGACGGGGGCGGTTCCGGATGGATGGGGCATGGCCTTAATACCGTTTGAGGGTGATGTTCCGCCACCAGGCTTTGGTCTGGTAGGTGCAGATGCCGAGCGGGACACAGCGGTCGATGTCCGATCCGGGCCGGAGCGAGAAACGCGACGGTTTGTCAAATTCGACTTGGGCGCGATAGAAGGTGTCGTTCAGCCGAACGTCCAACATGTGCTCGGTGACTCGGACCTTCAGGGTATACCAGACGCCGCTCTTCAGATCTTTGGCCTCGGTATAGCAGTTTTCGGAGGCGTCCATGAAGTCGATCGAGGAGATGCCGCACAGATTGCCGCCCCATCCTCCGATGATGACGGAACAGTAGTTGGTTCCGATCGGGAGGGTGAGTCCGATGAAGAAATCTTCCCCCTCGACCCGCATGCCCTCCAGCGAGATCTCGTAGTTCATCCGGGGCGGGTTGTTGGTGTAGACGATACCCGACATCGGTTCGCCCGCCGCGCAGCAGATGACGCCGTTGGTCAGGACCTCGACCTTGCCGCCGGTGGGGATGGCGTTTTTCCATCCGTCGAGGGTTTTGCCGTCGAAGATCGGTTCGCCCCGGAGGACGGCGGTAACGAGCAGAAGGACGGAAAGGAGGAGCGTGCGGTTCATTTTTTCAACACCTTCTTTTGCGGCGGCGGTTTGTCGTGACAGTAGACCCCTTCGAAAATCAGCTCGCCGTCATGCGAGAGCCAGCAGGTGGGGACCTTTTCGAAGTAGGAGTAATCCCGCTTGGTGGAGTGGTAGAGCAGACCGGTGGGGGTCAGCCCCTGATAGAGGAAGACCCGTTTGCCGTTCGGCAGGGTGATGCGGATTTTCCCCTTGAAGGCGAAGGTGCGGCCGTCAGGGAGCACGTCATCGTGCATCTCCTCGCCGTATTCGACGCGGATGGTTTCGGCATCCATGTTGATGAAGCGCGCCTCCCGGGTCGGCTTGAAGGAGGCGCATCCGCTCAGGCCGATAGCGATCGCGAGGCATCCGGATAAAGTGGATAGACGCATGGGGGACTCCTTCCCGGTGTCAGTCAAGAACCTTCAGTTCGATTTTGCGGAAATCGGTGGGGGCACTCTCCGACTGGATGGAGATGGTGCCGCTCTCGATGATCAGCTTGCCGCCGTTGGCCTTGATCAGCGCCTGGGCGTCCTGGTCGGTCGGGTCGTATTGCGGCTTCTGATATTCGAGGACCGTCTTGCCGCCGATCCGGTGGATGATCTTCTCGCCGCCGCACACCTCGATTTCGACGGTGACCCACTGGTCGCCCCGGTAGGTTTCGGAGGTGGAGCTGAGGCCATGCGGCGTATACAGCTTGCCGTCCTTCTCGACGTTGGTTCCGGGGGTGCAGAGATTCGCGGTGGAGCGGGAACCGGTGTCGAATCCTCCCAGAAGCTGGACCTCAATCGAGACGGGGAAGTCTTGGTTGACCCGCATCGTTTTGGGGTCCTGCCCGTGGATCATCAGCCCGTTGTTCCGTTTCGCCCAACCGGGGCCGTCGGGCAACTGCTCACCCACAAAGCGGTATTCGGCGCGCAGCAGATAGTGGCTGTAGGGGGTCTTATAGAAAAGGTGGCCGAACCGGTTGTCGAATTTGCCCTGATAGCCGTCGCCGTAACGGACCTTGAGCAGCCCGTCCTCAACCCGGAAGGTCTCCGCGAAATTCTCGCCCAGCGGATGCCCCTTGATTTTCGGGGTCCAACCGTCCAGATTCTTGCCGTTGAACAGGGCGATCCAGCCCTCCTCCGCGAACGCCGCCCCGCAAATCATCGCCAACGCAACACATAATCCCGCTAACCGCATACCGACTCTCCTTTCCCGCTTTAAAAACAGGAAACAGTATAACGGAATGAAAGGCGGAATGCAATGTCGCGGACGCGGGCGTGTGTTTTTCGCCCATGCCGACGGGGATTGGAAAACAACCCAAACAACGGGTAAAAACAACGTGAAGAGGAACGCGGGCTAACTCGCCCGCGCGGACAGGAAAAGTTGTTTTCAACCATTATGAACGACGGCGGTGAATGGCGCCCCGCGGACGCGGGCTGCGCGACTTCTTCTTGCCCATTCGCGGAGGGTTTGCTATTGTATCCCTGTTTTTTGGATGGGTGTTGTTGGGGTGGAACTGACATGTCGAGTTTACGGTTGAGTGTGATCATGGTCGCGTTGTCGCTGACCGGTTGGGGGGCTGTCTTCTTCCAGGGGAAACAGGTGATGACGCCCAATTGGCAGGTTGACATCGCCAAACTCTGTTTTGCGGCCTCGCCGGCCATGCCGGATCAGGATCGGATCCAGGGACAGCTGGCGATCCGTGTTCCGCGGGGCAGCGCGTTGCCGATCATCCTGGAACTCTCCATGCTGGACGCGGGCGGGGCGGTGTTGGAGACGGTCACGATCTCGCCCGCGACCTGCACGATTCACGGCAAGAGCAACGCCAAGTTTCCCTTCTGCGGGGTCGAGAATGAGAACGTGAGCGGAACGAAGGGGAAACAGACGAATCTCGCGGCGACCCAGATGCGGAAGTCCGCCCACGCCTGGTTTTATGCCGATTTCCCGCAACGGAAAGAGGTGAAGAGTCTTCAGCTCGTCGATGTCCGGATCGGGACGGCATCCGTGAATTACACCTCCCGCCTGGTCGGTAACAAGGTGCCGCGCAGTTATGCGGGGCTGCCGAAGATTCAGCACGGAACCCGCGCGACACTCAAAATCATCGGTTCAGGCGAAACGGAGGAGAAGAACGGGGAAAACCCGGAGAAAACCCCTCCGCCGAAAGCGCCCGAACCGGGACAGCCGGCGAAGACGCCGCCCGCGCCCGCCTCGCCCGCGGAATCCGCCCCGGCAAAGCCGGCTCCGGATCCCAAGCCGACGTTGCCGACTGTCAAGCCGGTGGAGCAGCCGGCCGTCAAACCGGAGGAGCAGCCCGTCAAGCCGCTTGAGAAGCAACCCGTCAAGCCGGCGGAGAAGCAGCCGGACAAACAACTTGAGAAACCGGTCCGGGTGGATAATGAGGACGATTTGTTGAAGATGCTCTTTAAGCAGTGAGCAGTGTGCAGTGGGCAAGGCTGACGGTCAACGGTCAAATGATAGGCAAAGGGGGATTCGAAATGAGAAACGGATTGATGGGTTTGGTGTGCGTGTTCGCGATGATGGCGTGCGGGGCGGAGAGGACCGATTTTCTGCATCTCTCGCATGTCCACCGCGGGGGCGGTAAGCTGGAGCGGCCGGACAATACGCTGGAGACTTTCCTCTGGTGCTGGGGGAACGGTTCCGCGTTGGAGTGCGACTGCCGCTGCACCGCCGACGGGGTCGGGATCATGTTCCACGACAACGATCTCAACCGGACGCCGCGCGGGATTCCCGATACATGGAAGAAGCGGAAGATCTCCGAGATGAAGTGGGAGGAGATCCGCGATATTGACGTCGGGTCGTATCTCTCGCCGGAGTACGCCTCCCAGCGTATCCCGACGATCGAGGCGGTGATGGCCGCGATGAAGGGACGTCCGACCTATCTGCTCTTTGTCGATGAGAAAGGCGCGGGACCTGACCGGATTGCGGCGGAGGCGAAGAAGTTCAATGTCCAGGACCAGGTCTACTATACCGGACCGAGTTACGGGAACAGTGTGCGCTGGACAGAGGTGGTTCCGAACGGAAAGACCTTGCTGTGGGTGGGGGCGTGGCCGAAGAACCACTCGCCCGAGGAGATGAAGCGGACCGAGGCCCATTTCGAGAAGATCTTCAACGAGGTTCGCGCCGGTGGCTGGAAGGGCGTCACCGCGGTCTCCCTCCACACCTACTACAACACCCAGTATGACGATCCCTTTGTGCCGTCAACCGCCTATCTCAAGAAGTTGATCGACGAGTGCCACGCGCACGGCGTGAAGGTTTGCTCGATCCCCTTTGAGGGCGGCGAAACCGAAGAGGTCTATCACAAGCTGTGGGAACTCGGCTGCGACGCCTTCTCGACCGACTATCCCTCGGTCATGTTCAAGGTCATCCGCGATCTGAAAGCCAAAGCGGGCAAATAGCATCTTGACGCATCAAATTGGGCGTATTCCTGCACTTTCCCGCGCGGGCAAGAAAAGTTGTTTAAAAGAGTTGTTTTCAACCATCATGACGGTGAATTGCGGTGAACCGTTCCCCGTTCTCCCTTTCCCGTTCCCTTCCCGAAATTATGGCCATTCCCCGCTTGCTCCGGGTACCCGGATTATGCTAACATTTCCTTTCTTTGGTCGTGAAAGGGACATGTGTCCGGGCCGGGTGGTCCGGGTGGCGCAGGTTGCCGGAAGCGATTCACAACAAACCCAACGCCTTTGGAGCGGCGGCATGTGGCCGCGCGTGACGGAGGCGGAGAAAACAAAGCACAATGGCTATTCATAAACCGCAAAAAGAGACTCCCCGTACTGGCGCCGCCTATGATTTTCTGCGCGCAAGCATCGAGGCTCAAACCAAAATTGAAGTCGGTACCATCATCAAGGGTACCATCAGTGAGATAAAGGGGAACGAGGTTCTCGTCAACATCGGTTATAAGTCCGACGGTATCGTTCCCGCGAGCGAGTTCGAGGATATCAGCGCCGTCAAGGTCGGCGATGAGATTGATGTGTTCGTCGTCGCGCTGGAGAATGACCGGGGCGATGTCGTGCAGTTGAGCAAGTCCCGCGCGGATGAGAAGCTCCGTTGGGATGCCGTCCTGGCCAAGTACACCGAAGGCGGCATTGTCCACGGCACCATCAGCAGCAAGGTCCGCGGCGGTTTGATCGTCAAGGTCGATGGCGTGGAGGCGTTCCTCCCCGGCTCGCAGATCGATGTTACCCCGATCCACGATCCGGATCCGTTCATCGGTCAGGATTTCGATTTCAAAATTATCAAGATCAGCAACGAGCGCCGGAACATCATCGTTTCCCGCCGCGAGTTGATCGAAGAGCAGATGGCCGACAAGAAGCGCGAGCTGCTTTCGACCATCGAGAAGGGCCAGCACCGGATCGGCCGCGTGAAGAACATCACCGATTTCGGCGCGTTCGTCGATTTGGACGGTCTGGACGGCCTGCTCCACATCACGGATATGAGCTGGGGCCGCATCAAGCACCCGAGCGAGATGCTCAAGGTCGGTCAGGAATTGGACGTCATCATTTTGGATGTCGATATGGAGCGCGAGCGCGTCTCCCTCGGCCTCAAGCAGGCCACGCCGAATCCCTGGACGGACATCGAGTCCAAGTATCCGGTCAACAGCCGTCTGCGCGGCAAGGTCGTCAACCTGGTTCCGTATGGCGCGTTCGTCGAGATCGAGCCGGGCATCGAGGGCCTGGTCCACGTTTCCGAGTTCTCCTGGACGAAGCGCATCGCGCGCGCCTCTGACGTGCTCTCGGTGGGCGATGAGGTGGACGTGGTTGTGCTCAGCATCGATTCCGAGAACCAGAAGATCGCGCTCGGCATCCGGCAGACCGAAGAGAATCCGTGGGATACGGTTCAGGACCGTTACCCGGTCGGCAGCCGCGTGACCGGTAAAGTCCGTAACTTCACGGCTTACGGCGCGTTCGTCGAGCTGGAAGAGGGTATTGACGGCATGATCCACGTTTCCGATATGTCCTGGACGCGCAAGATCAACCATCCGAGCGAGGTCCTCACGAAGGGCCAGCAGGTTGAGGCGGTCGTCCTTGAGGTCATCCCCGCCGATCAGCGCATCAGCCTCGGTCTCAAGCAGGCGAGCGACGATCCGTGGAACACGATCACCAGCCGTTACGCGATTGGCCAGCTGGTCAAGGGTAAGGTCTCGAAGATCGCCTCCTTCGGCGCGTTCGTCGAGTTGGAAGACGGTGTTGACGGTCTCGTCCACATCTCCCAGATCAGCGATCAGCACATCGAGAAGGTCAAGGATGCGCTCAAGGTCGGCCAGGAGGTCGAGGCGCGCATCGTGAAGATCGATCGTGACGATCGCCGGATCGGCCTGAGCATCAAGGCTGTCGCGATGAACGAGTCGCAGGTTGAGGAGCTCTCCCGCGATCTCAGCGTGACCGATCTGAAGCCGGGTGAGAATCTGGTCGGATTGGCCGCCGCGTTCGATGACGCTTTCGCGCAGAGCGAAGAGTGGCATCCCGGCGCTGAATAACCGCAGCGGATTTCGAGTTCAACGCGTCGGCCGTCTTCCTTTCGGAAGGCGGCCGATGTGTTTTTAGGATGGTTAGACGGTGCGGTAGCCGAACAGGCCTTCTGCCCGTTTACCCACAACGATCAACCCATACCCCTCAACGGCTGAACTTGGCGTTGTTGCCCGCGATGACGATGGCGACCTCGCCCTTGACGGGTTTGCCGTCAAACTGGGGGATGAGATCGGAGAGAAAACCGCGTGCGACGCGTTCGTGGCATTTCGTCAGTTCGATGCAGACGGCGGCCTCGCGGTCGCCCAGCGCCTCAAGCGCGGCCCGCAGGGTGGGTGTGATCCGATAGGGGGATTCGAAACAGATCAAGGTGTGCGGCAACGCCGCCTCCTCCTCAAAGAAGCGGTGGAGGGCACCGGGTTTGCGGGGCGGGAAGCCCTTGAAGGTAAAGCTGCTGGTTGAGAGACCCGACATGAGCAGGGCGACGTTCACGGCGGAGGCGCCGGGGATGATGTCGTAGGGGATGTCCGCCTGCGCCGCCTGACGGATCAGCCGGTAGCCGGGATCGCTGATGCCGGGATATCCGCCATCGGAGCAGACCGCCACCTCGCGTCCCGATTGGACCTCCCGGAGAATCCGCTCGCCGGTCTGCTCCTCATTTCCCTGGCGGTAGGAGATCATCTCCGGCCGCGCGATCTGGAACGCGCTCAACAGCGCCCACGTTCTGCGGGTGTCCTCACAGGCGATCAAATCCGCCCTCTTCAGAATCTCCAGGGCCCTCGGGCTTAAATCTCCGAGATTGCCGATGGGAGTCGCCACAATGTGCAGCATCGCTGAAGCTCCTCGATCATCGCCTGTTTCAATACATCCAGACCGTATCCGCTTCGGGCGGAAACAGGAACCGCCTGCGGATATGCCTCGGTCGCATGGAGGACCGAATGGCTTGCCCGGCCTTCGTCGCACTTGTTCAGCACCAGCAGATGCGGCACCTGCTCCGCGCCGATCTCCTTCAGGGTTTTCTTGCAGACCGCGATGTGGTCCGCCAGACGGGGCGATGTGGCGTCCACCACCAGCAACAGCAGATCGGAGTCGACCGCCATCTGGAGGGTCGATTTGAAACACGCCACGAGATTGTGCGGCAGGTTGCGGATAAAGCCGACGGTGTCGGTCAACAGAACCTGCCGGGTGGGCGAGAGCCATGCCATCCGCGTCTTGGTGTCGAGCGTCGCGAAGAGACGGTCGTCCACATACGCGTCCGCGCGGGTAAAGGCGTTCAGGAGGGTGGATTTGCCGGCATTGGTGTAGCCGACCAGGGAGACAACCGGCCATTGGCGGTGGACGCGGCTTTTGTCGGCCTGCCGCTTGCGGATCGCCTCCAGTTTCCGCTTGAGGTCGGTGATCCGGCGGCGCAGCGGCGCATTCCGGATGTGGAGGTGGCTCTCGCCGGGGCCGCGCAATCCCGTTCCGCCGCCGCCGAAACGCTGTTGCGCCTCGGTTTCTGGGATGCGTGAAAGGAGAAACTGCGTCTTCGCCAGCTCGACCTGGATCTTCGCCTCGGCGGAACGGGCGCGGCGGGCGAAGATCTCCAGAATCACCTCGGTCCGGTCCAGCACCCGGATGCCTCTCAGGGCTTTCCCCAGCTGATAGGCCTGGATCGCGTTCAGGGGGTTGTCGAAGATGACGGTGTTCGATTGGGTCTGTTCCAGAACGACGCGCAGTTCATCCACCTTGCCGGAACCCAGCAGCGTTCCGCCGTCGGGATGTTCCCGGTTCTGGGTCAACTGCCCCGCAACCTCAAGCCCGGCGGTGTCGGCGAGCCGCGCGAGTTCGGCCAGGGAATCCGATGCCTCCGCCGGATCGTCCCGCGTCAGAACCACCTGCGCCAGGACCGCCCGTTCAACCCGCGCCGTATCATAGAATTTGGGGGACATGGGGAATCGGGGGCGTCAACCGTTTACCATTGCGCGAGGACAGTGTCGACGATCTTACGCGAAAGCTCTTTCGCGACGCGCGGGTAGGCGTCTTGAAGACCGGTCAACATGTCGCCCTGCGTCAGGAAGGTTGTCTGCGCGGAAATCGGCTGGTTGTTGATCAGCATCTTGCCCGAACCCGCTTCCCAGAGCGAGATTCTGACGGTGACGGTATAGCGGTATTCCGAGGCGCGGGAGTTGTAGTTCCGGTCGTAGGTGATCGACTCATGCCGCGATGAGACGAGTTTGCCCGTCAAGCGGACCGAGGCGTTTTCGTAACGCGCCAGTTTGAAGGTTCCCTCCCGTTGGAACTCACGCAGCACATATTGGGTCACGACCGCGTCCAGCTCTGGGAATCCCGAATCGTTCTCAAACACCGGGACCGCGATCGTCCGCAGTTCCTCCGGCACATTCGAACGGAACGAATAGGAGGCGCATCCCGCCTGAACCAGGATCGCCGCCACCGCCAACGCCTTTACCATTTTCCTGATGATCGCCATTCCGACTCCTTCCCCAAAAAACAAATCCAGTATAACACAAACGGATCAGTTACGCAACGGTACCGCGTTGCCGCTTTCCAATTCAGCCAACCGTTTCTTCACCACCGGACCGTATTTGGAATCGCCGAATTCGGAGAGGAAGCGCCGGTAGGCATTCTTCGCCGCGTCCAGGCTCCGCTGCTTGCTGTCATAGAAAACCGCCTTCCGGTAATTCTGTTCGACCAGCAATGCCTTTTGCTCTGTCAGCCACGCCTGCAGCTCACCCTTGCACGGGTGGTTCGGCCGCCGTTCCAGCAGCGCCGTGATGAAGGCGATCGATTCGCGGCAACGGGCTTCGTTCTCAGGCTGTTTGACGGTCAGCGCGTGGCGGCACCGGGCGGAGAGGAAGGCGGCTTCGTTGGCCTCCTTCGAGGCGGGGAAACGGTTCAGGATTCCGTCATAGACGGCGATCGCCTCGACCCGGTCGTTGTTCTCCTCGCGGAGACTGCCGATGATCAGCATCACTTCCGGCGTACGGGGCGAGCGGGGGGCATTGCGGACGATCGTCTCGAACCGCTCGCGGATCTCGTCCGACAGCGACAGTTTGAGCCCGAACATGCTCTTGTGGCCGTGCAGCAGATGGTTCGCCAGCCGGAACTGGCGGTCCAGAATCTCCTCGTAGGGGCAATTCCCCGCATAGTGCACCAGCAGGTATTGGTATTCGTCAAAGGCGGTGGCGTAGTTCTCCAGCTTTTCCTCCACCTGGGCGAGGGTGTGCTGCGCCTTCAGGGCTTCGTGCGAGGTCGGCCACTTCCCGACCAGCGCGCGGTAGGCCCGCGCCGCCTTCTTCAGTTTTCCGTTCCGCTCAAGGTCCTGCGCGTAGGAGAGCTGCGCGGCGGCGGTGTCCTTCTTGACCCGTTTCCACCACCAGAAGGAGGGCTTTTTCTGCGGGATACGGGTATCGTTGTCCACCACGCTGAATCCCTCGAAACTGTCGGTCGCGTATCCGCGCTGGCCGCCCGGGCGTCCCACCGTCTGCGCCATCGCGTCCGTCGCGAACGCCAGCGCGATCAGCGTCAATCCGGCTATCATCTTTCTCATCGTCATCGTTCTGTTCTCCTCTCGGTTCCGATCAAGGTGTTCCGTCTGTCAAAGACGGGGCTTGATTCCGGCTCTTCGGCACGTTAAGATAATGCGCATCTTTTCGACGGGCAACAGGGTGCCCGCCCGTAGAGCCTTTCCGTCTCAGACAGATGAGAAGAGATAGTACCAAACCCTGATGAAGTGGAGAAGCATGAAAAAAGTTCTTATCCCTACAAAATTGGATCGCGTCGCCGCCGAGCTGCTTGCCGCCAACGGTGGGTATGAGGTGATTCAGGATGCAAAGACCCCTTTGCCGGAGCTTGTCGCCGCGCATCCGGACACCCATGCCCTGATCGTTCGGAGCGAGAAAATCCAGGCCGAGACCATTGACGCGCTTCCCCAATTGAAGGTTATCGTCCGTGCCGGAGCCGGCTATGACACCATCGACATCCGTCATGCCCGCGTCAAGGGCGTGAATGTGATGAATACTCCCGGCGCGAATTCCAACGGCGTCGCGGAGGAGGTCATCGCCCTGATCCTCGCCGACGCGCGCCACATCATCCGGGCGGACCGTTCCACCCGCGAGGGTAAATGGGAGAAGAAGCAATTGATGGGCCGTGAGCTTACCGGGAAGACCGTCGGCATCGTCGGCCTCGGCCATATCGGCCGTCTCGTGGCGAAGCATCTGAAGGGATTCGACAACCGTATTTTGGGTTATGACCCGCTCATCGCCAGCGACCGCGTCCGCGACATGGGAATCGAGCCGGCCACGCTGGAGGAGATCTTCTCCCGCGCCGATTTCATCACCCTCCATGTCCCGCTGATGGATTCGACGCGCGGTCTGGTGAACGAGGCGCTCATCTCGCAGATGAAAAACGGCGCGACGCTCATCAACTGCGCCCGTTATGGGATCATCGACGAGGATGCCTTCCGGAAATTCAAGGCCGAGAAGAATCTCCGTTACCTCAACGATGTCTATCCGAAAGACGCCGAAGGGGATAAGCCCAACGCCGACATCGCCGACATCATGATGCCGCATCTCGGGGCGAACACCTTTGAGGCGAATTTCAACGCTGCCCGCATGGCGGCCGAAGAGCTGATCGATCTGGATGTGAAGGGCGACCTCGCCTGCATTGTGAACCGTGATATCCCGGCGGGGCTTGAGCGTAGCTACAGCGAACTCGCCTATACCCTTGCCAATCTGGTCCGCCAGATTTCCGGGCCGCTCCCGATCAAACTGCTTGAAACCAGCTTCTACGGCGATCTCAAGCCGTTCCAGAAGTGGCTGCTCGTATCGATCCTCGCGGGGATCTGGCATGACTTCGATCCCTATAACGATGTCAAGGCCGGTATGAAACTGCTGGAGGAGAACGGTATCCGGTATATCGATCGTGACGTGTCGGATCAGAAAGGCTACGGGAACTCCATCACCTTGGATATCACCGTCGAGCTGCCGGATAAGAGCATGAAGCTCTACAGTGTGCGCGGCACCGTGACGGAAGGTATCCAGACCGTCTCGCGGATTGACGAGTTCGACCGGCTCTATTTCGAGCCGAAGGGCGTGACGCTCTTCTGCCTCTACAATGACCGTCCCGGTGTGATCGCCACTATCGCCCGCCGTCTCGCCGATGCCGGCATCAACATCGAGGACATGCGGAACCCGCACAATGTCAAGACCCACCGTTCGCTGGCGATCCTGCGCCTGAACATCGCCCCGTCCGCCAATCTCGTGGCGGACATCAAAGACGCGGTCAAGGCCGACTCGGTCATCAGCACCTTCGTGTAAAGCGGAGGTACAGAAGCGACGCTCGACGCCCTCCGATTCCGGGGGGCGTTTGTGCTTTATCGGGTTTCGGGGCCGAATTCGGGTTTGAGGACCGTGGGTTCCGGGGCGAGGAGGTCATCCTGTCGGAGGGTGTTGTTCCAATGGCACGGGTAGAGGTGCACGTCGTAATGGCTGTCCTTGATGACGAGAACGGAGGTTGACCGGGGAATCTCTTTCTTCACGCCGTCCTGGTCGGGGGAGGCGACGAAGAGTTGCAAGCCTAGGTCGTTGGCGAAGGCCAGCAGCTGGTCGCGACGGCGGGCGTCGATACCGTAGAAGGCCTCGTCGAAGACGAGGATCGGAAGGTGGATCCGTTCGCGGTCATAAAGGAAATTGGCGATGGTGAGGATTAACAGGTAGTTCGGGACCGCCTGTTCCCCGCCGGACCCCAATCCCTTGACCTTGCGGTCGATCGTCTTCCCTTCCTCGTTGGAGGTCATGATCTTCAGTTCGTAGCGGAACCAGTTCCGGTAATCGAGCAACGGGGGGATTTCGCCGACGCCGGTCGCGAGAATATCGTCTTTATGGCCCTCGAGGAAAGCCATCAGCTCCGTTTCGGTGCTGTCGGAGTCCAGCGCGTGGTAACTGCGGACGATGTTGATGAGGGGAGCGTATTCGGGAATGGCCGTGATGGAGAAGGCGTAACGGTTCTGCCCGAAACTGCGGTTTCTCAGGAGACGGCCGACTTTGTGGGACATCTCATTCAGGCGGGCGACGCTTTCGCAGAGCGAGCGGATGAGTTTGTCCATCACGATCTCTTTGAAGACGCGGACCGTATCGGCGTTGATGATCGACTCCTGCTCCTCCAATTGGCGGGAACACTCCGCGAGAACGGTGTCGAGATCCGCGCCGCGCCGGTCTGTCAGGGTGTTGTCGCTCTCTTCGTAGACAAAGCCGAACGGGATGCCGGCGTTGCTGATCAGTTGTCCCCTGATCCGCTCCGCGAACTGGACGGAGGCCTTTTCCGCCTCGGCGCCTTTCTGCTTGAGCAGGTCGCGGTTGGCGGTGTCGGTTTGGCATTGGCGTAGGATGAAGGTCTCCAGCTCCCCGGTCGGCGCGGAGGCCCATCGGAGGACCGCCTGCTCATGCTTTGACCGCTCCTCCACTTGCCGGGCCAGCGACTCGGTCAGGACGACAGACTGTTCCTGGATCTTGGTGACCCTGTTGCCGATCGCACCGATCTCCCGGTCACATTCGGTGAGATGGCGTTCGAGCGAGCGGATTTTCTTCTCCAGGGATCTGATCTTTTCCTCCAGATCTGCGTCAAGGCCCGATTGCCGCATTTTGAGGATGATGTCCTCATGTTTCTCGTGGGCAAACTGCTCATCCTCTTCACACCGGAGCCGGTCGGTCTCCGCGTTCTCCAGCTGCAACCGTTCCGCCAAAAAGAGATTCCGTCGGTTTTTCAATTCAAAGCCGAGTTGCGTCGTCACATGGCCGAACTCCCGGAGACTCGTTCGGAGAGTGTGGAGCGTGCTGTCCAGATCGGCGAGCCGATCCTTTTCCCGGAGGCAGAACCGGGTCTCGCGTTGACATTCGGCCAATGCCTTTTCGGCATCGTTGATCTCGCGTTGCAGGAATTCGCGGCGGGCGTCGATGCCGATGAGGCGGGGTTTGTCCAAGCGGGCCGGTTGTTCACGGCCCCGGAAAGCGAGGATACGGCTCTCCAGAAAGGCGTGCGCCGTGGGGCCCGACCGGGCGGCCAGCTGACGGCGGAGGATCATGACCGCATCGGGGTTGGAACGCGCCATGTCGAAGAATTGCGAGAGCCAGTCGCAACGGGCGTCATCCGTGTCATCGGCGACGGCGAGGCTCTGTTCGGGGTATTTTTTGAAAAGGAGTTTCCGGAGCGCATCGGCGTTCTCCCGCGGGACGATCCATGTGCCGAGGACCGCATCGCCGATCAGTTGTTCCAGCATCGCGATTTCCGCCGGACGGAGGGTGTTGACGGGAACCAGGCCCTCATAAAGTGGAACCGCGTCCAGAAGGGCGTCGCGGATTGCCTCGCGCGCCTCCGCGAAGCCCGAAATCCGGGGATGCGCCTCATCTTGTTTCTGCAGGTCGCCGATCCGCTTCTCAAGGCGCTTGCGGTCGGCATCCAGCGCTTCCAGCCGATCCTCGATCGCCTGAAGCTTACGCCCGGTCTCAGACGCGGTGCGGTCGGCCAACTCCGTCAGATCGGAGAACTCGGTGAGGTTCGAGAGCGCGTCTTCGGGACACGCTTCCCGGCAAGCCTCGTCATACGCGCCGGCCAACGCGGCTGTGGAAAAGGGCAACCGGCTTCCGAGCCGCTGGAGATCGGCCGCGCTCCGGCGGACCCGGCGGATGAGCGTTTCCGTCGCGGCGGTTAGGGCGTTTTCTTTCTCGGTGACATTCCGCTGGACTTGAACCATCCGGGAACAGGCTTGGGTGAAGGCGAGTCTCCTGCGTTCCCATTCGATGCGGGCGGCGTGTTCCTGCGCGACAAGACCCTGCGAATCCTGCATCCGCAGCTCTGTGAGACGGTTACGGGCACGCTCTGCGTCATTGGCGATCTTTTCGCGGTCCATCTGCAACGCTTTGCCGCGCGCCTCCTCGCTGATCTTTTCCTCTTTGAGACGGGCGAGGACCGCATTCAGATCATCGATCTCCAGTCGGCAGGCCTGCCACTGGGTTGCGGCGGCGGTGATGCGGCGTTGGCGTACCTCGTTGCGGAGCGAGACGATCTCCCGAACGAACGTGACGCGTTGCCGGAGACCGTCCAGCGCCAGGCGGCTCTCTTCCAGTGTTTTCAGGTCGCGGACTAGATCTTCGAAAATCTCTTTCGGCGGCTCTTGAAGCAGTTCGCGGAAAAGCTTGTCGTAATCGCCGGCGCGCGAGGCGATCTCCCGATACGCCTTTCCGGTCGAGAGCAGCTGGCAGACGTCACGGTAGGTCTCCCGGTTGTCGAAGAAGCGGTTGGCCAGCTCGTCGGTATACCGTCCGATTTGGGCATAGAAACCCTTGCCGCCCAGCGCTTCGCGCAGTTCCGATTTCGTCGCGGGACGCAGCCGGTTCCCTTCGCGGTGGCAAAGCGGAAGCGTGTCGACGGGACCCTCGGTGATGACTCCCCAACTCTCATACCGCTCATCCATGCTCCGGGTTGAGACGCCCACCGCGATACTGACCGGCTTGCCGTAGCGGCCTTCGATCTCCAATGCCGCATAGGTCACGCCGCCGTCGGGGTTCATCGGGCCGTGCGTCTCGATGTTGTACCGCATGACGATACCCTGGATGGTGCGTCCGCCGGCGTTTTTCGCGCCCGCAACGCGCGCGGCGGAGTTGAACTCCATCGACCGGCCGGGATCCAGTACAAAGTGAACCGCGTCCAGGACGGTGGTTTTGCCGGAACCGTTGTCACCGAGCAGAAAGAGGTGCCCGCCGCCCGGAAGCTCCAGCGTGGTAGTCCCGACATTGTGGAAATTGACCAATCGGATTTTGGTGATGGGATAGAACGTGCTCATGGCTGGATCGGTCGCGCCACCGCTTCGGCCTTGTAGTGCCAGAGAGCGGGGAGACACTCATAAATGGTTTCTTCGGTTTCGATTTCCATGCCGTCGGGCGGCGGCTGCTTCTGGAGGAAACGGTAGCGTTCCAAAACCGGCATGACCTGCCGGAGAATCTTCCGGACATCCTCGTCGGCGTATTTGTCCTTGGCTTCGGGAAAGATCTCCTGGAAACGCGCCCGTTCGTAATCCAGCAGGTCCCCATAACGGAAGCAAAGGTTTTCGGGATCGTCAATGGCGACGGCCTCCTCCTCCAGCCGTTTCTCGAAAAACTCCAGCAGAAGCAGAAAGGCGATGCATTCGTCGCGGCGCGTGAAGTTGAACATGTCGCGTTTCGACTCGGTGATCGCCGCATTGTACCATTCGGGTTTATAGAGGCGGGCGCACTTGGCGTCGGAGATCAGGGTCCAGCCGAAATACTTTTCGAAGAAGGCGCTGAACTCCTTCTGGTAACGTCTCAGGAAGAGAAAACGGTCGGCATGGTCGGTTTTATAGAAGTAGGGGGCTTCAAGCAGGGTGTTGATGGTTGCGCGCACCCGTTCCGCCTGTCCATGCGCGATAAGATCGTCAAGCGTCGCCATGAGGGTGGGTTCCTTCCAGCGTCAGATCGTTGAGTTCAAGGGTGTAAACGTCATTGGAGAGGGAGACCCGCTCCTCCCGGACTTCCGCCCGGAGCCCCAGTTTGGCGAGGCGCGCGCCATTGCCGAGCAGACCGCTCCGGGCCAGCTCGAACACGCGCACAAAGTCGTCGTAATTGGCGAACCGCCCTTGGGAGAGCCGGGTCTGGCGGCTTTCGGGTGTCGGGGTCAGTCCCAACGTCTCCATCCAATGGCCCAACCGCTCCAAGCGGTATTCGTCCAGGGATTGAACCGGCTTGTCCGTTCCCGCACGGCGCGGATTGAGCCAGACGATCGGTTCGCTCCGGACGCGGTTCCTGACCCAGACAGGCAACGGCGGGGTGGCCTTTTCGGTCTCGTTCCAATGGTTGGGGTCGCCGAACATCTGCGCCGGTTGCGCCAATTGGCGGAGCCAGCGCGAGGGGACCGTTTCGGCCGGCAGCGCGGCGAGCTCCTTGATCCGGGCGTCAAGATCCTCCAGCCGGTGGCTGCGGCGTTCCAGTTCCCGCAGGTGGGCATGTAACTTCTGCCAGACCATCAGGGCGGAGGCATTGACCCTTGCGGAAAGTTTCTCCAGCGTACCGTCCGGGCGGTAGAAATCGGCGAGCGCGGCGAGGCTTTTCTGCGGATCCGCCAGCCGGCTCCGCATCAAGAGGTGGGCCGCGTCGTGTTCCCGTTCCATCACCGTTCGACAGGCGGCCCACCGGGCCGCGAGACGGGTGGCGCGGAGTTTGTCGAGATCGGGGGAGATCTCCTGCCGGAGCAGATGGATCCGCTTCAGAAACCGTTTGAGGAAGTGGTCGAGTTCGGCGATCAGCCGTCGCGCCAGGGGAACCTGATAGGCGCCGGTCGCAAAGGCCAACAACCGGATGTTGAAGTCGCCGAGCGAGTGGGCGACCTCGTCCGTGATCGACACGAGCCGGTTGACGCGGTGGATCAGGGTCCGGGCCGACTCTTCATCGACATCGTCGGCGCCGGTTTTGTTCAGGAGCCGGACGGTTTCTTTCAGGCAGACGGAGAAATCGGCGAGCAGGTCACGCGTGTCGTCATCCGCCGGACATTCATCCGCCTGTCGGCGGCTTTCCAGCCACAACACGAAGGCGAGGGCGTCCTCCGAGATGCGGTAGCGGAATTTCCTGCGGCGGGTGTCCTTGTAGCCGCGGAGGCGTTCCCGTTCGATCCGCTGGGTGATCAGTTCCCAGTCCAGCAATTGGCGGATATTCTTGTTGAAACGGTCGGCATCGCCTCCGACCGTCTCGAACAGATCCTCCTGGAGGGGTTCCAGTTCGTGGTTGTCGCGGAAACGGCGCAACGCCAGCAGAATGGCAAGATACTCCGCCGCGCAATCGGCCAGCAAAAGCTGGCCGACGGCACGGTTCCGGTTACGCAAAAGCGTGTCGCCGGTCTCCCTGGACTCGTCCGGATCTGTCATTCGCCGATCAGTGAGCCGCCGGAACTGGCGTTTCCGACCTGAAGGGAGTAGCGGCGGAGCGAGCCGCCGATCGCGCGCGGGTTCCATTCGGGCGCGGNNCGCGGCGCGCGGCGATCTCCTCTTCGCT
This sequence comes from Verrucomicrobia bacterium UBA1211, assembly GCA_002309585.1. GTDB lineage: Bacteria > Verrucomicrobiota > Kiritimatiellia > RFP12 > UBA1067 > UBA1211. The sequence goes on from DBXN01000077.1 coordinate 20,255, forward strand.
CAACGCCGCGTTCAGCGTCCGTGACGGGATGTCGATATCGATCCGGTCGCCATCCTTCAGCAGACCGATCAATCCGCCTTCGGCGGCTTCCGGCGAGACATGGCCGATGCAGGCACCGTGTGTCGCGCCCGAGAAACGGCCATCGGTGATCAACGCGACCGATTCGCCCAGTCCCGCGCCGATGATGTAGGCGGTCGGCGCCAGCATCTCCTGCATCCCGGGACCGCCGCGCGGTCCCTCGTAACGGATCACGACCACGTTGCCGGGCTTGACCTTACCGTGAAGGATCCCCTCGCACGCCTCTTCCTGCGAATCAAAGCAGACGGCGGTTCCGGAGAAGGTCATCATGGACGCGTAAACGCCGGCCTTCTTTACGACGCTGCCCGCTTCGGCGAGATTGCCGTAGAGGACAGCGAGGCCGCCGTCTTTGGAGTAGGGGTTCTCAAGGGTGCGGATGACCTCGTCGTTGGAGACTTTCGCGTCGGCGATGTTCTCGCCCAGCGTCTTACCGGTGACCGACGGTGTGGAAAGGTCGAGCAACCCGTCAATCGCGCTGATGCGCTTGAGAATGGCCGAGATGCCGCCCGCCGCCTCGACATCCTCCATGTGGTAGTTGGACGATGGCGCGACCTTGCAGATGTGGGGGCATTTCGCGGCGATGGCGTTGATCCGCTTCAGGTCATACGGGACACCCGCCTCGCGGGCGAACGCCAGTGTGTGGAGGACGGTGTTGGAGCTACCGCCCATCGCCATGTCGAGGGTGAAGGCGTTGTCGATCGAGGCGAGGGTGATCAGGTCGCGCGGACGCGGCGAACCGCTCTTCGCCATTTCGACGATCCGTTCGGCGGCGGCCTTCCAAAGCGCCTTGCGGGCGGGGTCCACGGCGAGAATCGTCCCGTTTCCGGGGAGAGCGAGTCCGAGCACCTCGCACAGGCAGTTCATCGAGTTGGCGGTGAACATGCCGGAGCAGGAGCCGCAACCCGGGCAGGCGGTCTCTTCGATCGCCTGGAGCTCGTCTTCGCTGATGAGGTTATTGGTTCGCGCGGCGACCGCCTCGAAAATGGTGTTCAGATCGGTCGCTTTGCCGGTCTTGGGATGGACGCCGGCTTTCATCGGACCGCCGCTGGCGAAGATCGTCGGGATGTTCGCACGGAGCGCGCCGAGGATCATGCCGGGAACGATCTTGTCGCAGTTTGGGATACAGATCATCGCGTCAAAGCAGTGCGCGGCGACCATGCTCTCAACCGAGTCGGCGATCAGTTCGCGGCTCGGAAGCGAGTATTTCATGCCTTTGTGGGCCATCGCGATACCGTCGCAGATGCCGATCGTGTTGAACTCGAACGGGACGCCACCCGCTTCCCGGATGCATTGCTTGACCCAGTCGCCGACCTGGCGCAGGTGGCAGTGGCCGGGGATCACATCGATGTAGGAGTTGCAGACGCCGATAAAGGGTTTGTCCAGATCCGCGCGTTTCAAACCGAGCGCGAAGAGGAGGCCGCGGTGGGGGGCGCGTTCAATTCCTTTTTTGACCTGATCGCTGTTCATGTTGGGATTCTCCTTAGAATTTTGAGACGGTCGCGCGGGAGAGATAGGTGCCTGTGGCGGTATCGACGATGATCTCCTCGCCGGCCTCCAGATACTCCGGCACCATCACCACCAGTCCGGTCTGGCAGGTGGCGGGTTTGTTGCGGGAGGTGACGGTTGCGCCCTTCATCACGGGATCGCAGGATTCGATGGTCAGCGTGACCTTCTGCGGCAACTCAATCGCCAGCACCTTCCCGTCGGAAAGGAGCGCGAAGATGCCTTCCATCTCTTCGACCAGATAGGGGAGCTGATCCTCGATCGCGTCCCGCGGAAGCTGGAACTGGTCATAGGTCTCCGTGTCCATAAACGTGTAGAGGTCGCCCTCTTTGTAGAGGTACTGGATCTCGCGCCGTTCCAGATCGATGTCCGTATACAGTTCATCGCCCTTCACGGCCGCGTCGAGTTTGTTTTTGGTGATCAGATTGCGGAAGCGGAACCGGTAGATCGAGGCCGCGCCCCGCGCGCTGGGGGTGGAGACCTTCAGGTCTTCCACCACGTGGGGCAGGTTGTTGATTCCGACAATCGAACCTTTTTTCAATTCAGATGCTTTAGGCATTGGTGTTTCTCCATGATTACGTTCAAACGGAAAGGGACCCGTCACCGGAATTTCGGGTAGAGCTGCCGGTAGACGGAAAGGGTTTCGGAGGCGGCCTTCTCCCATGTGAGCGCCTGGGCGTGGGCGAGGCCTTTGGCACGGAAGGTGTCGTGCCAGTCCAGCGAGACGGTCGCGGTATGGATCGCCTTGCTCCACTCCTGGCGGTCCGTGGGATGCACCACCTTCGCTGCACCGCCGGTCACCTCCTTCAGGACATTGATGGCGGAACAGATCACCGGCGTTCCGCAGGCCATCGCCTCCAGAACGGGGAAACAGAAACCCTCGACCAGACTGGGGAAGAGGAAGACCCGCGCCGCCGTATAGAGCAGGGGCATCTCCGCATCGGGAAGTTGGGGCAGCCAAATGAGCTGCGATTCGTCCAGCCCCAGCTGCTCGGCCTCTTTGCGCAGGGGGTGGTTGGCACTGTCGAATCCCGCGATGACAAGCGGAAGCGTGGCGGTCGGGTCGGCGTTGGCCTGGGCATGCAGCAGGGTGGTCAGGTTTTTGTGCGGCTCATCCGATCCGACGTAGAGAAGAAACCGGTCCGGCAGGTGGTGTATCCTGCGAAACGCTTCGGCGGCATCCTCCGGTTGCGGATAGAAGATCGGGTCGACTCCCGGCGGAATGACGATGCCGCGCGCCAGAATCCGCCGGCCGAAGAACTTCGCGGCGGTCTTGAGCGTGTCGGACGAACTGCCGATCAGCTTCCGGGCATGGTGGATCGCCCGGAAAGCGGTGAAACGCCAGAGGAATTTAAACCAGAACGAACTGTAGCGCGGATGCGAGATGGGAAGGATATCGTGTAGGGTCAGCACGAGGCGGCCCGGAATGCGGATCGGGGTGAAGGCGCTGGGCGCATGCGTCACTTGGGGCTTGAGCGATCGGATCAGCTTCTGGGCCTTGCTGCGGCCCGATCGGGAGAGCGGGTCGAGCGTGAGCGGGTGAACCGTCACCTGCGGGTGTTCGGGGAGCCAGGGGGCCTCCGCTTCGCCGATAATCACATGCAGCCGCTCATCCGGCTCCAACTGCGGCGGTAGGGCACGCAACAGCGAACGGGTGTACCGTTGGATCCCGGAAGGGGCTCCGACGGCCATCCGCGCATCGAACACGATCGTATGGACCTGATTCTCCATAAATGTCCCCATACTTTACCAAAAAAGGGAAGAGGGGGCAAGGATGCGTGGCGAAACGGGGGCGATGGGATCCTGTCCTGTCATTCCCGTGGGGATCAGGTATGGATGCCGCTTTTGACGTTGATGATGTCGCACAGGCGGCGGAAGGCCATCTCCAGATCGTCATTCACGACGCGATACATGTATTCATCGGCGTGGGTCATCTCCTCCTGGGCGTTGGCCAGGCGCTTCTCGATTACCTCCGGGGCGTCGGTGCCCCGGTTCTCAAGACGTTGCCGCAGCACCTCCAGGGAGGGCGGCTGGATGAAGATGTCCACGAACCCGTCCCGCATCGGATTGTCCGGGGGAAGGGCGGCGACGGTCTGGCGGACCTGCTGCGCGCCTTTCACGTCGATGTCCAGCAGCATGCACTGCCGCTCGTTCAACACCTCGAGGATCGGGGCCTTGAGCGTACCGTAATAGTGGTCGTGAACCAAGGCATACTCCAGAAACCGCTCTTCCTTGATGAACCGTGCGAAGGTTTCCTCCGGAAGAAAGTGGTAGTCCACCCCGTCCTCCTCATTCACGCGCGGCTGGCGCGTGGTACAGGAGATGGAGTAGCAGAGTTCCGGATAGGTCTGCAACAGCAGGTCGCAAAGCGTCGTCTTGCCCGCGCCGGATGGGGCGGAGATCACGATGAATAACGGTTTCATGGTCTTCCTTCCTCTCTAAACGAAACGCCGGAGCGTGGCTCCGACGTTTCGGCGTAATGATTCAGACAGATCGGGTTCAGGCGGACGGCCCGGACGGATCCGACATGCGGGGAGGCGAGTCGATGATGCCTTTCGCCTCGTTTTCCCGATGCTTGCTGCGGCATTCGGAGCAGTAGAAGAAGGGCTTGTCCCAGGTGGTCTCCTCTTCCCGACCGCAGGTGTCGCAGACGCGGACCTGCTTGCGGTGCTCATTGCGGCAGGCCGAGCAGAAGAAGTCCGGGCCGGCCCAGGTGGTGACCTCTTCGCGGCCGCAATTCTTGCACTTGCGGGTCTGCTCCTCGCGGACAAGCCGGATCTGCTGGGCGTGCTCGTCCAGGAAGATCGGGGGAAGGTCCTGGATGCCGGAGGTGGTGAGCAGCATCGCGCTCGTCAGGAACTTGCCGTCGATATTGTTCATGCCGACGATCTGGACACGCTTGCCCATCGCCCGGATCCGCTTCAGGAGCGGAATGTAGTCCGCATCGCCGCCGACGAGGGTAGCGATATCAAACGCACCCGGCTGGGCGGCGTAGAAGAGCATCGAAGCGGCCAGCGCGACGTTGACCCACTTGTCATCCGGGCGGGCGTGCGGCTCGCGGCGGAAGTCGATCTCAAGGATCTCGGTGTCATACGCGCATTGGAGCGCCAAAAAGTCGTAGAAGGCTTTTTGCTTCGCGGGATTGTATCCCTGTTTGTTGACGGGGATCGTCCCGAAATAATTCGTCCGGACGACATCGACTTCCTGGTCGAGCACGTCGGCGATACCGTGAGCGATGATGTCTGGGATTTGCTTGTAGTCGATCTCAAACCCGGATTCCTCCCCGAGCGATTCGAACAACACCTGTCGGCTGTGGTAAAGCCAACTTCCATCCACAAAGATCATTGTTTTAACTGACATAGTACGAAACCCCTCTTTACCAAACGTATTATTATCCACTTCTATCGGCATACCGCCGGTAGAAAAACGGGTGCCATTATGCAAATGTGACACCAAAAGTCAAACAAAAATCAAAACCAAATCCCTTTCACGCTCTGTTTCCGGGTCGAAGTTCGAAAGGGGGAAGGGGAGTGGGGGACAGAGGAAACGGGGCCCCTCACCGGGTGTCGCTGCGATAGCGACAGCATCAAACGCTTTCGTCGCGGCTGGTTTGGGCGGGCAATTTCGTGCTTTACAGTTTTTAGGGCTTCTTAGTATACTATTCCCACAATCATGGGTGTTTTGTTTCAATTTGGAGACAAAACACGCGTGACGTGTCCGTATGTTAACGGAGCGGATACGGTTCGGTATGTCTGAGGAGGAAGAATATCATGAGAAAAAGTGCGCTATTGGCGGTTTTGACCGCATGTGTGGGTTGGGTGACGCATGTTTTCGCGCGCTCGGTGAGTGTGGCGGAACAGACGGATCAGACCGTGACGTTCGCGTTCGGCACGGATGACGCAAACGATTACGAGCTGTTTGTGGCGCATGGCGCTACGGATGCCGGCGACGACAAGCGGGCTTGGACCGCGCTTGAGAAGGTGGCCGATATTTCCTTTGAACAGACGACGTTCACCTACGAGGTGCCGGAGCCGTTGCGCGACGGGCGCTATCTGCGCTTCTTCCTCATGCAGCGCGAAAACCTCCCGTATGTGAAAGAACTGAGAAGCGTCGCTTCCACCGGTTCCCAGTGGGTCGATACGGGTGTGACCCCGAGCAACCGGACTGTGGTGGACTTCCGTTTCGGTAATCTCACCTATGCCAACCAGACCGCCTTTTTCGGGCAGGGTTGGGCCGGCAGCCGCTATCTGCTGAACCAGCAGTCCAACAAGTTCATGTTCCACGGCGGCGGCAACCTCGGCAGCGATGTTCCGACTCCGGGCGTGGATTACCGGTGTCAGATTGATGACGACAGCCGACTCTATCTTTCCTGGAATTCGACGCTGAAGACCTACAGCGTCTCCCGGTCGGTCGGCTCCGGCGCGCTCGCGATTTTCGGCTGCAATGACGGTTCCCATCTTGCCGCTTTTTCTTTCTATGGGATGAAGATCGCGAACAACGGCACGTATCAGCGTCATTTCTTCCCCGCTTTGGATGCTGACGGCGAGGCGGGTCTTTACGATCAGATCGGTAACCTTTTCTATAAGAGCAAGACCGCCGCCCCGTTGGTGGCCGGCGAGGTGATCGAAGACGACCGTTTCGGGCGCGTAGTCGATTCCACGCCCTCGTTTAAATTCCGCCGTTCCATCGCCATCACTGACCGGTCCGGCGAATCCATCACCTTCGCTTTCGGCAACCCCGACGGCAAGGCCTACTCGCTTTACGCGGCCTATGGCGCCACCAACTGCGGCGACAACAAGAACACGTGGGCAAACTTCACCGAAGTGGCGACGATCGCCGCCGATGCCACCTCCTATACCTATACGCTGCCTGCCGCGCTCAAGGCCGTCGGTACCTATTTCCGCTTCTTCCTGGTCCAGACGGACAATCTGCCTTACTCTTCCGAACTGGAGTCCCTCACCTCCACGAACGGCCAGACCGTCCGGATCGGCTATATCCCGGGTCCGGATACGGTTGTGGATTTCTCCTTCGGCAATATCACCTACGTCAACGCGACCGCCTTCTTCGGTCAGTTCTGGCAGGGTAACGCCTTTCTCCTTAACCAGCAAAACCGCAATAACGGCCAGGGCTTTATGTTCCACGGTGCCGGTAACGACATCGGGTTCGTTACCGCAAACACCGATTACCGGTGCCAGATCGACAGCGACAACTACATCACGTTGGTCGGCGGCGATACCATGAATGCCTTAGCCATCTCCCGCACAACGTGCCCGATTTTCGAGATGGCGGTCTTCGGCTGCTATTCAATCACAAGAGGATCGATCTTCCGGTTCGATTCGCTGCGCCTGAACGACAACGGCCTCGCGGTGCGCGACCTGGTGCCGGTGCAGACCGCGGACGGAAAGGGTGCGCTCTTCGACCGTGTCAATGGCGAGGTTTGGCCGAACCTCACCACCGTCGATTTCCTGAAAGGAGCGGCTGTTACCCGCCAGGGGTGGGCGTTGGCCTCCTCTGAAAGTTATAGAGTCGCCGCCAACGGCGTGATCGAGGATGCGGCGTTCTCCGGTACGATTGTCCTGACGGAGGATACGGATTGGACCGACTGCCAGGATAAACTCCTCAATGGCGTCACGGTTGATCTCAACGGTCACACCTTGCATCTTTCCGCGCCCGAAACCACCTCCGCCTTTAACCCCATCGTGCTCAAAGGCGCTTCCGGTACCTTCCACATCACGGTTCCCGGAGGTAAGACCTGGAACGAGACGTTCATCCGTTATGACGATCCGGTCGACATTCTCAAGGACGGGGCGGGCACCTATCTGATCTCCCGAAAGAATCCCAACATCGCATCCATTACCGTCGCGGAAGGCACGGTGAAAGCGGGCGGTACCGCCTATCTGGCAAAGGGTACCCACATCACGGTCAAAGACGGCGCAACCTACGATGCCGGCGGCTATGGCGACAGCGTCTGCTTCTTCACGATCGAGGGTACCGGTCCGGATGGGCTCGGCGCGTTGCGCAACACCGGCGGCGACATCGGTAACGGTACCGCGCAAATGGAGGGACTGGTGCTCACCGGCGATGCCATCGTGACCGGCAACAGTCAGGGTCTTATCAACAACAGCTACACCGCCACCACCTTTGAGCTGAACGGCCACACCCTGACACTCAACCTGAATGCCGGCAAGTCATTCTGGATTTGCAGCTCCTCCGGTTCCACCGAGGGCCTGATCCTTGTCAAGAGCGGCAGCGCCTTCTTCCACAGAAACACATCGAACCTCCCGAATGTGGATCTGACGCTCATCGGTGCCGGTATCGGAGCGGAGATTCCTTCCAGTAACCCTCCGAATGTCTATCTGCGCGACATCACACTGAATAACGGCACAATCTACAAGCAGAGTTCCAACCGCATGCACGTGCGGAATCTCTTCATCAATGACGGCTCGACCATCGATTCCACCGTAAGCTGGATCTACGTCTCCACCGCGGTGGTCGTCAGCAACGAGACAGCGAACTTCACGCTCTATCCGCCGATCACCAACAACGGAACCTATCCGAAACTCTATAAATACGGCGCCGCCACGCTCACGATCGCGAACAACTACACCGACCAGCGTATGGATAACGGTGTGGAGATCTTTGGCGGCACGGTGGTGATGGACTCCACGGCCTCGACACCGTATCCGCAGCGGGCGATCTCGTCCCAGCCGGTTCCGGTGATCATCCATGCTGGCGGTACGCTCGACATGACGAGGTGCGGCGCGGCCGCGTTCGCCCTTTCCAAACTTGTGATCGACGAGGGCGGCACGTTGCTCCATACTTCGGACCAGACGATCTCCTTCACGAAGGCGCCGAGTTTCGACAAGCCCGAGCCTTTCGCCTTTACGGGTACCGTGAACTTCACGCAGCCGGCCAACTTCGTTCTGACCGAGCTCTTCAACGGCCCGGATGCCCCGGCGGCCGGTACGCCGCTCACGCTGTTGACGGCGGGCGCGATCACCGCCAACACCGGCGGCCGGTTCAACGTGATCGGGTGCCCTTATGAGTATAACATCGATGTCACCTCCACGACGGTTACGATGACGTCGGTCGCCGAAGGCGTGACGCCTCCCGCCCCGATCAAGATCTGGACGGTGGGCGGAAACTATGCCTATGGCAA
>DBXN01000077.1:29072-41325 GCA_002309585.1 Verrucomicrobia bacterium UBA1211
TGGGCCAGCCATGGCGGCATTGTCGATCTGGCGCTGAAGACCTCCGCTACCCGCGCCGGACTTCTTGAGGGTCTGGAGAGTTACGCGGCGGCGGCGAATGAGCCGAACTTCACCATTTTCATCTGCGGTGACGCGGACGTTGCCGACGGCGTCCCTGCCACAACGGTGCTCGCCAACTACAAGGCGGCCGTGACGCGCATCAAGGCGGCGTTGCCGATGACGACGGTGCTCGCCTCGACAATTCCGGGGGCCTCGGCGGATATCAACAGCCAGATCACGGCTTGGTGCGCCACGGAGACGGATGTTGAGTGTGTTGATCTCGCCGCGACTCTGGCCGCCGGCATGACCGCTTCGGCTTGCGAGACCGCCGCCGGTCTGCTGAAGGACAAGCTGCTGACGCTGGTGGCGGCCAACGGCGGCGTGCCCCCGCACGCGGAGTGGACGCGCCCGGCGGTGACGCTCGGCGCCGAGAACAACGTTCCGGCGGAATATCTCACCGGCTTTACGCGTGTCCGCACCATCGAGCCGACTCCGACCCAGGGCTATGCGCAGAATATCTATGCGATTCCTTACTCTTACGCGCCGCCGATGCAGGAGACCGGCATCACGAAAGTCGGTTACTACATCGAACTGGTGCGCAAGGACACCGGCGCCCTGCAGGCGCTGTGGGTGGACATGGACGCGCCCGGCTCCAACTGGGCCGATGTGGCATTGCCCGTGACCCTCGCCCAGCAGAAAAAGACCGCTGTGACCAAACTCCACGTGTGGAGTAACTTCGGTGGCGTGACGACAGTCCCTGCAAATGATAATACCGTCGAGGGATTCATTGAATTCAACCCGATCAACTACAGCGCACCGATTACGGATGTGGCGGATGCTATCGTCGAGCCGTGGGAGGGTAACATGTACGGCTTCAACGACACCTTCCCGACCAGCGGCACCAGCGGCCACGGCTGCTTCCAGCTGATGCGGAAGTTTGCGGATCCGAACACCTTCCCGGCCGGTGAGATCCTCTTCGCCTACAACCGTTGGGGGAGCACCGGTGCCAATCCGCGCGCGATCGGCATGGGTTCGCTTGCCGACTATGGTCTGCTCGGNNGATTGGACCTTCACCTATGGCGCCGAGGGCAGCGATGCGGCGAACATCTGTTCGCTGGCCTATTCGACCATCAAGATTGAATTCTGGCTGCAGTACAGCGGCGGAGCGCCCACGCGCGACGCGTTGGCCGACGCCTCGTGGTCTGGCGCTACGGATTCCAACTTCACCACTGTTGGTAACTGGCATAAGGACGGCACCTCCGCAACCACGCTCGAGAATGTCAATCTGTTGATTCCGGATGGAGTGAACACGTCCTTCACGTATGTCGGATATGATCCGATTAACCTCTCCGGTTCCGTCTTGATGTTGGACGGCCGCGCCACCTTCCCGGCGGTGGGCGGCATCTATCTGGCTGGATTGGATGTGGGCCCGACCGGTAATTTGGTTTTCGATCCTGTGAGGTTTAGCATCCGCGTGGCCTCGGCGCCGGTCTTCGCCTCCGGGGCGCAACTCGCGCTGACCTCCAACTACGCTTCGAACACCAAGGGTCGGTTCCTCCTGATGACGTGGGATAACGGATCGATCGATATGGCTGATGCCGCGCTCAATGCCCTCTTTGACGCCACCAGCGCGAGTGGGGCTGATGTCAAAGTCTGGGTCGAGAATCTTGAGCAGGGCGGCCGTCTCTGGCTCGATCTCAACTATGGCGCGGTGAAACAGCAAGTGAACGTCCTTTGTGTGGGCGACTCGATCACGCACGGCAGTGATTCCACCTACGGCAACTGGCGCGTCTTCCTGATGAAGCGTCTCGCCGCGGACGGGTACGCCCCGGTCGCCAAGGGCCACCGCTCCGACCAGAGCCACGACATCTGCGGTGCGACGATGCCTGACGAGTGGATCTACCACTCCGGCATCAGCGGCCAGCGCCTTGTCACTTTGGGCGGTGGCGGCACGATCGACTCCATCGAGAACTTCCTCGATCAGGCGGGCGATGTTGATTTCGTGCTGGTCAAGCTCTGCACGAATGACATCAACTCCAACGGCTCCACCCCCGAACAGCTCTTCCCCGTGTGGAAACAGCTGGTCTGGAAGGTGCTGAACCAGAAGCCGCACGCGAAGTTCATCGCCGGCGCAGTGGTCGATATCGCCTACAACGAGACGCTGAACGAGCGGGTCGTGGCGTTCAACACGATGATGAGGGAGGCTGCCGAGAGTGACCTCTTCCCGGCGAAGCGGGTTTACTTCGCCGATCTCTACACGCCGTGCTACCGCTATGACGCGCAGGGCAACTACATCGTCGGCAGTTTCTACGCGGACAACAACCTCCATCCCGATTGGCCGGGTGAGGACAAGATGGCCGAGACCTACTGCGCGGCCATTGAAAACGCGATCGCCGATGACACCTCGTTCGTGCCCGGCGCGGCGGATACCGATGTGCCGACCACCTCTGGCGCGGAGAACAACGTTCCTGCGGAATTCCTGGCCGGATTCACCCGCGCCCGCGTGTTGGATATCGCGGCGAACACCGGAAGGGTTCTCACGGATTATGGTATGGTGCCTTATTCCGTCAAGAACGCCGCCGCCCCGGTGGCGAATCTCTCCCGTGTGGGCTATTACATCGAGTTGAAGCGCAAAAACGACGCCTTCAGCGACTTCCACGGGCTTACCCGCTGGATGTGGGTTTCGATGGATGCCTTCGGCGGCAAGACCATTGACGACGTGGCGGTGCCGCTCACTACGGTCAACCAGACGCTGGTGCGCCGTCTGCGCGTGACGACCAATATGCCCGGCATCGAATCGACAACGGCCGACGCCTCCGGTGAGACCGGCTGGGTGGAATTCTGGCCGAGCAGCTACTCGAACGGCGAATCAGGAAACGCNNGACGCGCCTGCCAACACCTACGGCTACGACTGGAACGATGTCCGCTCCGACAATATGTCCGGATACGGCGCGATGCAGGTGTTCCGCTTCACGCCCGGCGTGGCGAATCCCGCCCAGGTGATGTTCTGCTTCAACCGCTGGTCGACCAGCGGGGGAGGCTGGGAGATCGGTCTCGGCAACTTCTCGCACCAGTCGCTCGGTTCGATCGACTGGACCTTCTCGGGTTCTGCCGACCGGTACATGGTCGAGACCATGAGCGCCGTCGCCTACGAGGTGGCGAAGATCGAGATCTGGACCGCTTCGATGGCGAACGATCCCGACGCTCCGACCGCCGCGCTGGTCTACATCGGTGAAGTCATTGATGACGGTGATGCCGCCACGGTGACCGGTTCGGTGGTTGATTTCGGCATTGGCGCCGATCATGCCATGATTACCCTCGAATGGTCGGATGACCCGGCATTCGCCACCATCGCCGGTTCGGCGAGTATCGGTGATGTCAGTGAGCTTGGCGATATAACCGCTACCGCTACTGGCCTTACCGCCGGCAAGACCTGGTACTTCCGCTTCTCCAGCGTGAACAATAACGGCAAGAATGCCGTTTCCGAAACCAGTGATCCGCTCGCGCTGACGGCTGGATACTGGCGCCCGCAAACGTTCAGTGACCTCTGGACATCCGTCGCCTGGTTGAAGGACAACACCGGCTCCCCGGTGGTGTTCAACCCGGTCTGGACCGCAATCTTCGACGGTCAGGAGACAACCAAACTCGTGACGGTCCAGATTCCTGACGAGGTCGCGGCGAACAAGGTGGTGGTGGAGGGATCCGCCGACTACACTTTTGACGGTGCCGGGTCGATCGCCTCCAAACGCCTTGTTAAGGAAGGCAACGGCAAACTGACACTTGAAGCCCGCGCGCTGGCCAACACCGCCGACATCGAGATCCGCGGCGGCGTGGTGAAACTGGGCGACACGGCGGTTGTCGGTGCGGCCGGTTCGAACGGCGGTACGATCACCGTGAAGGAGGGCGGCCAGTTCGACTTCAACCACGTTGATACCACAAGCGCCAATAACCGTCCCCGCGCGAGGATCACCAGCGGAAAGACCTTTGTGATCGAGGGCGCCGGTCCCGACGGTTCGGGTGCGTTGACCTCGACCGCCGATAACACCTATTGGGGTTCGCCGATCAATGAGGTGATCCTCACGGGCGACGCGACGATCGGCGGCAAGAGCCGTATCGATATCCGGGGTAACACCAAGAACTCGATCACGGGTCCGGATGACGCCACGCTGACCATCAAGAACAGCGCGGTCAGCCGGACGCGCGGACTCAATGTCCACGGTCCGATCTCCGTCGGCAAGATGGTGATCGCGGAAGAGGGGTGCTACACGCCGGAAGGCAGTGCCTTCACGCTGAACATCCCGAACGGGATCGAGCTGGCCGGCGCCCTTTCGATGTGGGGCTCGACCGGTAAGTGGAATGTCGGCGGTCTGGTGGTTGTGGGTGACAATGCCTACATCGGTAACGATTCCGGCACATCGTATGTCGATGCACCCGTCACTGTCTCCGACAGCGCAACGCTCACGATGGGCGGCGGCGCGACGACACGTTACCGGGAACCGATGACGAACAAGGGGACGGTCTTGGTCCAGAAGAACGGCCACTATTTGGACGCGCCCCTTGTGAACGAGGGGGATCCGGTCATGCGCCTCAGCACTGATTTCCACAACTTCGCCCCGACGGTGACGGGCGATTCGCGTGTGGAGGTCACGGGCGGTTACTATTGGACCACCGGTAATCAGGATTGGGGCGACAGTGCGTTGGACGTGACGCTCTCCGGCGGAACCGGTCTCGTGCTCGGCATGAACAATGACGGCTACGGGATGCCGAAGTTCGGCAAGAACAAACTCTCGGTCACGGCGATGAACGGTAACACGGCGACGTTCTTCTTCCATCCGAGTGCCTCCGCTTCGATTGACGGTGTGACCATTAACGGCCTCATCGACAAGTTCTTCTCGCAAGGACCGAACGTCAAGACACTCAACGCCGGTCCTGTGGTGAACATCACCGCCAATGACCTCGTCTTCTCTGCCAACCGATTCGAGATCGGTACCGGCAACGGACGCGGCGAGTTGACCGTGACCGGTAAGGACACGCACATCAACACCAAGGGGCTTTACGCCAACTGGGTCGGCTCGCACTACTACGCGGGTTCGCTGACCTTCAGGGACGGTCTTCTCGAAATCGGTTCGGACGGCATCAGCGAGGCCTGGGTCGAGCCCATGCGCACGGTCTTCAACATGGAGAGCGGTACCCTGCGCGCGGCGGCGGACTTTGCGATCGGCAAGGCCGGCATGACCGCGACGTTCGGCAGCCCGAAGCGGGGTGGCGAAGTGACATTCGATTTGAACGGCAAGTCCGTGCTGTGGGGTACTGGCCTCGCGGGTGCAAGCGATGTCACGCTCACGGGCGCGGGTTCGTTCGCGCCGGACCGCGCCGGTATCCAGGGCATCCCGCTCGGCAAGTGGACAGTCGAATCGACGGGTACGATCGATCTCAGCAACGCTGCGGGCTTCGCGGGCGGTCTCTCGCTTGCGGAGAACGCAATCGCCACGCTGGACATCGCGGGTACGAACATGGTTGAGTTCGTCGCTTGGACCTGGCACGACAATGCGTGGAACGTCATGAAGCCGTACTTTGAAGCCGGAATGCCGATTTCGACACATGTCGCAACATCGCTGACCTACTTCAACCGTCCGGCATCGGCGATCAGAGACGTGAAGTATGGGAACGGCTCCGGATTCAACTACTTCGGAGAGTTCTACGTCAACGCCGATCAGGTCGGCAAGTGGTACTTCGCGCAACGCAACCAGACACACTTCGGTATTCAGGTGGACGGTACGGAGCTTTCACGCCTCGGGCCGAACAGCGGAGCAATCTACAACATCGACCTGACGGAGGGATGGCATAAGTTCATGATCTCCATCTACACCGGGAGCGCCAACCAGACGATCGGCCCGATGACCGACAGCGGCGATGTGGCGAAGGAGAACGGTATCTGGTTCAAGGTCGGCGGAAACGGTAACGGCAACTGGCCAGCGGATTACGCACCGTTCGACAGCACGACCGTGCCGATGCGGATGCGTTCGGAGACCTCCGCCCGCACGAGCGTGCGTGTGCGCAAGTTCTTCAACCCCACCAGCAACCTCAACATCTATTCGACCTGTGACGAGAGCAAGTTCGCTACGCTTGACGTCATCACGAATTCGATCGCGCTGCTCCATGTGAAGTACTCCACCGGAACGAACGCGCCGTTCGGCGGCACAGTCGGCCGTTTCGACGGTTACTTCCATGTCGCCGCCGATCAGGTTGGCCAGTGGTCGTTTAATGGCAGTTTCGATGACCAGATATCGCTTGACGTTGATGGGCGTCGGCTCTTCGCGGCCGCTGCCAATTGCGCGTCGGTTACCGGCGGTATCGTGCTCGACGAGGGCTGGCACAAGTTCGATATCCGCGTTGGCGACAACTCTGCCAACACCAGCGGCGGTTCGGGCGGCCTCCTTACGGACGCTGACGGCAACGTGTGTGCACTCATGTTCAGTGTGAACGGCGGCAGTTACCATTCGTTTGATGAACGTTACCTGCCGATCGCCTATACGGCGGGCGATGCGCAGAAGTTCTCACAGCCGGGTCTCGGTGGCGAAACCGAGCTCGCTGCGGGATCGATGCTGGTGAACGCGCCGCGTGAGGGCGGCTTCTGTCCGATCCACGGCACACTCAAGGGCGCGGGTACCCTGGCGGGTCCATTCCGCTTCACGGGTGAGGAGAACTGTTGGGAAGTCTCCGGCGACACGGCCGATGGCCTGATCGAGAACACGGTGACATTTGAGGATGCCGATCCGCAGACCCTCGCCGGGTTGAAACACTTCCGGGCTGTCTTCAACACCCAACCGACCCGTTCGGCCTACCTGATCTCCTCTGCGCTGGGCCTCACGGATGAGGCCGCCGCCGCGGTCAAGGTGACGGTGGAGGATATCACCGGAAAGGACTACTCCGAGGACTTCTCCCTCATGGTCAAGTCCGGCAAGCTCATGCTAAGGAACGCTCGTCCCGGCGGGATGTACATCATCCTCCATTAATCGGGATTCACACATAATGAAACGGCCCTCTCCGACCTCAATCGGGGAGGGCCGTTTTATCATCCCCAACCGACAGAAGAAAGAGATGACTGATGATGGACCCGGTTGCGTGAGCGCGGGACGGCCGGATTATTCGGGGGTGAGGATGACTCGGGGGGCGAAGGTAAGGGTGACGGGGCCGAGGAGGCCGGAGGGGGCCTGGTCAACCGACTGGCGGTACCACGTCGGGATGGTCTGGTAGTGGTTGTTGAGGGTGTTGTAAACGGTGACGGTGAGGGTGTTCTCACCGGGCTTCGCCGATTCGTTGATGACGGCCTTCCACGGCGGGGCGGTGAGGACCGTTTCGGGGCCTCCGTTGACGGAAATGCCGCAACAAACCCCGACATTCCCCAAATCCAGGGTACAACATTGCGAAAGCTGTTCGACGGTGAGGGTGAACCGCTTTTCGTAGACGGCACCGCCGGAGTAGCAGGTGAGTCCGTCCGCGAGCTTTGCCCAGTTTCCGGTCTGCAGCGTGCCGGTGCCGCAGGTCAGTTCGGCGGGTTCGCAGAGTACCGCACCGCCGGAATACCCCGGCTCGTGTTTGACCGTGAGGGTCAGGGTGGCGGTTGAGGTTACGGCCGGTATGGGCGTGATGCGGTAGTGCCGTTCGCCATGCCGATCGGTCTGGAGGAGGGTGACCGTGGCGGGTTGTCCATCGACGGCCGCGGAGGCGATCGTTCCGCGCATCCGCATTCCGATGACCGTGCAGGCGGGGGGAAGGGTCGCGGAGTAGGTCGCGGACGGAACCGTTCCGCCGAAGCAGTCGAAGGGCAGCACGGCGGGATCGCGGTACCAGCGCATCGAGAGCGGCAGGGTGGAGGGGTCGCTCGGCAGGTCGGTCCGCATCAGGACCAGCGCGGCGCGCCCGAAGGCTTCGTACCGGACCACTAACATGTGGTATCCGGCGGTAAGGGCGATCGGTTCGTCCGGTTTGCGGAGCGCGCCGTCTATCCAGATGCTCTGCGGCGCGACACCGTGAACCACGGGTTTCGCCGTACAGGCGACAGGCGCGAAGACAGCGGTCTGGAAGAGGTGGATCTGGGGCTTCTGGTTGGCGGGCGGAACAACGTCGTACATTCCCCGGTTGTAGGGCCCAAGAACGAAGACATCATCCCCGACACGCCGGTTCAGTCCGTGGTGCCAATCCTGATAGGCGGGATGGTTTTCGGTGCCTTCACGCCACGAGAAGCAGAAGGGCCACCACGCGGCGGGTTTGGTCCGGTCCGGCGTAAGGGCGTCTGGCGACATCTCCGCGAGCTGCTTCTGAAGGGCGGCGAGGTCGCTTCCGGAGGGGAAGGGGCCGTAGGCGCGGAATTGGGGACCGAAGGAGGCGGTCATCCGTTCACCCAGCGGAAGCGTGTCGGGCATGCGGAGGTGGCGAAGTTCGGCACCGATCATCCGGTTTGTCGCGGGGAGTCGGTAATCACCCCAGGCGTTGTTCATCGTCGGCTTGAGGGTAAAGGCCCACTCGCCCTCCAGCGCAACGGACGGCAATGGGGCGGGGGCCGTTCCGGAGAGGGTGACAGGCCTGCCGTTCAGGAAGCCTTTCGCCTGTTGCGGACCGGGTTTCTCCGCGATACCCGCGACGGTGAGACGGTCGCTCGAACGTTCGACGGCGAGGTCTCCTGCGAGGGTACAGGTTACAAGACGGAGCGGGCTGGGCTGGACGGGGGCGAAGACGATCAGCTGCGGGGAGCCGTTGCCTTCCAAGTCGACGGTGGTTGTGCCGTCGTCATTCGGCGTGTAACGAAGGAGGGTCCGCTGCGAGCCGTCCCACGGGTTCCAGCGTTCCGGTTGGCCCTTCGCCCGGAAGGTACAGGCACCTGATGCGGCGAGGTCGCAGATGTAGTAGATGTCGTAGAAACCGATTCGGCGGTGAAGCGCCTTGGCTCCGGCGGGGGCGCGGAAATCGGGCGGGGTGATTGAATCGGTGAGCGCCTTCAGCGCCTCATCGGAGGGGTCGTCGGGCAGGCACGGCGTACCGTCCGCCAAAAGCGCGGCGATGAGGGCATCGGCGCGGGCGCGGTCACTGTCGAAGGTGTCGGTGTGGCGCGGGGGCTCGCCGACAACCGCCACCAATCCGCCGGCCCGCTTGAAGGCGATGAGCTTCTGGAGCGTCTCGGTCCGGATGGCGAACATCCCCGGCAGGATCAGCATGCGGTAGGCCTCGCCGGCGACATGGAACCGTCCGTCGGAAACGTCGCCGCGTCCGATGGATTCGGTGTCGATGAAGTCCACATCGGTCTGGAAGGTGTTCACGAGACGGGTGACGAGCCGGTGTGCGACGCCGACGGAACGGCCGCCGCGCCCCCGGTCCTCGACTACCGGCTCAAGCGGGTTGAGGACTGCGATGTCCGCCACATGGACACCCTGGCTGAGGAGATAGCTGAGCCGTTCGAAGTACTTCAGGTAATGGGGCAGGTAGGCCCAGTAGGGCATCCGGAAGTGGTAGCAAGGCGGTGCCCACTCCCACCAGCCGCCGTAGGTGGAGTAGTAGAGGCCGTGGAGGTTGAGGAGGGTGGAGCCATAGAGGAAGTTGTGCGCGGTGGAGTCGAAGATCGTTGCGGTTGAGGCCTGCCACCCCTGGCTGTGGTAACCTTCGAGCCAGACGCGCGGACGGCGGTAGAGGTGGGCGATGGAGGAGCCGACCTTGTTTTTGATCAGGTCGGCCGAACGGCCGGGGGTGTCGAATCCCGGCGCGGTGTACCAGCGCATGGAACGCATGTAGTCGCCGAATTCCATCGGGTTTTTGCCGCGCGAGGCGGGATCGCAGGCGTAAATCATGCCGCGGGTATTATGCCAGTTGAAGATCGGCTTGAAGTAACGTTCCTCCGTGAGGGAAACCATCACGTCATTGAAATCGAGCCGGATCTTCGGCGTATCGGGGCCGTAGTCGCCGAAGAGGGCGGGCAGGTAGGGGAGGATGTCATAACCCTTCTGGGTCCGGAACGCCTCCGGAAAGTCGGCGCACCAGATCCGGAGGTCGCCGCCGAGACGGAGTTCATCCTGGAAGAAGTAGTTGAGCGCGCCGTGGGCCTCTTTCGGGATGCGTTCGAGGAAGGGGTTGAAGAAGCGCTCGATGACCCGTTGCCCGGCCTGCGGGTCCATTGGATCGTAGGTGCCGTCGAGTTTGGCCGTGGCCACCTGGTAGATCCGCCAATTGCCCTCAGGAAGTGACCAGGCGTCGGCTTTCGGATCGAGCGTCCGGGCGCGGTCGGGCTGGGGTTTGCCGTCGGCGAGCGGGGCGGCGATGACGGCGATATCCCCCTGCCGCGCGCGGCCGGAGAGGGGTCCGCCCTGTGTGTCGAAGGTGTGGAGGGTGAGCCCGTTGGCACGGGTCTCAGGGGTGGAGATGCCGAGTTGGCGGAAGAGGTTGTTGTTGCCCGGCCAGTCGATCGTGTAGCCGCTCAACCCGATGCCCATTTTGCGCTTGGCGCACTCGACGGCGGTGAAGGCGACGATATCCCACCATTCGTCGGAGAAGATGGGCGGTTCGACATCCGCCGTCCGCCATCCCTCCGATCGCATGTGGGAGTAGTTGATCTGGGCGCCGGAGATGCCTGCCCGGTGCAGCGCCTCGATCTGTTCAAGGAGCCGCGCCTTGTCCAGTTTGTCGCCGGTCCACCACCAGAAGGGGACCTCGCCGTAGCCGGGGGGCGGGGTTTGGAAATCGTTACGCAACGTCGCTGCCGCTCCGGGTTGCGGGAAACCGAATCCGCGGTCGGCCGCCTGGGCGGAGACGGCAATAAGGGTGAGCAGAAGGAGGGGATGTGTCATGTTCATACGCTTTGCTCCATAACAGGCTGCTAGCGGACAGGGGAGAATTCGATTTTGTCGATGTAGACGGCTTTGATGCAGGACTTGCCGTCTGTGAACCGACCGGGACCCATCCAGAAGCCGAAAGAGGGTTGGGGTTTGAAGGTGCCGATCTCGTACCAAGCGTAATCGTCGGTGGCGATCTGTTCGCACCGGGGGTCGATCTCACAGATGCCTTTCCATGCCTTCCAATCGAAGACACCCGCCCAGAACGCCTCGCCCTTGGCGGCGGGATCCTTCTCGACTCGCGCCCTAACACGGAGCCGGTAGGTGACGCCCGGCTCGAACTGGACCCGTTTGAGGGAGAAAGACGCGCACCATTCATAGTGGGTGTTGAAGAGTTTGACCGCCTTGCCGTCATCCGCCTTGGGGTCATCTGTGTAGATGCCGTAGGTGCCGATATGGGAAAGGGCGATGTCACGATCCTCCACCTCTCCGATTCCGTCCTCACGGTACCCGGGCGCCTTGTCCCGAAGGATGATCGTCTTCCACTGGTTGGTGAGACTGACGCTTTTGCCGCCTTCCTCGCTGATGCGGATGTCCCGGGCCTCCTCCATCCGGTCGAGAAGCGACTGCGCCAGCCGCTTGCTCTGCATGAACGCGGCTTCATTCGGTTCTCGCTTGGCCAGGAAAAGGATTTTGCCGCCGGCCGGCGCCCGTTCGAGCCGCATGTAGTCGAAGGCGAACGCCGCCATGCGTACGTTATAGGAGGTGGCGGGATCGTCCTTGACCGCCTCGATCGCCTGTTCCCAGTTGCCCGCCGCGAAATCGACGAAACTGTCGGGGATGGCGGGATTATCGACATCGTCAAAGATTTTCAACGGATGGTCGGGCGAGACGGAGTAGATGCGCTGAAGCCGGTGGATGGCCTCGAACCAGTCGCGGACATAGGGCGCGGCCTTGCCGTAGTAGCCGGCGAAGAAATCATCCAGCAGTTGCGTCATCGGCAACTCCGGATTCCACATCCACTTCGCGATCAGCCAGGTCTTCAGCTCCGCGAAGTCGGCGTGGCGGCCCTGATAGGCACCCTGTTCGAAGAGCTCCTTCACGTTGTTGTCGCGGAAGAAACGGATGTTGCCCTGAAGGGCGTAGACGTTCGGGAAGGGGAGGGGGTAATGGCTGAAATTCGTGGTGTAGTCCCAGACGTAGAGCTGGTCCGTCATCGCACTCCAGCCTTTGATGTCATCCATGAACGAACGGTTCTCTTTGTAGGGGCTTTCGGGAATGGGACGGGCGAAGTCGCACTCGATCGAGCAGAGACAGGGAATTACGTTGTGGCGCAGACGGGTCTTCTTGGGCGGTTTGCGGGTGTATTGGTAGGCCAGCGTCTCGATGATCGC
>DBXN01000069.1 GCA_002309585.1 Verrucomicrobia bacterium UBA1211
CGGCAGCTCGGCCAGGGCGGGATGGGGTCGGTGTGGCTGGCGGAGGACACGCAGCTGGACAACCGTCCCGTGGCGCTGAAGCTGTTGCCGTCTATCCTGGTCTCGAACAAACGCGCCTACGCCCAGCTCAAGGCGGAGGCGCTGGTCTCGCTGAAGCTCGTCCACCCCAACATCGTCCAGCTCCGCGCCTTCGAGGAGAACGGCGGCAACCCCTTCTTGGTGATGGACTACATCGACGGCCGGACGCTCGATGACTATCTTGGGGAGCGGGGAACGGATGGCGGGTTGCCGGAAGCCGAGGTGATCCGCATCCTCACGCCCATCGCCGCCGCGCTGGACTACGCGCATGGACAGGGCGTGGTGCACCGCGACGTCAAGCCCGCGAACGTGATGATCCGGAAGGATGGTACGCCTTTCATCCTCGACTTCGGCATCGCCCGCGAGATTCAGGAGACGATGACGCGGGTGACGGGGAAACTCTCGTCGGGGACGCTGCTCTACATGAGTCCGGAGCAGCTGAACGGCGCCGCGCCAAAGGCGCCGCAGGATGTCTATTCCTTCGCCGCGATGGTCTACGAGTGCCTGACCGGATCGCCGCCGTTCTGCAGGGGCCAGATCGAGTATCAGATCGTGAACAATCCTCCCGGACCGTTACCGGATGGCATCGGGATCGCGGCCTCGGTCATGGTTGGATTGGCGAAGGATCCGAAGGACAGGCCCGCAGATTGCGCGGGGGTACTCGTCCGGCGTTTGGCCGTTAAGCGGTCGGATCCGCCTCCGGGGATTGTCGCTCGGGAGCCTTCGGCGCCAAGCGGGGAAACCGCGCCGGGATCGCGGACAGAGGCGTCGGACCGTGTGCGTATGGCGATTCCCCCGCCTCCGTCGAATCGGACCGGAAAACGTCCGTCGGTTCTTTTTGTGTTGTTGGCCATCCTGTCGGCCGCGTATCTGGTGGCCTTCTATATCAAAAGCTCTAACATCAAGCGGGAAAAGATGTTGGCAAGGCGTATGGAACAACGGCGCATCGAACAGGCGCAACGCGATGCCGAGCGGGAACGCGTGCAGACGGAACAGGCGCGGAAGGATGCCGAGGAGGCGGATCGGCGTGCCCGCACGCAGGTCGAGACGGTTCTTCGTCAGGCCATTGATCAGAACAAGCGGGTGTCGGAAATAGCGGGAGAGGATGGATTTGAGGCTCGAAAACGCCAGCTTGAGGCGATTCGTGTCCAGGCCGAGGAATATGCGCGGGAAAAACTGTGGGCGGATGCCGCGCGGCAGTTCGCGTTATTTAACGAACAGGCCGCTGCGCTTGTGGTGACAGATGGCGAAAGGAAGACCGCTGTGGAGAGGCGGGACGCAGTCCGGGAGGTTCGCAATGAGGCCGAGCGGATCGGGGCGCGGCAGGCTCTCCCCGGCAGGTGGAGTGATGCGGTTGCCCTCTGCCAACGGGCGGATGATGTGTTCGGGCGTATGGACTTCGTCCGGGCCGGGGAATTATATGCCGAGGCATCGGGGAGTTTTAGGGAGTGTCTGGATCAGGTTCGGCGGCAGAATGCGCTTGCCGCGCAACGGGAGGCGGCGAGACCCGCCGCACCTGCTCCTGCTCCCGCCCCGGCGGCCAGACGGACCGAAGCCCCCGCCCCGGTTCCCGCTCCGGCCCCGGCGGCTAGACGGACCGAGGCCCCCGCTCCGGCTCCCGCTCCCGCCCCTGTCGCTCAACGCCCCAAACCATCCGTGCCGCGGCGTGTTCATGCGTACGAGGCGCGGATAGCCCCGTATGTGATGGAGAATGGAACGAAGAGGTATGTGTTCGCCTCGTATGACGGTATCCCTTCCGGCCTTTTCGTTCGGACTGATAGGGTGGGCGATCAATGCCATATTGTCATAGGTGCCGCCGAAGTGCCGGAGGGGGCTCTTCACCCGAATCTGACCTATGGCCGTTATTCGGCGAAGAAGTGGATATCCGGGTCCGATTTCAACGGCCGGACCGTTGAGGTTCAGTTGAAATGAGCATCAAACCGTCCGCGTGGAAATCCATCTTTGCGTCATCCTGCGTCTTATGTTACAGTTATCGCTGGATTGTGAGTGGAGTAGTTGGCGGAGTCCGCGCGGCGGGCGTTGCGAAGCTGATGGCTTGTCGGTATCAATGAAGGTGTCGTGATGATGAAGGTAAGGCTCTTTCTTTTCTTTACGGTTATCGTGCCGCTTTTTCATGGATGTGTCTCTATTAAAAGGGGACAGGAACGCAGTTTCGCGGATTCAGTTAAGAAATACCAACTGCAGGTCCAATCCGTTTCGCGTGTGGTGCCGAAGATAACGCGTATCTATCGGCAAGACGGCCATTATCAACTGGAACTGGTTGCCGAAGGCCGTTTTACGCAACACTACGGACACAATATGAAAAGAGGTACGCCGTATATGTCGGTGGGATTCTTTCCGGGATGTGCCGAACGAGACCGTCAGGGATGGATTATGTTTGGAATAGTGGGTTTAAATTGTCTTATGTGTGGGATCCCGACGTTGAGTTCACTTCTCGTTGAACCGTTTTGTGACGGTACGGAAAGAAGGGCGGCTGCAGGGGGGAGTTTTTCGGATTTTGGACTTATCGGGGTCAACAAGTATTATCTCAACGTCTCCGATGACAAGTCGCGGGGATTTGTGACGGAATCGACAAAGAATCTTTCTACATATACCCTTTACGGCTATGCCGTCATGATTGACGGAGAGAGGCTTGAGGATCACGTCTATATGAATGGATATATTGGGCAGGTCTGGTTCCGTTCAACCCGCCCCCGGGGTAGTCGGATCAGGATCCGGATCGTCAAAGCCCCGTCCTCACGATCTGACGGTAATGAGGGCTTTTCCGAACTGGAAGGCATGGAGATCATGGCGACCCTTCCGTAAAACAAGGTATTCGGTCGAGTGATGACAAACAACACGATCAACGATGATGTGACGATGGGCGGCGACACCCAGCGGACGCTGCTGGCGGGGCGGTACCGCGCGGTGCGGCAGCTGGGCCAGGGCGGGATGGGGTCGGTGTGGCTGGCGGAGGACACGCAGCTGGACAACCGTCCCGTGGCGCTGAAGCTGTTGCCAAGCATCCTGGTCTCGAACAAACGGGCCTACGCGCAGCTCAAGGCGGAGGCGCTGGTCTCGCTGAAGCTCGTCCACCCCAACATCGTCCAGCTCCGCGCCTTCGAGGAGAACAACGGCAACCCCTTCCTGGTGATGGACTACATCGACGGCCGAACTTTGGACGAGTATCTTGCGGATGTGGCGGCGGCGCCCTCGCCGTCGCAGGCTTCCGGGCTGCCGGAGGCCGAGGTGGTCCGCATCCTCACGCCCATCGCCGCGGCCTTGGACTACGCGCATGGACAGGGGGTGGTGCACCGCGATGTCAAGCCCGCCAACGTGATGATCCGGAAGGACGGTACGCCCTTCATCCTCGACTTCGGCATCGCCCGCGAGATCCAGGAGACGATGACGCGGGTGACGGGGAAACTCTCGTCGGGGACGTTGCTTTACATGAGCCCGGAGCAGCTGCACGGTGCCGCGCCCAAGGCGCCGCAGGATGTCTATTCTTTCGCGGCGATGGTATACGAGTGCCTGACGGGATATCCGCCGTTTTGCCGTGGGCAGATCGAGCATCAGATCGATCACGATCCGCCGGAGCCCCTGCCGGATGGCATCGGGATTGCGGCGGCGGTGATGGCGGGGTTGGCGAAGAACCCCGAGGGGCGTCCCGCGACCTGCGCGGGGGTGCTTTCGGGGAGGGTTGCTGTCACTGCTGTCTCACGCGGAGATGCGGAGACGCGGAGAATGGGGGACGGAAGGTCCGTGTTTGTCGCGGCTGCGATGCTCGTCCTGATCGTGGGGGGCGGCGTGTGGTACGCCCGCCAGTCGCGTGAGGCGGAACGGGCGCGGGTTGAGGCCGTACAGCGGGCGGAGACCGCGAAGCAAGCCGAAGCGGCGAGGCTGGAAGCGGAACGGCGCGCCGCTGATGAGGCGGCGCGGAAGAAAGCCGAGGAGGATCGTTTGGCCCGTGAGGCGGCCGCGGAGAAGGCGAGGGCGGATACCGAGGCGGCGGCGCGGAGGGCGAAGCAGACCGCGACCGAGGTCCAGATCGAGGCGAAGGTCTCCCGCGGGAAGATCGCGAAACTTTCTGACGGGGAGGGTTTCGACGAGAAGAAGAAGGAGTTGGAAGAGGTCTTCACCCGTGCGGATGCCCAGTACGCGGCGGGGCGGTGGACCGAGGCGGCGGAGGCGTTCGCCGGCTACACCAACCGGTGTGCGGCGCTGGTCGCGCTGGATGTCGAACGGAACGTCGCGCTGGCGAAGCGCGGTACGGCGTCGGAAGCCCGGAAAAGCGCGGAGGATGCCGGCGCCAAACAATACGTTCAGACACGGTTTGCCGAGGCGGAAAAGACGTTGAAGGACGCCGAGGGAAAGATGGAGGAGATGGCGTTCGCCGCCGCGTCCGCCGCGTTCGACACGGTGATCGGCCAGTTCGGAAAGTGCGCGGCAGAGGCAGAGGATGAGAGGGGAAGACAAAAAGCTGCCGATGAAAGGATGCAGAAACTCATTATCGCATCATTGGAAGATATCCGACAACACCCTGAATCTATTGATCAGTTAAAAATACCGAGGTTAGGGTCCATACAGAAGGCATATCGAGACTATAAAAATGCGGCAACCGAGTTGAAAGCGCTACGTGAAAGGCTTGCGCCTAATCATCCAGAAGTCAGGATGAAGGAAAAGGAAGTCGCTAATCTGTTCCAGCACTATAATGAAACTCTCGAAAGGGATATTATGTATGTCACCAAAGCCATGAATGCCTACAAAGGATCCGATGCGGATAGACTTACAATTCTTGAAGACGATATGATGGCTTTCGAGTTTTTTGAGGACAGATTATCGGTGGAGCTTCGGAACCGTTTGCGTCCTTCTTATGAGACGTTTAAACAGGCATCTTTAGAAAGAAGTAAAATGTTAATCAGATTTACGGAAAATCATCCTGAAGTTCAGGCTATCTCTAAGTGTATGAGGGATGCGAAGTCTGCGTTCCAAGCGACGATTAAAGATTATAGGACATGTTCGGGTTTGAAGTCTACGGGTAGCGGTTCGGCTGATATACCGGCACGTGTGGAGGAACCGCTTGGACTTAATGTCAATGCAGCACTTTCTATACGAACGCCGAAGGCGGGCGATGTGAACACCATCACCCTGCCGGGCGGAGCGGAGATGCGTTTTCGGTGGTGTCCGCCGGGAACCTTTATGATGGGTAGCCCTGAAACGGAAGAAGGACGGAACAGTGACGAAACCCTGCATCGCGTGACACTGACGAAGGGTTTCTGGCTGGGCGAGACGGAGGTGACGCAGCGGCAGTGGGAGAGCGTGATGGGGAATAACCCGTCGAGATTTAAGGGCGCGGACCTGCCTGTGGAGCGTGTCTCGTGGGATGAGTGCCAGAACTTCATCCAGAGAGTGAACGAGCAACTGAATTGCGGGATGCGTCTGCCGACGGAGGCGGAGTGGGAGCTCGCCTGCCGGGCGGGGACGACGGGGCCGTACGGCGGGACTGGAAATCCGAAGGAGATGGGATGGTACAGTGGAATTCAGACCCATCCCGTCGGGCAGAAGACCCCGAACGCTTGGGGCCTGTGCGACATGCACGGGAACGTGTGGGAGTGGTGCGCGGACTGGTATGGCTACTACCCTTCGGGGAACGTGACGGACCCGACGGGGCCTTCCAGTGGGGCTAACCGCGTGGATCGCGGCGGGTGCTGGGGCGACGACGCCCGCGACTGCCGCTCCGCGAATCGGCACAGGTTCGAGCCGGGCCGCCGCATCCACTACCTCGGCTTCCGCGTCGCTCTTGCCCCTATATTTGAGGGAAAAACAATAAAGAATGATGAGGTGAAATCTTATTCGGGTAAAGCCGAAGTCCCAACTGGAGTTGTGCGGGGTGTCACAAAGTCGAACAGGAATGCCGCAAGTACAAAAACGAGCGGCAACAAGGGCAAGATTGTCGGGGTCAACAACGAGTTGATGTATGTCGTGATCGAGTTCACCGACGAGGCGATGATGTGGCTCTTTGGACCGGAACGCAACGGCAAGTTGTCACAGATAGAGATAGGTGTCAGACGTAAGGGATTTGCGGGGCCCGCCGGTGAATTCGTCGGCCGTGTGCGTCTGCGCGAGCGTGTGGCGAACAAGAACTTTGTCATTGCCGATGTGCTGGCCGATTGGCAGCAGGTTCCGATCCAGAAGGGCGACGATGTCTTCGTCGACTAGGCCCCGTATTTGTGCGGGGTGAGTTTCTTCAAATCGGCCCATACATGCGCTTGACCTCTTCGAAAGATTCAAAATGCACACACATTTTCCCTCTTTTGAAATTGACGCTTGTATGTGAGGGACCGGTTTGATATGCTTCTAACCATCTAACCCCCGCATAGCTTCGGCGAACGGGTGCAGGGCCGTTCCGAAAGGGGCGGCTCTCGCTTTTTTAAGGTGTCAATGAGAACGATCGTGTATGTTGACGGATTCAACCTCTATTATGGCGCCCTAAAGGGAACGCCTTACAGATGGCTTGACATCCTTGCTTTGGCGAAGAAGATACTTTCGGCCAGGAACCGGATAATCGGGGTGAAGTATTTCACCGCAAGGGTCCTCCCCCGTTCAGACAACCCCGGACAGCCCCTTCGCCAGGAAATCTATCTTCGCGCACTCCGTTCGCTCGGCGCGAAATGCATTTTTGGCCGTTACCTCTCCCACGAAGTCATGATGCGCGCTGCGGACCCTACGGCGGGACCGCCTTTCGTCCGCGTCATCAAGACCGAGGAGAAGGGGTCGGACGTGAACATTGCCGCTCACATGCTCCTTGACGCTTTCAGAAATGAATATGATTGCGCTGTTCTCGTGTCTGGGGACTCCGATCTCAAGACGCCAGTGGAGATGGTTCGCCACGACTTCTCAAAGACAGTCGGTGTCATTAATCCCCAGAAGATGGACTGTAAGGTTCTCCGATGTGCGGCCTCGTTCTACAAGCGCATAAGGCCGTCTGATCTTGCCGTGAGCCTGTTGCCTGAGTCGATCACGGATTCGGCAGGTACGTTCCATAAGCCGAACACTTGGTAGAAGGTTAAGAAGGGAACGGAGGGTGACGAGTGACGAGAGGGAGAATGAAAAATGAAGAATGAAGAGTGAAGAATGAAAAGATAAGGGAACAGGGGAGCGGGAACGGAAATCATTAACCATGTGGGACAGGCAGAACAGGCGGTTTTCTACATGCTCTACATGTTCTACATGGTTAAACAAAGGGATATCAGGTGTTCCCGCCTTCCGTTTTGACGCGGGCGGGCGGCTATGGTATATTGAAAGCAAAGAATTTTGAAGGAAAAGACGGGATGGAAGACCAGACGATCAACGACGATGTGACGATGGAGCCGGCGGGCGGGGCGCCCGCGGTGGGGCGGATCGACCAGTACGAGCTCATCCGGGAGCTGGGCGGGGGCGGCTTCGGGACGGTCTACCTGGCGCGGGACACCGTCTCGGGCATCGACGTGGCGGTGAAGGGGTTGCCGCCGCTCGTGCGGGACAACCGCGAGGAGCTGGAGAACATCCGTTCGAACTTCCGGATCGTCTCCCGGCTGCACCACCCGAATATCGCCGCCGCGATGGTGCTGTATCTGGTGAGGGAGGCCGTCTACGCCGACGGGGAGGCGAAGCGGAAGCTGCGCGTCTTCGCGGGCGACACACTGCTGGTGATGGCCTACGCGCCGGGGGTGACGCTCTCGCAGTGGCGCAAGCAGTTCCCGAAGGGGCGGGTGCCGGTCGCGCAGGCGCTGGAGATCAC
>DBXN01000153.1:0-183 GCA_002309585.1 Verrucomicrobia bacterium UBA1211
GAAATGACCAAGGCATTACCCTTTGTCGCAAACTTGCGAATGTAATACCTTTCAAGCTCCGTCCTTTTTCGCGGCGCCGCCCAAGTATGTGTTGCTCTTTATCGGCGATGGGATGTCCACGCCGCAGCGTATGATCGCGGAGGAGTTCGCCATCAAGACCGGTAAGGGTGAGATCCTCGCCAA
>DBXN01000153.1:216-23591 GCA_002309585.1 Verrucomicrobia bacterium UBA1211
TCCTCGCTGGTGACCGATTCCGCCGCCGCCGCGACGGCGATCGCCTGCGGGACCAAGACCTACAACGGCGCGTTGGGAATGGATGCGGACGGGAACCGGCTCGAATCGATCGCAGAGGTCGCCCACAAGAACGGGAAGAAGGTCGGTATCGTGACCACGGTGACGATCTGCCACGCGACGCCCGCCGGTTTCTATGCCCACCGGAAGAACCGCGGGCTGGCGTATCAGATCGGGCTTGACCTGATCGCCTCCGGGTTTGAGTATTTCGCCGGCGGCGGCATGGGCAACCAGTTCGACAAGAAGGACGATCCCGAATATCGCGGGAATATCTACGATCTGGCGGCGAAAGAGGGTGGCTACAAGGTGGTCCGCAACAAGGCCGACCTGATGGCGGTGAAACCCGGGCAGAAGGTCTTCGGGCCGATGACGGAGGACGCCATGCCCTTCTCGATCGACAACCCCGGCGACGACATGATCCCGACGCTGGCGGAGCTGACCGCGAAGGGGATTGAGCTGCTGGACAACCCCAACGGCTTCTTCATGATGGTGGAGGGCGGCAAGATCGACTACGCCGGCCACGCCAATGACGCCGCGACGAACCTCGGCGAGGTGCTTGCGTTTGACCAGGCGATCCGCGTCGGGTATGACTTCTACAAGAAACACCCCAATGAGACTCTGATCATGGTCACGGGCGACCACGAGACCGGCGGTATGGCGATGGGCTTCGCGGGTACGGGCTATGCGCTCTACATGGACCGGCTGACCAACCAGAAATGTTCGAAGGATGTCTTCGCCCAGATCATCAAGAAGATGCGCAAAGAGAACCAGAACCTGACGTTCGAAGAGGTGGTCCCGCTCCTGAAGGAGAAGTTCGGGTTCATCTTCGGTCAGGAGGAAGAGGCGTCGGACGCCAAGAAGCAAAAAGAGGGCAAGATTGATCCGATGGCCCTGAACAAGGACGAGCTGAAGAAGCTGAAGGACGCCTTCAAACGGAATCAGCTGCCCGAAGCCGCCAAGCAGGTCATGAGCGCGAAGGCCGGTATCGGCTGGACCTCCGGCGCCCACACCGCCCTTCCCGCGTTGACCACCAGCGAGGGACTTTATGCCGAACGCTTTGTGGGGTTGATGGACAATACCGACATCTCCAATCGCCTCAAAGCGATGTACAAGGAAGATTAAAAGGTTAAAGGGTTAAAGAGTTAAAAGGTGAGGGGAGTGGGGAACGGTGGAAAGGCTGATTCCTCTCCCCTGACCCCCTAAACTCCTAACGCCTTCGCTCATCATGCGGTTGGGAAAGACACAGGCGAATCTCGCGGTTCTCGCCGTGTTGGCTCTGGCGTCGGCCGCCTTGTGGCTGATTCCGGAACCGCCGCATCTCGCCTCGCCGCACGGTTCTCCGGAACGGGCGCGGGTTCTGTCGGTCGATAATGCCAGTGTGGAGTCGCTGGGCCTCCTCCGTTACGGTTCGCAGCGGCTGGAGGTCGAGCTGCTTTCCGGCGCGAAGAAGGGTCAGA
Source organism: Verrucomicrobia bacterium UBA1211 (assembly GCA_002309585.1). GTDB lineage: Bacteria > Verrucomicrobiota > Kiritimatiellia > RFP12 > UBA1067 > UBA1211. Next base: position 1,731 of record DBXN01000153.1, read on the forward strand.
CGTTCCGTGCGGCGAATGAGATCCGCGCCCAGATGGAGTTGGACAAGGATTTCAAGCCGGGTGACGAGGCGGTTGTGATCGTCCATCCGGATGACGCGCCGGGGAGCGCCATGCTCGTCGCCCGGGACCATTACCGATTGGGTTACGGTTGGCTCCTGTTCGGGCTGCTCTGTCTGCTGCTCTGCATCTTCGGCGGGTGGACCGGGATCAAGGCGTTGCTCAGTTTTGTGGTGAGTTGCCTCGTCATCTGGAAAGGGGTCATCCCGCTGGCGATGCGCGGCTGGCCCGCCAGTTGGACTATTTTCGGGAGCGTCTGCCTCTTAACCGCGATCATCGTCTATCTGGTCGCAGGCGCGACGCGGAAGGGATGGGCCGCGTTTCTCGGCTCGGCGACGGGGATCTTCGTCGGCCTGGGCATGGCGCATCTCTTCGGGCGGCTGATGAAAATCAACGGCGCGACGATGCCGTATGTCCAGACGCTGCTCCATTCGGGCTATGAGTTTCTGAACCTTCAGGATATCTATATCGGCGGGATCATCCTGGCCAGTTCGGGCGCGGTGATGGATCTCGCGATGGATATCGCGTCGGGCATCGAGGAGGTCGCCCGCCACAATCCCACCTTGCCGATGCGAGAACTGGTGATGTCGGGTATCCGCATCGGACGCAGCGTGGTCGGCACGATGACCACAACGCTGCTGCTCGCCTATTCGGGAGGTTACATCACGCTCCTGATGATGTTCCGCACCCAGGGTACGCCCCCGGCCGATTTTCTGAACAACGCCATTGTGGCGTCCGAAGTGGTGAAAACCCTCATCGGCAGTTTCTCCCTGGTGCTGGTTGCACCCTGCACAGCCCTCGTCGCGGGATGGGTGTTTAAACCGCGGGATGGTAAATGATGGGGATAGGGCGTCTGCCGCCGTTCAAGCTATGGCGGACAAGAAGGGAACAGGACGAATGGGACGGAAGGGACGAGTGGGACGGGGCATCGAAAGGTCCTCCAGACGCCCAACGCGCAACGTGCAACGCTCAATCCTGAAAGTATGCGTCGCGTGGGCCTGTTCCCTTTTTCTCGGTTCGGCCGCGTTTGCGGTGAATGTGGTTTATGACGGGCGCACCTCGGCGGAGTTCCGCGAGTGGGCCGACCGTTGTTACCTGCGGGAGCAGATGGAGGCCATCGCCCCGAAGATCTGTCAGGCGCTCTACGGCGATACGGATCGCGCGCGTCACCATGAGAACGTCACCATCACGCTCTATATCCGCCAGGCCGGCGGCAACCCCGCGTTCGCGGCGGGGAAGCGTATCACCTGGAATGTGAAACGGGGCCCCACGGGCGATGCGTCCGGCGGTATCGGCTGCCTCACCCATGAGATGGCGCACGTTCTGGATATGGGGTCCGACCGGGTCTTCACCGAGGCGATGGCGGACTGGGTCCGCTACTACAACTGTACCCCGAAACCGAGGGTGCTGGACTACCGCTACAGCGCGCTCCGGGGCAAACGCGGCTACGGCAAGTATATGTCCGGTGCGAACTTCATCGATTTCATGACGCAGAACTACGGCGAGGGGACGATCTACAAGATTCTCCTCGGCTACAGGGAACATGGCAAAGACCCCTGGCGGAAGCTATTCGGCAAGGAGTTTGACGGGCTCCTCGCCGAGTGGCGGCAGATGCAGACCATCTATGATCCCGTTTTCCAATGGAGCTACAACGGGACGGAGGCGGGGTGCGTGCGCAAGGACAAGTCTTTCTGCGGTCTGGGCGCCCTCTCGGTGAAGGATACCGCCGACCAATCCGGCGCCTGGCTCGCTGGCGCCACCTCCGGGAAGGTCAACCACCTTTCGGACGGCAACATGACGCTGGCGCTCCACGGCTGGTTCCCGAGCGGCGGAAAGGCACTCGCGATCGCCTCGCTCGGCGCAGCCCAGACGGGCAACGGCAAGGCCGTGCTTCTCGCGACGGCGTTCAAGCCGGACACCCTTGCGGCGCACGTTCTCGCGTCACCGCCCGGCGGGTCATGCGGGATTGTTTCGACGACGGCGATACCTGTTCCAGGCCTCGCGGCGCGTCCGCATTCGCTGATCGTGACGGTGCGCGGCGGCAACAAGGCCGCAGTCATGGTGGATGGGAAACCGGCCGCGATGATCGACCTGGAGACGAAATGCGGCGGCTGCGTCTTCCCGCCGGCGTTTGCGGTCGGGGGAATGGAGGGCGGGATCGGTCTGCAGGGCATATCCGAACCAAACGGAAAAGGCGGGATCCGCCTGGATGATCTCCGCGTGTTCAACCGGACCTTCAGGGGCCGTGAAACGGCGGATTACGCGGCGACCTTCAATGACCGGTTTCGCCCCGCCGTGGCCGTCACGGCGGAGTGGCGCGGCGCGCCAGGTGGCGGCGGGTTGGATAACCCGGACAACTGGTACTGCGTTAATGCGCTTGGCGAGAAGGTTGTCGCGCTGCCGACGAAAGAGACGGCGGTCAAGGTGGCCGGAAAGCGTTTGCCGTGCATCCCGCCGGGTTCCGGTTTCGTCTGCCAATCGTTCACGATTGACGGATGGGCGGTCGTGGAAGAGGCGAATATTGACCTGCGCGGCGTGACGATCGTCGATCTGGCGGACAACACCCGTATCATTACAAAGGGCGGTCACGGGCTCGCCGTCTCGTCTCTGCGCGCCAGCCGCATGCGATTGGACGGGATGTTGGCCGTCACGACGGCGATGAAAGTCGCAGGCAATGTGGAGCTGAAGGAGGGGAGTGCCCTGAGGCTTCCGGCGGATGCCGGGAAGGCACAGGTGAAGTCCCTCTCCATCAAGGGCGACGGTGCGGTCGCGCTCAAGCCCGGAACTCTGCCAAAACGCGGCGAGTCCCGCAAGATGCTTCGCGTGGAGACCCTGCCGGATGATCTCTCGCGCTTCAGATTGAACCTCTCGCAAGAATCCGACGACGCCGTCTATACACGTTCCGCCGACGGGCGGTTTCTGACGATAAGGTTAAAAGATTAAAAGCCCCCGGACGGCGATCCGATCGTCGTCGGGTTCTGGGATGTGCCGGAACCGTCATCGCTCCTCCTGCTGGCGGCGGGCGGGATGCTGCTGTCGCTCAGGAGACGGAGATTTAACGCAAAACGCGCAAAGGGCTGAACGCAAAGGTCGAACGCGGCTCACACGAGGGGGAACGTGAACGCCGTTAGGCNNGCGTGAACAAATCCGCTTGTTCTTTATTCGATGCCCGGCACGGTTGCAAAACTAAACGCAACCCTCCATTGACAAACGGATTTGTTCGCCGTTAACGCGGCTCACATGAGGGGGAACGTGAACGCCGTTAGGCNNGCGTGAACAAATCCGCTTGTTCTTTACCCGATTTTTTCTTGAATGGGGGGACGAGGTGGGTATATGATACAAATATCATAAGTTCGTATTGTGTTGTACGCGGACTGAATGGAGGAGACGGGTATGAACGTGAAGACGGCGATGATGGTGTTGGCGGCGGCCGCAAGCCTCTCCTGGGCGGATGGAGCGAAACAGATGGCGTTGATGTGCCAGGGCTACAGGGGAACAACAACCCTGACGGACTTCCAGGCGATGGTGAAACTGCCGGAGGGCGTGGAGGGATTCAGCTACGCCGACTATGCGGCCCTGGATGGTTCGGACATCTGGTTCTCGGATGCGGAAGGGAATGTGATCCCGCACCAGATCGACACATGGGATCCGATGGGCGAGTCGATTGTCTGGGTGAAGATTCCGGAGGTGGCGTCAGCCAACAGTTATGTCATCATGCATTGGGGTGAGGCGCGCGGGGAGCATGTCACGACGGATCCGGTGTGGAGCGGCTTCATCGGCGTGTGGCACATGGGAAGCGCCAGCGGAAGTGAGAATGAGCCGGATGCGACCGGTAACGGTTTCGACGCGGTGCCGACAGCGGGAGTGCTGTCCGGGAAAAAGGGTGACATCTCGCAGATGACGGTGACGGACGGTGTGGTGGGCAAAGCCCGTTTTAACCAGACGAATAAGGGAACCCACAACGGTTTGAAGGTGCCTGATTACTCCTCCAAGGTTACCGATCCCTCTCGATTTTCCGTGAGCGGCTGGTGGCGGCTGACCGATAAATCGGATGTCTTTCCGCGTTTCATCGCCCAGCGTCCCGGAACGTCCAGCGGCGCGGGTAAGGGTTGGGAGATTGAGTGCTCAAACAATTCCACGACGATTATCAATGCGATCCGGGCCGGAAACAATATGGACACCAAACTCGGCCCGTACACGGTGGCGGATATGTCGCAGAATTGGATCTATCTCACCGTGGTTTATGACGGGACAACGGCCACGGTGTATGTGAACGGGGCGAGTCTCGCTTCCGGGACGTTGCCGATCAACACCGCCTCGACGGAGGGTTGCATGATCGGCAATCTGGGTGTGCGGGCCTGCGGCTGGTACGGGAAATACGATGAGATCCGCCTTTATGACGGGATATCCTCAGCCGACCGTATCCAGGCCGACTACGACACCATGACCAGCCCGACCACTTTCTTGACTTCGGTCGATCTTTCGGCGATTCTCTCTGCGACCTGGACCGGTACGGCAGGTGACGGGGCTCTCACGAATCCCGAGAACTGGGAGTGTGTCAACGGATACGGCAACCTCGTGGCGGACGCGCTGCCGACCGCCGACACCGTTGTTTACATCGCCGGGTCGGTGGATTTTCAGGTACCCGCTGGCCAGTCGCTGACGTGCCGTTCGGTCTCGGTCGGCGACTGTGCCCTCACGGCGGATTGCGATTGGCGGGGGTTGGAGAATGTCTGGTATGTCGGGCGGCTTGATCTGAACGGACATACGCTCATCGTTTCGTCATTGGACGGCCCCGGCACCATCACCTCGCCGGGAAACGTGCCGGAAACGGTGTTGACCGAATCCATCCTCTGGTTCGACGCGTCGGAACCGACCACGCTCAGTTACAACCCGGACGGGACGATTTTCTCGTGGCTATCAAAGAGCAGCCGTTACATCGCGCTGCCGCTTGCGCTCTCGTACTACAACATCACGACTCAGGAATCCAACGGTCCGACGCTCGGCGAGATGGCGAACGGCCGGCCTACGGTGGACTTTGGCGATGTCGGAAGCGGGAAGGATATGCGCTATACCCGTTTCACGAACATCCGGACGGTCTTCCTCGTCACCAAGATCGCGAATTCGCCCAATGCGTTCCTGCTGGGGGACTACAACGGCGGAAACGGTGCCTATCACTTCCACCGCGGATTGAACGGTCAGTACGGTCATCCGGACCATGCCAAGTTCGCTTCGGTCTGGAATGGGGAAAACCCGGCTGAATGGCAATCCGACTACGTTCCGGACAACGATTTCCAAATCATCTCGATCGTCACATCGCAGAACTGCGCGTCCGACTCGCTGACGAAGGATCGGAAAATCGAGAGCCGTGACGGCGGCCGACAGCTTTCGGAAATGATCGCCTTCGATGCGGCGCTCTCCGACGAGGAGCGGCTTGCGGTGACGCGTTATCTGCGGAAGAAGTGGTTCGACACCGATCCGTCCGATATCGCACCGGGCAAACTGACCATCGATGTGCCGGCGGAGAAGGCGGTCACGAACACGACAGTTACCATTGTGGGCAACGTAAAGGTGGTGAAAGCGGGCGCGGGGACATTCCTCGCTTCCAAGCCCTCCCAAGCCTACTATGGCGGGAACGACATTCAGACCGGTACCTTCGCCACGACAGGCGATTGCTCCTATTACGGGGTTTTCAACACGGTGACGGTCGCCAAGAATGCGACATTCGACCTGTTCGGGTCGAAGAATCACAATGGTCCACTCTTCCAGCTCGACGGCGGGTCGCTCATCTCTTCGCGTTTGCATGACGACGAGGGGTCCGCGCTGAAGAACGTCAAGTTGACGGCGGATTCGGTGATGGGCGGCACGCGACAGGCCTCGTTGGCCGGATTGACCGGTTCGCCGGTGACGCTTGACTTGGACGGGCACACGCTGTCGATCAACATCGCCTCCAACCAGACGATAAGGATGTCTAAACTCACGGCGAACGGCGGTGGACGGATCGTCGCCGATGGCGGCGGGTTCGGCTGGCTGCAGTTCGGCATCTCTGGCCGTACCCAGACGGTTGACGCGAAATGTGCCACACTGGAGTTGCTGGACACGCCGCTGCGTACCTACGCGGCGGTTGATGTGGGTGACTACATCAGCGCCTATACGGGTGATTCCGATGAGATGACCGGTACCCGTCCGGTCAATGTCTTCGGACGGTTCGCGCCCGCTGAGCGTTGGCATGAGTGCGTCATGCAGGATGGCTCGACACTCGATCTTTCCGGCCATACCGACACCTGGATGAACGCCTGCACTTTCGAGAAGAGCAACGTGACGCGCCATGTGACCTTCGCCGATAACGCGACGATCACCATCGACCTCCACGGACGCTCGTTCGGCAACGCGATGAAGATCGTCGGGTGGGATGAGCCGCCGGCCAACCTCTCGACGCTCACTTTCCAGCTGGATGATGAGAGCGCCAAGCACCATGCGTTGGTCTGCCGCGAAGACGGTATCTTCATCTTCTGCGGGTTGGTGATTCTCATCCAGTAAATCGGACTCGGTTCTGGAATTCAAGGATTCTTGCCTTCTTGAATTCCAGGGCTGTTGAGAGGTGGTGAGCCGTTGCGGCTTAACGCAAAGGTCATGATGAAAGACGTTCCGGGGATCGGATGGGCGGGTGTGGCGTTGACGCTTCTCGCGGCGGCGCCGGTCTCGGCATCCGTGCAAAGCGCGGTGTCGGTGAAGGTGTTGCCGGATTCGGCGAACATGTCCTCCTATGCCGTGACGCTGGCGGAGCTGAGTGCGGCGGACGCCGCCTGTGACGAGGCGTGGTCCGAGGTGACGAGTCTGGCGGCGCTCACCGTCCGCGCGCGAACATTGCGGGAATCCATGATCACGGCGGTGGGGGGCTTCCCGGAAAACCGGTGTCCTCTCAACGCGCGGACGGTGTCGACCGTCGCGCGTGACGGGTATAAGGTCGAGAAGGTTCTCTTTGAGAGCTGGACGAACGTGCATGTGACTGCGAACCTCTTTCTGCCGGATGCTCCCGCGTTTGCGCCGCCCTATCCGGCGGTCATCCTGCCCTGCGGACACTCGGACAACGGGAAGGGCTCCGATGCCTATCAGCGCGGCTGTGTGTTGGCGGCGAAGGCGGGGCTCGCCTGCCTGATTTACGATCCCTATGACCAAGGGGAACGGTACCAGACCTCGCCGAAGATCGGTTCCTGCGCGGGACACAACCGTGTGGGGGCGCTGGCGGCGTTGCTGGGCGGCGGCATGGCGCGTTTCCGCATTTGGGACGGGATGCGAGCGGTCGATTATCTGGAGTCGCGGTCCGATATCGATGCCGCGCGGATCGGCTGCATGGGGAACAGCGGCGGCGGAACGATGACCTCGTTGCTGATGGCTGTCGAGCCGCGGCTCAAGGCGGCGTGTCCCTCCTGTTACATCACCACCTTCCGGGCGGTCTGCGAATCCATCGGGCCGCAGGATGCGGAGCAGAACATCTTCGGCCAGTTGGCGTTTGGGGTGAACCACGCCTCGTTCGCGCTTCTCCAGCCGCCGATGCCGGTGCGGTTCATGTTCTGTCACGGCGACATGTTTCCCTTCGCAGGTTCGAAGCAGAGTTGGAGTGTGGTGTCAAACGTGGCGGCGCGGTGCGGGATCGCCGAACGCTACGGCATGACCGACGTGGACGGGTCGCACGGTTGGAAGGAGTCCACGCGTACCTCGTCCGTCGAGTGGCTGGACCGTTGGCTGAATGACAATCCCGCCGCGCTGAAGCACGATCTGGCCGGGTATCGCGCGCTGGACAACGGTTTCAATCTGAACGCGGTGGACACGGCGTTGTCCGGAACGGCCCATCAGGTCTGCAGTGGGGGAAGTGTGCTGAACCTGCCGGGCGAGCGGACCGTCTATGATCTGTTGCGGGATGAGCTCCACACGGCGGAGGCCGGCCGGGGCGCGCGGGTTTCCCCCGTGACGGTCCGGGCTGTGGCGGGTATCGCGGAACCGGAGACGGCCGGGGTCGTCCCGGTGGAGGTCTCGCATGCCACGGAGGGGGATTATGCCATTGTCCGGGAACGCTTCACGTGGCCGAACGGCTTTTCCGTGCCGGTCGTGACAGTCACGCCGCCGGATGTCTCCGGGGCCCCGGTTCTGATTGTCGGAAACGGGGGCCGTTCCGACCGGGCCGATCTCGTCCAGCGCTATCTGGCGCAGGGCCGGGCCGTGACGCTTGCGGATCTGATCGGTACGGGCGAGGTCGGCGGGATGAAGCATACCTTCTACTCGACCGATGTCCCCGAGGAGGAGGTCGCGGTAATGCTGTATCTGCTCGGGCGGTCGCTGATCGGTGAGCAGGCGGGAGAGATTCTCGCGGTCGCGCGGGAACTGAAGGCCCGGGCCGGCGCCGTTCCCGAAGTGGTGGCGAAAGGGCGGGTCTGCATCGCGGCGCTCCATGCCTACGCCGCCCGGCACGACTTGGTCTCCGGTGTCACGCAGGTCAATCCGCCCGCATCCTGGACGGCGTCGGTCTCGTCAGGGGAGAGTATCCCGTTCGCCGTGGTTGTGAACGGCGCGTTGCGCGAGTACGACTGGGCGTCGCTTCCGGATGTGGTGGAGTCTTCCCGCGCGACGCTGAATCTCGCCATCCGGGCGGGTCTCGATTGGCGCGTGGCCGAGGCGACGCTGACGGTCGCGGACCTTTCGTTGCCCTATTCCGAATCCGCGCAACTCACCGTGACGGCTTGCGATGCCGCCGGGAATGAGGTGGGCCGCCGCGAATCGACCGTCACCGAAGAGGGGACGGTTTCCTTCTCGTTTGAGGGGTTGGAGGCGGGCGCGCTGTACACCTTCCGCGCGACGTTGACGACCATTGAGACCGGTGGCGCGGGCGGGGAGGCGCTTCTCGCCTCGCGCGCCTGTTCGGAGATTCTGGGCCGCAGGCAGGACGGTTGGATTGATGAGGACTTGGGGACCTTGCGCGGGCCTTCCGCCGAAAGGTGGCACTACGGCGCGTCCGATCTCTATACGGCGACCGCCGATGGTGCGCCGGCGATCGGGATATCGGCGGGGCAGGGGGCGGTGACCTTCACGCCCGATTCGGTTTCCGGGCGTTCCTATGTCATCCATCATCATGTCGCCTTCACCGGTCCGGTTGGGACGCATCTGGATGAGGGTGTCGCCTCCGCCAAGGCGGCGGTCGCCCTTGTGCCCTTCAAAGGGGGAACGTGCCGGTTTGCGCTGCTGGACAACGGCGCGTGGCACACCAATACCGAGGTGGTGGCGGCTATTGACGCCACGTATGACGTCCGCATCATCATTGATCCTGTGAAACGCGGCGTCGCGTATGCGCTTGTGAAGGACGGAACGCCCATTCATCTCCACAGCGGAACCTACCGCGCGGAGGGGACGAATCCGCCCGCCCGCTTCCTCTACCGGGGAAACGGCGTGATCCGTTCGATCGATGGCAAGGTCTATACCGGTGGCGTCGCGGCGGTGAACGGCGTGACGTACGATTCGGTCAGCGACGCGCTGGCCCATGCGGAGGGGGAGGCGGTGACGCTGTTGCATGACGCCTCATACGATCCCCCCGAAACCGGCGTGTTCCGGATCAACGCGGCGGGGTACACGCTCGTGCTGACGGGCGGGGATTACGGCGCCTTCACGGGATGGGCGAAACGGCATCCCGAGGTCCTGGACGGTTCGACGGTCCTCTCCGCCCGAACCGCGCGGATCTCTTCGGCGCTGGATCTGGACGGTCTGGTGTCAGATGAGACGCTGGCGGCGCTCCAGCGGGCGGGCGTTCACATCACCCAGGCGGTCTATCGGGACGGAACGGTGGATATCACGCTCAAGGTGGACGGCTTGCCGGTCGGCGAGCAGGCGGAGATGGCCTATGTCCGGAAGATTTTCGGGATTCTCGGTTCGCCGGAGGGAGCCGGTCCGTTCAATGCCGACCGGGTCATTTATGCCGCCGATCCCGTCCGTACGGTGGATGGCGCCGTCCGATTCCGCGTCCATCCCGACGGAACCCCCGCGCCGAAGGCCTTCTTCTTCCGGGGAAACGTCAGACTGTAGAGGGATGATTCGTCACGCCTTTCTTTTCCCTCTTGCGTTTTATGGGCGGAAAAACTATCATAAACGCATTTCAAATGGTCAGAGGATGTTTCTATGAAGCGGGATGATTACTTTAAAACCTTACCGGAACGGAAACGGCGATTTGACACGCTGGTGATGGTCGGATTGTGCGGTCTGGCGGCGATCGTCTATCTGTGCACGCTCTCCACGGGTGTATTCCCCGGAGAATCGGCCACGCTGGTTCGGGACTTGACGGGAATGGAGCCGGTGTCCCTTCCGAAACATCCGATGTTCAGCGCATGGGTCGGCGCCCTTTCCCGCATCCCGATTTTCCCGTTGCCGATGCGGCTGAACTTCTTCAGCATGATCTGCACGATCCTCTCCGCCGGGTTGCTCTACCGGTTGGTCAACCGATTCGTCTATGACGTCATCGAGGATGAGTACAATCTGGAGTATTCGGGAATGGCGTCCACCTGGGCCGCCGGGGTCTCGACCGCCGCATTCCTCTTCTCCGCGCCGGTCTGGCAGGCCGCCACACGGCTGCAGTATCAGAGTTTCGATCTTCTGCTCGCCACGATTCTCGGTACGTTGCTGTTGGCATATACGCGTCGCCGCCAGAATTGGATCTTGGTTCTCTTTGCGGTTCTCTGGGGCCTCGTGACGGTTGAGTCGGCGGTTTTCATTCCGCTGATTCCGGGGGTTCTGGCGATGTTGCTGTATGTCCTTTTCAAGTGTCGCCGGCTGACGTGGAAACGGGTCGCTTGGATCCTGGTGTTGGGCACCGCCTGCGCGCTGTTGGTGTTCTGGGCGAACGCGAGCCGTTTCTTCGCCACGCTGGAGAAGGGGCTGCTGTCGTATGAGTCCGTTGGCGATGTCGTCAAGGCGCTCATCCGGGATTATTACGATGACATCAAACGGTTCCTCCCTGAGACGAATTGGCTTGTCTTGTTGCTGATGGGAGTGGTGCCGTGGCTCGCGGCGACGATCGCCTCTTTCCGGACGCTCAACAACGAGCGTTCGCTCAGCCAGTACGTTTTCCACATCGCCCTCTTTCTGGTTGTCGCGTTCGATCTCTGCAACCTGCCGTTCACGCCGTGGGGGATTTTCGACCAGACCGGCCGGCTGCCGAACTTCGTCTATACGATGATCGCGCTGACGGCGGGCTATCTGGCCGCCTACTTCTATCTGATGTTCAAGGTCCACCATTCGCGCCGCAACTCCAACACGCCCCGCATCGTCCGGAAGATCGGCGAATGGATGGGTATGGTCCTCTTCTGGCCGAGCGTGATTTTGGTTGTCCTGGGCGGCGTGATGAACGGTCCCTCCTGTTCGGGCCACCGCGGCGCGTTCGCGGATCGTTGCGCGAAGGAGATTCTCGACCGGATGGGCACGCGGACTTGGCTGGTGACCGATGGAGTCTTGGACTCCCATCTGCAGATTATGGCGCGGATGAGGAAGATGGAGCTGAACCTGATCTGCCTCGGGCAGGATATGGATCCCACCTACCTGAAACGGCTAACGCGGCTGGTGGAGGAGAAGAAACTTTTGCCGGAAGCGTCGATGCGGAGGATGAAGCATACGCTTGAACTCGGCGTTCTGCCCTTCATCCAGGATTGGTTTGCGTCGGACAAGGAGATCGAGAAGAAGGTCGCGGTGTTCGGCGTTCCCGATTTCTGGTACTCCGCCGGATTGACCCCGGTTCCCGAATTCCTCTTCTTCAGCGGGTCGCGCAACGTCAAGAAGGAGTACGGCGGCAAGAAACTCTACGAGCAGCATGAGGCGTTCTGGAAGGGAATGGACAAATTGTTGGAGCCCAACGCCCGTAAGTCGGAAGATCCGGTTTTGGCGATCCGCGCCTATCTCCGCCGCCACATGGGTTTTGTCGCCAACAACCTGGGCGTCATGCTGGAGGATATCGGCGAGCCGGAGGACGCGTTCAAGGCCTACTCCTATGTCCATTCGACGATCGATCCCGAAAACATCTCCGCGCTCTTCAACCGGTTCATGATGACGCGGACCGATTGCAAGGCCGCCTTGCTTCAGAAAGACGCGATCGAGCGCGAGACGAAAGAGTTCATGCGCGATTTCACCACGAAGCAGCAGGGGAAGTATCCGCTCTGGTCGCTTTCCCGGTATTTCGGGTATATCCGTTCGCCGGAACTTTTCGCCAAATTGGGGTGGGGCTGGGCCGTTTCAGGGCAGGCCAGCGCCGCTATGGCGGGGGTTGAGCGTGCGGTGGACCTCCTTCCCGACAGCGAGAAGGATGTGGCCCGGAAACAGGCCGCCGCCGCGATCTATTCGCTCTTCGACGAGAAGCAGAAATCCAAGGCCGCCTTCGAGGATATCCTCAAGACCGATCCCAATAACCTCCAGGCCCTGTTGGGACTGGCCCGGCTCGCGATTCAAGACGGGGCCACGGAAGTCGCGAAGGAGCATCTGGAACGCGCCGCGAAGGCCGGCGCCCCGAAAGGGCTTCTGGGTGTCGAGTGGGCTACGATCCATCTGATGAACAACGATCTTCCGCGCGCCCGGCTGATGTTGCAGGAGACGACGGATGTCCAGCCGAAGAACCTTCAGGCGTGGTCGATGCTGGCGATGATCCAGTTGATGCAGGACGAGCTGGAGGATCTGGAGAAGGTCACGTTGCCGAAGATGATCAGCATCGCGGGTTCCGATAATGACTATTATGTTCAGGTCATCCGCGCGCAGATCGCCATGCGCCGGATTGAGGATCTCCAGAAGAAGGGCATTGCGGACAAGACCCCGATCGGGCCGGGTACGCCGACAGGCAAGAAAATCGCCGCCCTGCAGCATGCCGCCCGCGAGGCGTATATCCAGGCGTCAATCCTCCGGCCCGAGATGAGTGCGGTCAATGACCGTATTCTCCAGCTCGATATCTCGATGAACGACCCGGAAAGCGCGAGCCTCCATGCGCGGAAGGTGTTGCGCGTCAACCGCAAGCACTACCTCGCGAATTATGTGATGGGATCGATCCGGCTCCAGGAGGGCGAGTGCGAGGCGGCCGAGGATTTCCTGCGGACCAGTGTGACCACCACGCCGACGCCCGCCGCCTTGAACGATCTGGCGGAAGTGCTGCGCCGGCTGAACAAGTTGGATGACGCCGAGCGGTTTGCCCGTCAGGCGATCAAGCTCAACGATACGCTTTACGCCTCATGGGAAACCCTCGCCTGTGTCCTGCTGGAGAAGGGGGGCGATTTGAACGAGGCCGAAGAGGCGATCAACCATTCGCTCAAGCTGTTTGACGGCGATTTGCGCATCAAGATCACCCAGGCGCGGATTCTCCTGAAGAAGGGGGAAGTCGACCGCGCGCGGGTTTTGATCGCCCAGATCAAGAGCCGGCAGGGCGAGCTCGCCCCGTTCGATGTGGAGGCGTTGAACAAACTTTCGGAACAGGCTCAGGCGTTGAAGGGCCGGAAATAACGGTTGCGTGATGAATTACTTTCAGAGACGGAAAATCGCTAAAGCGCTTAAGCAGGCGATCCGCCATGCCAAGACGATGCGGGCGGGTCATGAGGATATCATGAACACCGGCGAGCGGGCGTATCTGGCCGAGCATCTGCAGAAAGCGCTCGATGCCCGCCGGCTGGACGACTACGAGGCGAAGTTGGCCGCGGCCCAGGCGCTTGACGGCTGTGTCGATAAACTCTTTCCGCCCAAGCCGTTGGCCGCCTGGCGGGAGAATTTCGATGTCATCGTGGTTGCGGTCGGGGTGGCGATGGCCTTCCGCGCCTACTTCTACCAGCCCTTCAAGATCCCGACCGGCTCGATGCAGCCGACCCTGTACGGTATCCACACCGAGACATTGCCGCCGGAGAATGCGACGTGGCTGGATAAGCAGCCGTTCCGTTTCTTCAAGTGGTGCGTCACCGGTGAGTCCTTCAAGGTGATCCGGGCGAAGGCGGGCGGGACCATTTCGTTCGGAAACCTCAACCAGAGCAAGAAACCGGGATATACGCCGGTGATCGTGGGCGGCTATCCCCATTATGTCCCGAATGATGTGGTTGTGCTGGAGGGGGGAAGCCCGACCATCCGGATCGGCGAACGGACGCTTGGGATCGGGACCGCCGTCCGGGCGGGTGATGTCATTTGGTCCGGCAAAGTGATCTCCGGCGACTTCGTCTTCGTCAACCGGTGGTACTGGAATTTCCACCATCCGAAGCGCGGCGAGGTGATGGTCTTCTCGACAAACGGGATCAACGGTCTCCAGCAGGGGACCCATTACATCAAACGGATGATGGGGCTTCCCAATGAGAGCCTTTCGGTCGCGGCGCCGAACCTGTTGGTGGACGGCAAGCCCGTGACCGAGCCGGAGCGGGTCGGGCAGATCGCGCGCAAAGAGAAGTTGGCCGAGTGGGCGCCGCCGTATGCGGGGTTCAATCCGTGCGGAAGTCCCTCCCAGTCCCGTCCGGGGGTTTCGCTGGTGACGGAGCGTGACCATGTGAAGCTGGGGAGCGATCAATACTACGCGATGGGGGATAATTCGTTCAACAGTTATGACAGCCGGTATTGGGGCCCTGTCCCCGAGCGGAACCTGCTGGGGCCGGCGGCTGTGGTCTACTGGCCTTTCACCTCGCCCCGTTTCGGGCGGATCCGGTAGAAAGGCGTATGGACGGTAAACGGCTTGAGCGATGTTCGTCGGCGGTCACGCTGTCGGATATGGAGATATTCGTTTTTCCCGAACTGATGTACAGTTTGGTGTTGGCGAACATCCTTTCGCCCCGGATCTGGCGTTGGCGGGATGACCCGTGGTTCACGGGAATCGAACGGATGAAACCCTACCGCCGGATTCAGCGGTTGAAGCAGTACGTCATGGATCACTATGTGTTCAACCTCGATTTGGACACGTGGGGATTGACGCGGCAGGAGAAGGAGCTGGCGCGTTTCGCGCCATTTCTCTCACAGGAGGTGATCGCGCAATCCAACGCCCTCTTCGGTTATCAGGGCGACACCTATTACTTCGACATCGATATCCGTTCCCATTTCGGACTGGACAAGTATGGTCCCCATGTGATCCCGTATTGGAAGACAGAGACCGTCGAGGCGATGGATGCGTTCCGTTACCGTGAGGGATTTACGACCGGTGCGGGGGAGTGCGTTTCCCTCGCCGCCCTCTATGCCGCCGCGCTCTTCATCGTGGCGCGGATTCCGCTGGAGGATCTTTTTCTGATGGCGACGCCGCTGCATTCGCAGAACTTCCTCGATTGGGAAGATGGCGTGCTCTTCAACAACCGGCGTCTGGTGACCAAGACGATGTGGTTCAACGGCACCCAGATCTCCAGCCAGGCCCGCCGCGCGTTGGAGAACGAGCGCGTCACGATTGTCTCCCATCCCTCCGGCTGGATCCATACGGTTTACGGGACGGCCACCATCGACGAGGCCGCCTACGCCCGGTTCGGCGCACGGCTCTCGGCCTATCTGAAAACGCCGCTTACCTCCGCGCTGCTGGTGAATTTCTTCAGCCAGGAATCCCGCTTCCATGAGGCGCGGGAGGCGCTGGAACGGTATCTCGCGGATCGGTCGGTCGATTTTGACGATCCCGACGCGGTCAACGCCCTCCGCGGTTTTCTTGAGGCGGAGGGGCTTTCCGCCGATCCGCTGGTCGCCGCGCTCGCCCGTTTCTTCCGGACGGTTCCGCAGCTTCCCGACCGGGCCTCAAAGACCCATTCCCCGTTGGAAACGCCATTGCGGATCGATACGGAGATGACACGCGACGCGATTCTGGCGCACCTGGAAGCTTGCCGGGAGACAAACATTATGGCCGACATGGCCTTCTACGCCTGGCGCGACCTTTCCCGTTGCCCGGCGGAGCCGTTTGTGAAGGCGGCGGTCGAGCGCAATCCCGTCTCGCTCTGCGGTTCCGATCCGATGACCCCCGAAGCGGTACTGGAAAAGATCGCGTCGTGGCCGGATGAGTCGATCTACGACGAGCCGTTCCGATTCGCCCAGCCGGATGAGGTCTGGAATTTCAGGCGCGGGGACGGCTGGGAGAAGGGCCTGCTGCTGGTGAACATCCTGCGCGCGCGCCGGCCGGGGTCGGCCTTCGCGTTGACTGTCCATGACGGGACGGTTACGGTGTCGGAGGGGGAGCGGGTGGCGGCCCGTTTCCCGACACGGAAAACGCCCCCGGATTCGGTTCGGCTTTGACGGCGGCGCGGATTAGTGTATACTCTTACCCATTTGACATCCGGAGGATTTCGTGACGATGAAGCATTTTGTGCCGATTTATCTCTCGACCGCCCTGATCAGCACGGCGGCCGTCTACTGGATTGCCCCCCGGTTCGCCTCGGAGGAGGAGCCTGAAGCGGTTCAGGAGCCGGCGGCTCCGTCGTCCGACCGGACTGAAACCCCATCGTCCGCGAAAACGGAACGCGGGAATTCTTCCGCATCCGATACCTTCTTTGAGCCGCCCGCCTATCTGGGGATCTGTGTCGCCAAGAAGAACGAAGCCTCCACATGGGGCATCGTGATGAAAGAGACGCCGTATTACACGGAAAACGGGACTTCGCAGGGGAAGATGAAGGGCGGCGAGCTGTTCCATTTCAAGAAGATCGTTTCCTCCTCCAAAGGGGATATGGCGGTCTGTCAGTTCGTAAACCGGAAGGAGAACGCCGAGACGCTCTATCTGATCAAGAAGGGGGATGCGCTGCTTTTCACGGGTGAGTACAAGAAACTCCATCCGAAGCAGCTTGACGCGCTTCAGCGCTACTATCTCCTGCGGGGACAGGTCGCCGCTAAACGTGATCTCATTCTGGTGAATGCGGCGGAGAAAAATCCCCACTTCCGCGAATACCAACGGCTCTATAAGGAGTATACCGCGCTGGTGGAGGAGGCGAAGAAACTGGAGCAGATCCAGAACCAGTCAACCGGCTTGGCCCGCGAGAAGGCGATGGATCAGTTGCGCGCCCTGCGCGTCAAAGAGGCCCCGATCAGCAAACAGTACGCCGAGATCCGTCAGAAATACAACGAGTGGAAAACGGCGAATGTCGATGTCGACAAGCTGGTCAACCGGAACATCGACATCGTCCGGTGGCGTTCCGAGATGGATGCGTTGCGCGACACCATCCCGGGACTGACGCTCTGACCGGATCCTGACGCCTTCGTCTTTTACGTTAGATCGACCATTTCCCGATGTTGAGACCCCGGCAGATCTCGGAGACGAGAATCGCAAGGATGAGGATCGGGGCGATGTATTTCACCATCACGCGGTAAAGTCCCCATGCGGCGAAGCGGTTGCCGCCGGAGACCGCCTCCGTCCGTATCGCCTCCGGTTTCAGGATCCATCCCACGAAGATGCAGGTGATGGCCGCGACGATCGGCATCAGCACGGAGTTGGTGATGAAGTCGAAGAAGTCCAGGAAGGGGAGTTTCATCAGGGTGATGCCCGACCAGGGGCCGTAGCCGATCGCGCTGAAAACGGCGAGGAAGGCGACAAGGGCGGCGGTGAAGAAGGTCGCGCTCTTCCGGCGGAGGTGGAGCAGGTCACAGACGGAGGCGACGCACGCCTCCATCAGGGAGATGGCGGAGGTGAGGGCAGCGAATACCACAAGGACGAAGAAGGCCGCCCCGACCCAGACGCCCCCTATGCCGAACGTGGCGAAGACTTTCGGCAGGGTTTTGAACATCAGCCCCGGACCGGCGTTCATCGCCTCTTTGACCGGGGTGCCGGTCTTGACGGCGAAGAGATAGACGACCGGAATGATCATCAGACCGGCGATGACGGCGATCAGGGTGTCGAAGATCTCGATCCGGCGGACTGCCTTCTCAATGGCATCCTCCTGCCGCATGTAACTGCCGTAGGTGATCATGATGCCCATCGCCAGCGAGAGGGAATAGAACATCTGGCCCATCGCCCCCAAAACGGTCTTCCCCATCAGGGAGAGGGAGAAGGCCCCGTCGGGCGTCCGGAAGCCATCCAGATTCGGGATGAGGTAGTAGGCGAGTCCGGCGGATGATCCCGGCAGGCAGATCACGTAGACCGAGATGGCGACCGCCATCAGGAAGAGGATCGGCATCATGATCATGTTTGACTTCTCGATGCCGTTTTTCACACCCATGACGATCACACCCGCCGTCAGGAGGATGAAGATCATCGCGTAGCCGAACGGCGCGAAGGGCGATGCGACGAACCCGTCGAAGAAAGCGTCAGGGTTGGCGAGCGGGTTGACGCCGGGATGGAGTGCCATCTGGAGATAGGTGATGAAATATTTCAGTACCCAACCGCCGATGACGCAGTAATAGGGGACGATCAGAATCGGGATCACCGTTCCCAGAAAGCCGATGAATCCGAAGCGCCGGTCCAATTTCGCATAGGCGGTCAGCTGGCTCTGGCGGGTCATTCGCCCGATCGTGATCTCCGTGACCATCAAGGTGAAACCCAGCGTGACGACCAGAAGCAGATAGATCAGGATGAAGGTCCCGCCGCCGTATTGGGCCGCCAGATAGGGGAAGCGCCACAGATTGCCCAGTCCAATGGCGGATGCCGCCGCTGCGATCACAAACGCGATGTGCCCCGACCACGAGGCGCGTTTCCTTCGGTTTTCCATGTGTTCCCCTTCCCTGCGTTCCATTGCAAACGGTAACACCATATCACGGCTACCCCGCGATTGCAAGAAACGATACAGCTGGGCGGGACAACCCGGTTGAATCCTGTTGCCTTTTCAAAGGGTTTGTTGCTAAAATGGTTTTGTTGTTTGGACATAACCCTATTTTGACTTACGGAGGAATTGGAGATGGCGGAGAAGAAACTGTTCGCGGTGGATCTGGGCGCTTCGGGCGGGAAGTGTTTTGTCGGCTTTTTCGGGGACGGGACATTCCGGATGGAGGAGGTGCACCGTTTCGCGCACGAGGGCGTTCCCTTTTTCCTGAAGGACCGGACTGGCCAGGTGACGGAACGGACCTGCTGGGACGACACCTGCATCTATCAGAACATCATCCGCGGTTTGCAGGCTTCCCGCCGTCTTTACGGTTCGAAGCTGAACGGTATCGGCATTGACACCTGGGGCGCCGACGGACACTTCATCACCAAGGACGGCGATGTGTTGGGCAAGGTCTATTGCTACCGCGACCATCGGTTGGACACGATGTGCGATGAGGTCCGGGCGCGTATCGACGCCGAGCGGGTTTACGCCATCACCGGCAACCACTTCCAGCCCTTCAACCAGTCCAACCAGATGCTCTGGGCGGCGACGCGCCGGCCGGAGCTGATGGCGCTGGCGGAAGTCTATCTGCCGATTCCCGCGCTCTTCTACTACTACCTCGGCGGATGTACGGCGGTCGATTCCACCTTTGCGAGTGTCACGCAGATGATGGACGCGAAGAAGACGAAGTGGAGCACCGAGATGCTGAAGGCGTTGGGGATTCCCGCGGCGCTGATGCCGGAGATCGTCAAGCCCGGCACCAAGATCGGTAAGCTCCAGCCGAAGCTGGCGGAGCTGTGCGGATTGAACCAAGTTGATCTCATCGCGGTCGGTTCGCACGACACCGCGAGTGCGTTCGCGGCCGCGCCGGTGAAGAACGCGAAGAAGGCGTTGATCATCAGTTCCGGTACGTGGTCCCTGGTCGGCAAGCTGATCCGCAAGCCGATCACGACCCCCGAGGCGATGCGCCTGGGGTTGAGCAATGAGGGCGGCATCGGCAACACCCGCTTCCTGCGCAACTGCATGGGGACGTGGATTGTGCAGGAGCTGCTGCGGATCTGGGAGATCGAGGACGGCAAGCGGATGGAGTGGTCCGAGGTGGATACCATCACACCGGCGGCTCCGGCCTTCACCGCCTTCATCGATCCGGATGATTCCCGCTTCTACAACCCGGCGAACATGGAGCAGGCCATCCGCAGCTTCATCGCCGAGACGAAACAGAAGGCACCGCAGGATCGGGGCACGGTGCTGCGTATCGTCTACGAAAGCCTGGCGTTGAAGTACCGTTTCGTCAACGAGACGATCAACCGCGTGACGGAGACGACGACGGATGTGGTCCACATCGTCGGCGGCGGAAGCAACAACGCGCTGCTGAACCAGTTCACGGCCAACTCGGTCGGCGTGCCGGTTCTGGCGGGTCCGAAAGAGGCGACGGCGGTCGGCAACCTGATGGTCCAGGCGGTCGGTGCGGGGATCCTTCCGGATCTCAAGCACGCGATGCCGCTCATCAAATCCGCCTTCCCGATCAAGACCTTCAAGCCGGCGGACACGGCGGCCTGGGACAAGGCGTACGGCACCTTCTCGAAGCTGCTGAAGAAATAACGTATGGATCAATTCGGATGCGATCGGCTGGCCGGGGCGTCATGCCCCGACCAGCTTCAATTGAATGGGATTGAGGTGTTCTGCGTGATCGGGGACCGGCCCGACGAGCGGAACCGCAACCAATACCTTTCGGTGGACGTGACGCTGCTGATGGACCTCTCGGCGGTTGAGCGGAGCGACCGTTTGGAGGATACGGTCGATTACGCGGCGCTGACGGTCGCGATCCAGACGCGGCTGCGCGAGGCGCGCTGCCGTATGATCGAACACGCGGCGGGACTGGTCGCCTCGGTCGCATTGGGGTTTGACGCCCGGATTCAGGCGGTTCGGGTCCGGGTTGAGAAACGGAAGGCCATTCCCGGCCTCCAGAACGCATCGGTGGTGATCGTGCGGAAACGGGAAGCGTGAGGAGCGGGCGGGGGTGTGCGTAATGACCATTCCGAAGAAAGCGTTGGTTTTGGCGGCCGGGTTGGGTACCCGGATGCGCCCGTTGACGACGGCCTGTCCCAAACCGCTGTTGCCGCTGTGGAACGTTCCGATGATCGAGCGGACGTTGCGGATGCTGGAGGATTGGGGCGTGGAGCGGATCGTGGTCAACCTCCATTGGCGGGCCGAACGGTTGAAGGCCTACCTCGCCGACCGCAAAGGACCTGCGAATATCACCTTTTCGGAGGAACGGGAGATTCTGGGGACGGGCGGCGCGCTGCGGCCGATTAAGGCTTGGATCGGGGATGACCCGCTCTGGGTCGTGAACGGGGATGTGGCCTGTTCCCTGGTTCCGGATCCGTTCGTCGAGACGTTGGCCGCGGGTGAGCGGTTTGCCGCCGCGTGGCTGGAGTCGGACCTGGGTCCCCGGACGGTCGAGATGGATCGGAAGGGGCGTATCACCTGCTACCACAGCCCCGATGCGGGTTTGGACGGAAACTTTACCTTCTGCGGGGTTAGTCTGCTGTCGCCGGAAGTGCTCCGCTATCTTCCCCCCAAGAAACCCTTCTGCACGTTGGTCGAACTCTTCGAGGCGGCGATGGCCGATTCCCGCTTCGTCAACGGCGTGGTCATCCCCGGGAGCTATTGGGCCGATGCGGGGACGGTGGAACGTTTCCTTCAGATTCACGGCGAGGTCAAGAAGCGGCTGCGGCGGGATCTGCCCGGCGGCGAGCTGTATGACCCGCGGACAGACCGCGCGAATCCGCAGTCGGACGGATTCTTCGCGGTGGCGCCCTCCGCTTCGGTTCCGAAGAGCGTCAGGGGGGAGAACAGTGTCGTGCTGGGGTCGGCGAACCTGGGCGAAGGGTGCGAACTGCGGGATTGTGTGATCGCGGGCGGGGAGATCGGCCCGAATGTCCGGCTGTCGAAGACGGTCTGTGTCGCGGCGGCGGCTTTGGGTGAGCCGGCGGTCGATGCGGTCTGCGAGGGGTTGGGGTGGCCGGCGCGGTCGGTCGCCGCGACCTGCCTCGGCAGCCGGGGATCGGACCGG